>CAZRDB010000204.1:0-8408 GCA_964598695.1 uncultured Armatimonadia bacterium
CCTTCACGGGCGAGGGGATCCTCTACGCGATGTGGTCGGGCCTGCTGGCGGTCCAGACGCTGATCGAGAACTGGGACAAGACGACGGCCGAGCGGCTCGCCGTCTACCAGGAGACCTGGGACCGGCAGCACAAGTTCAGTTGGGGCGCGATGCACCTGCTCGAGAATGTCTTCCTGCGCAACGACGTCTGCCGCGACGCCTTCGTCACCTACCTCTCGGCGCCCGAGGTCGGCCGCGCCCTCACCGACGCCTGGACCGCGCGCTCCCTCCGAAGCAGCGGAGGCCTCCACCCCGTCCGCACGCCCGCGCGGATCCTCGCCTGTCTGTTGTGGAGCCACGTCCGCCTCGTGGGCGGGCTCCGCCGACCCGGAGGGCCCCCGCCGTGCTAGGCGGGGCACAGCGCGTCGCACTCCTGACCGTCGGCTGCAAGCTGAACCAGGCCGACTCCGAATCGCTGCGGGCCGCGCTCGAGCGCGCGGGCCACACGGTGCTCACCGACGAGGCGGCGGCCGATGTCTGCATCGTGAACTCCTGCACCGTCACGGCCGAGGCCGACCGCGATTCCCGCCGCCTGCTGCGCCGCCTCCGCCGCGCCCACCCGTCGGCGCTCGTCGTGGCGGTCGGCTGCTACGCCGAGACCGACGCGGCCACGCTCGAGGGGCTCGAGGAGGTCGACTGGGCGCTCGCCCGCGTCGAGCTGGCCGACTTGCCCCAGGCCCTGCTCGAGGGGCGGCGTCCCTCGGCCACGCCCACGCCGCCCGGACTGCTCCCCGCGCGACCAGCGCACACGGCGCACGCGCGGGCCCGGCTGGTGCTCCAGGATGGCTGCGACCGGTTCTGTGCCTACTGCAAGGTCCCGCTGGCACGCGGGCGGGAGCGCAGCCTTCCCCGGGACGATGCGCTGTCGGCCTTGCGCGCGCTCGAGGGCGGCGGCTTCGCCGAGGTCGTTCTCGTTGGCTGCAACCTGGGCGGCTGGGGCCGAACACTGCCCGGCGCGCCGACACTGGCCGCGCTGCTGCGCGAGGCGCTGACGCTCGACCTCCCGCGCCTGCGGCTGGGCTCCATCGAGCCCGACTGGCTCACCGACGAGCTGTGCGAGGTCGTCGCCTCCTCCGGCGGGCGGATCTGCCCCCACCTGCACATCCCGCTGCAGTCGGGCTCGCCGGCGGTGCTGGGCGCGATGGGCCGGGGCGAGGCGATCGAGCCGCTGCTCGAGCGGATCGCCGACCTGCGCGGGCGGGTGGGCCTCCTGGCCGTGGGTCTCGATCTGCTCGTCGGCTTCCCGACGGAGTCGGAGGCTGACTTCGCCGCGACGGTCGAGGTGGTGCGGCGCCTGGAGCCATCGCGGCTGCACGTCTTCCCCTACAGCCCGCGGCCGGGAACCGCCGCCGTGGCGCTGGGCGATCCGATCGCTCGGCCGGAGAAGAAGCGGCGGGTCCACACGCTGCTCGACCTCGGCGCGGAGCTGGAGGCCCGGTTCCTGGCGGCTCACGTGGGCCGCCAGGTGGCCTTCGTCGTCGAGGGCGACCAGCGGGAGGGCCTCATCCACGGGACGACGGAGACCTACCTCCGCGCGGAGACGCCGTGGGCCGGGCCCGGAGCGCCCCCACTCGTCCGCGGCGTAGTCACCGACGTGCGTGAGGGTACGCTCCTGGTGGCTGCGCGAGCCTGATCACCGCCGGCGGCAGTGCGGCTGCCGCGTCGTAGAAGACAACGAGGCCGGGCACTGGTTGGACCCGGCCTCGTCTCCGATCCACTGCCACCCGCGGTTACTCGGTCGCGGGCTTCTCCGCGCTCGGGGTTCCGCCGGTCGGGGCGATTCCCGGGAGGCTCTTCACGAGCCCCTGGACGTCGATCCCGGCGAGCGCCTCGATCACCGGCGGGAGCTGGCTGATGACCCGGGTCACGTCGCCCGTGATCTTGGCCGCGCCGGTCTCCTCGCCGCCGTTGCTGATCATGACGATCTTCTCGGTCTGGGCGAGCGGCCGGGCGATCGCCTCGGCGATCTGCGGCAGCACCTCGATCACGCGCTCGAGGATGGCCGCCTGGTTGTACTGCTGCCACGCCTCGGCCTTCTTGGCCATTCCGGTCGCCTCGGCGCCGCCCTTGGCGAGGATGGCCTCGCCCTCGGCACGGCCCTGGGCCGCCTGAACCTCCGCCTGCGCGAGGCCGCGCGCCTTGTTCACATCGGCCTCGGCGAGACCGCGGGCCTTCGAGGCATCGGCCTCGGCGACGCCAACCACGCGGGCGGCCTCGGCGCGGCCCTGGGCCTCGGCGATGGTCTTCTGCTGATCGGCCGTGGCGATCGTCGTGATGCGGTACTTCTCGGCGTCGGCGGGCCGCTCGACCTGGGCCTGCAGCTCCTTCTTGCGCCGCTCGATCTCCTTCTCCTCGACCGAGATCAGACCGTCCTTCTCGACGACCTTGATCTGCATCTCCTCGCGCTTGACGCTCTGTGCCGAGATGTTCTTCTGCAGCTCGTAGGCGAGGTCGGCGTCGGCCTGGGTGGCCTGCACCGCCTTCTTGTACTCGGCGGCCTTGATCTGGTAGTCGCGCTGGGCCTCCGCGATCTGCGCCTCGGCGACGTACTTCGCCTGCTCGCCCTGCTGTCGGGCCTGGGCCGAGCGGATCGCCGCGTCGCGGTCGGCCTCGGCCTGGCCGATGACGGCGTCGCGCTTGACCTGCGCGATCCGCGGGAGGCCGAGGGCATCGAGGTAGCCGTGCTCGTCGCGCAGGTCACGGATCGTGAAGCTGATGATCCGGAGGCCCATGTTGGCGAGGTCGCTCGCGGCGACCTCCTGCACGCGCATGGCGAAGGCGTCGCGGTTGGAGTAGACCTCCTCGACCGTCATCGTGCCGAGGATCGCCCGCAGGTGGCCCTCAACCGTCTGGAGCGCGACCTGCATCGTCTGGGCGACGCTCTTGCCGAGGAACTGCTCGGCCGCCGTCCGGATCATCTCGTCCGAACCGTCGACCTTCACCTGCGCCACGCCGTCGACGATGATCGGGACGCCGTGGATCGTGTAGACGGCCGGCGTCTTGACGTCGAGGGTCATGATCTCGAGCGACAGGCGCGAGACCTGCTCGAAGACCGGCACCACGAACGTGCCGCCGCCCGCGACGCAGCGGAAGCCGCGCGTCCCGTAGATGATCAGCGCCTCGTTCGGAGCCGCCTTCATCCAGCGCGAGGCGATGAAGCCGAACACGAGCAGAAGGAACGTACACACACTGCCAACGATGATCCCTACCGCCGAGCCACCCATCGACGCACTCCCTCCCGCGCCGCGAACGCGCGACGCCTGACACCCATGCAGAGCGCGGCACGCGCCCTGCCCCTACGACCCGTCCTCCGGCGGCTTCGGGACCGAGGAGTCGAGAAGCCTCAGCTGCTCGTCGGTGGTCGGCCGGACGAGGTACTCCGCGCCCTGCTGGTCGACGATCGTGACCCGCGTCGACCGCGGGATCGCAGCGCCATCCGAGGAGCGGGCCGCCGCGGTTCGTCGCACCGACTTCACGGTGAACGCGATCTCGCCCACGCCGCCGGCCGGGATCGGGGTGATCACCGCGGCCTCGAAGCCGATGATGTTCGCGCCCCGGAAGCTCGTGCTGCCCTGGGAGCGAGTCAGCGCCCAGTTGAGCCCGGAGACGGTGAGCCAGGCCATGAGCAGCCCGCCGCCGAGCGCCGGCGGGAGCGTCCAGGGCCCGTTGTAGCCACAGCAGCGCAGCGTCAGGCCCGTGACGCCGCCGAACGCGACGAACGTCGAGACGATGAAGGGGCTCAGGAAGCTGAACGTGAACGGCATCTCGCCGGCGGCGGAGTCGGGCCCCTGCCCGCCGGCCTCGTGCCCACCCACGTGCGCCTCGGCATGCTCCCCGAGGTGCGCCTCCGCTCCGTGGCCGAGATGGCCGATCTCGGCATGGCCGCCTCCGACGTCCACTCCGCCGCCATGGTCGCCGATGTGCACGTCGTGGCCGAGGTGCAGGTGGCCGCCGAGCGAGAGCAGCAGGAGGCCCGCGCCGCCGATGCCGAGCATCCACCAGTACGCTGCGAGATAGGGATCCATGCTACGCTCCCTCCCCACCGTCGGCCGGCCTGTCGGGCTTGCTCTTCTGCTCGGCCCGCAGCTCGGCGAGCAGTTCGTTCAGCCGGTCCTCTTCATCCAGCGTCTCCAGCGGGTTGCCGAACAGCTCCTGGTGGGCCCGCGTTTCGGCCTCCAGCTCGTCGAGCCGGTACTGGAGTGTCCCCGAGACGCCGATCTCGGCCCCGGCGACCCGCTTGGCCATCGAGCGTTGGGCCTCGGCGAGTCGCTCGCGAGCGCGGAGCAGCTCGAGCCGCTCGCGCGCCTCGGTGAGCTTGGCCTCGAGGGCCCCCACATGCTCGCGGAACAGCCGCGTCGCATCGCGCTGCAGCCCGAGATCGTGCGCGAGCCGCTCGGCCTTCTCCCGGGCGTGCTCGGAGCGACGCAGGGCCTCGCGGGCGAGATCCTCCTGCTGCTTGGCGAGCGCCGTGCGGGCCCGGTCGCGCATCGAGTCGACCTCGCCGAGCGCCTCCGAGCGGTCGCGCTGCATCCGCTTCTCCTCGCGGGCGGCGGCGCCCAGCTCCATGCGCGCGTCGTCGAGGTCGCGCTCCATCCGCTGGATGAGCTGTACGAGCCGCTCGTCGGGGTTGTCGAAACGCTCCGCGAGTTCGGCGAGGTTGGTTCGTACCGCGTTCCGGATCCGTTCGATGAGTCCCACGGCCGACCGTCCTTCCGTACCGCGCGCGCGGCGATCCTCCGAGGGGGCTCCCACCCTCTTCGGCGCGCCGCGTCACGAGGCCTGCGACTCCCGCTCCTCGGTTCCTCTCCGTACAGGCCTCTGACGCGCGAACGCGCCCCAGGTGACGCGCGGGGAGGACCGCGAACGCTCAGGGGGAACCTGCAACCGTCGGAGCGGCGCCATGGCCGCCCACCACCCCGGAAGGATGAGTGCCATGCGCGTCTCTCGCAGGGAGTTCGTACAGACCGCGGCCGCGGGGGGCGCGCTGCTTGCCGCGACGACCGGCCTACCGGCGCTCGCGCAGGACGACCGGGAGCCGAAGCCGATCCCGCGCCGGAAGTTCGAGCGGCTCGACCTCGAGGTCCCGATCCTGTCGCAAGGCACGGTCTCGACCCGCGAGCCGGCGGTGATCCTGCGCGGGCTCGAGTGGGGCATGAACTTCGTCCACACCTCGGCGGGCTACGCCGGGGGCCAAGCCATCCGAACCATCGCCGAGGCGATCAAGGATCGGCGCGACGAGTTCATCCTCGGGCTGAAGTGCGGGCTCGGCGACGGGGAGCTGGAGCGCGATCTCGAGACGCTCGGCACCGATCACGTCGACCTTGTCTTCTACCCGACCGTCGATCCCCGCGCCCCCAAGGACGAGGGCATCGCCGAGCGCTTCCGGAGCTACAAGGACCAGGGCATGGCCAAGGGCCTGGGCCTGACCTCCCACGACAACGTGGCTGCCGTGCTCGAGGCCGGCCTCTCCGTCGACTGGTGGGACGTCTTCATGCCCAACTACCAGCCGGCCAATGCCGACCAGATCGACCCGCTGATGCTGCAGGCCCGCGACAAAGGCATCGGCGGCATGGTCATGAAGTCGTGGCGCGGCGTCCCCGAGGACGGCGCCGCCCGCCGCTCGGTGTGGGCCGACATGCTCCACAAGGACTGCTGGACGACGATCTGCAAGACCGTCACGACGGAGCAGTTCGTCGACGAGATGGGCTTCTTCGCGCACAACTGGCAGCAGTTCGTCGACAAGGCGGCCGTCGAGCAGGCGCGGGCCTATGCCTTGGGCCGCACCTGCACCTCCTGCGGCCAGTGCACCGCCGCCTGCCCTCACGGCCTCAGCCCGGCGCTCATCTTCCGCTACCAGATGTACGCGGCCGAGTACGGCTGGTGGGAGATGGGCCGCAGCGCCTATGCCAGCCTCCCGGCCGAGCGCCGCGCCACGGCCTGCACCGACTGCGGCGCCTGCCAGGAGGGCTGCCGCGGCAAGCTGTGCATCCCGGAGCGCCTGCGCGAGGCCCACCGCGTGCTCGCCTGAGCCGCAGGGCGTGAGGAGCACAGATGAGCGAACACCCCCGGGTCAGCGCACTCGGCCACGGGCTCTACCTGTTCGGCGGCGCAGCCGCGCGCGGGTGGGACTGCGCCTACCGCCCGGAGCAGCCGCGGCGTCTCTCGGATGCGACCCACGAGCTGGCGCAGAGGAGCCTCTCCGGCGAGCACGGCCGGGCGATGGCCCCCTGCGCCTTCGGCCTCGCCGAGGACGAGATCACCGGGCTCTCGCCCGACATGCACTACGCCCGTGCCCTCCTGCGGATCGCGGAGCGGGCGCCCCTGCGGCTCACCCCCGGCGAGCGGATCGTCGGCAGCGCGACCCTGCTCGAGGCCGCGCGGCACCAGATGCCCGTCGTCGGCTGCCCGAGCACCAGCCATACGACGGGAGGCTTCGACCGCGCCCTGCGGCTCGGCTACGGCGGCCTCCGGGCGCTGTGCGAGGAGCGGCTTGCGCGCGGCGGCCTCGACGCCAAGGGCGAGGACTTCCTCCGCGCGATGCTGCTGTGCCTCGACGCGGCCCGCGTCTGGACCGACCGCCACGTCGACGAACTGACCCGGCTCGCGGAGGCCTCGGCCGGCCCGGAGCGGGAGCGCTACGCCGAGCTGGCGGCGCTCCTTGCCCGCGTGCCCGAGCAGCCGCCGGCGACCTTCCACGAGGCGGTCCAGTCGCTGTGGATGCTCTGGGCCTTCCAGCGCCTCGCGGGCAACTGGCTGGGGCTCGGCCGGCTCGATGAGATGCTCGGCCCCTTCCTCGCGCGCGATCTGGCCGAGGGGCGGACCTCGCTCGATGAGGCCCGCGAGGTGCTCGCCCACTTCTGGATCAAGGGCACCGAATGGACCGGGGTACCGGAGGCGGGGTGGGGGAGCGGCGACGGCCAGTACTACCAGAATGTGGTGTTGGGCGGGGTCGACGCGGACGGCGTCGCGGTCACCAACGAGGTGACCTACCTCGTGCTCGACATCGTCGAGGAGCTGCACATCTGCGACTTCCCCATCGCGGTCCGGGTGAGCCGCAACAGCCCCGAGCGGCTCCTCCGGCGGATTGCCGAGGTCCAGCGGCAGGGCGGCGGCATCGTCGCGATCTACGGCGAGGAGGTTGTCCTCGAGGGCCTCACCCGCTTCGGCTACCCGCTCGAGGAGGCGCGACGGTTCGCCAACGACGGCTGCTGGGAGGTTCAGGTCCCGGGTGCGACCTGCTTCTCGTACGCGCCCTTCGACGCGCTGCGGCTGCTGCAGGAGAGCCTCGGAGTCGTCGGCGAGGGCCCCGTGCCGGAGTGCGACGGCTTCGAGGCGCTCTACGGTCGGTTCCACGAGCGGCTCGCGGCGCAGATCGACGCCTTGCACACCGCGGCCGACGGCTTCGCGCGCGGCGGCCCGCCCTCGCCCCTGCTGTCGCTCATCATCGAAGACTGCATCGAGCGTGGCCGCGGCTACTACGAGCGCGGCGCCCGCTACACGGCGCTGGCGCCCCATGCGGGCGGGCTGGCCGATGTGGTCAACAGCCTGCTCGCGATCCGCACGCTCGTGTTCGAGGAGGAGCGGCTTACGCTGCCCGCGCTGGTGGAGATCCTGCGCGCCGACTGGGAGGGCCACGAGGAGCTGCGGCGCCAGGTGCGGAGCCGGCTGCGCTTCTACGGCAACGACGGCCCCGAGGCCGACGGGCTCATGCGGCGGGTCTTCGACGACTACACCGATCTCGTGGCCCGGGTCCGCGAGCGGGAGGGAGTGCTCCGGCCGGCTGGGATCAGCACCTTCGGTCGGGAGGTCGGCTGGCGCGACGAGCGCGGCGCGACGGCGGCCGGCCACAGGCGGGGCGAGATCCTCGCGACCAACTTCAGCCCGGCGCCGGGGAGCGATCGCGAGGGCCCGACCGCGGTGGTCCGCTCCACCTGCCGGATGGACTTCACCCGAACGCCGAACGGCGCGACGCTCGAGCTGAAGCTCCACCCCGGGAGCGTCCGGGGCGAGGAGGGGCTCGAGGCTCTGGTCGCGCTGCTCCGGACGTTCGTCGACCTCGGCGGCTTCTACCTGCAGGTCGACGTAGTCGACACGGCCACGCTCCTTGACGCCCAGGAACACCCCGACCGGTATCCGAACCTCTCGGTCCGGATCTCCGGCTGGTCGGCGCGGTTCGCGACGATGAGCCGCGAGTGGCAGGACATGATCATCGGTCGCACGCAGCAGGAGTGGTAAACGGCGGAGCGATGGGGCTCGCCCCGTCGCTCGCGATGCTCCGCCTCAGCGGCCATGCCACGCCCTCCTCAGTCTGTCCTCGCCTCGACGTTCCGCGTCGCGGTCCGGTCGTCGATGAGCACCAGATCCGGCTC
>CAZRDB010000205.1:0-8375 GCA_964598695.1 uncultured Armatimonadia bacterium
CGGCCTGCTGCACGCGTTCCTGATGGTCGGTCGGTACAGGCACGGGTCGCGCTCACTCAAGGCGATCCTCCAGAGTGCCTACACGACTGGCATGGACTACCTCGATGTCGCGAGCCTGCCGCCTCGGTCGCAGCTTGACCTGCACGTGAACGCCGATGAGTTCCTCGACCTGGCGCGGAGGGGGTGCTGGCGCCACGTCCGGGTTGGGGCATTCGGGCATCGAGACATCGCGGATTGGCCGGAGGAGCCGATCCGCCAGGGGCTTCGCGATCTGGTTGAACGCGTCGCCGAGCTTGAGGCGGTGCAGGAGCAGAACCGTGGGGAGCCGCCCCGCGCCATCCTCCTGACGGTCTTCTGCACGCTTGCACGAGGGGTCGACACACTCGTAGCAGATGAGGTGGGCAAGCTCGCCGAAGCGTGGCGCGGCACAGGGAGCGGAGCCGGTGGCGCCACGCGCGGCATCCGACTCGTGGCCGTCCTCCCGCGCGTGGAGCAGGCATACCGCAATGACCGCATGGACGACGAGTCAGACGAGCAGCTCGAGGGGCAGATGCGGCAGCTCTCCCGCCGGCTCAGTCGCGTGTCTGGGGTCATCGAGCTGTACCGGCCGCCCGCCGACGAGGAGGGCTACAGCAGCCTAGCGCAGTTCCTCACGGACCACTGCGACTGGGTCATCTCAGCTACATCCTCCAAGCATCGCAGAGGCAGGTCTCGGGGCGACGTGCTCTGCCGCGTGCTCGCCCACGCACGGGGAGCGCCAGACGAGCCGCCCCCCACTCGCGAAGTGCAGCCTGCGGGCCAGAGGGGGCAAGGCGTCGGCGACCTGGAGATCGCGCTCCACAAGGTCGTCCGGAACGCGCCGACTAGCAGCTAGCCGCGCCGGCACGGCGGCCCGGGGCGTGCTCCCCTACCTCCCGAACCGGTGCGTCACCGTGCTGCCCGCGACGAGGTCGCCCGGCAGTTCGTAGCGGAGGACCGTCCCCTCCCCCTCGGGCCTCGCCCAAGCCCCGGTCAGATGCGCCGCGACGCGCACCTCGATGGTCGCCGCCTCGTTCTCCGGGTTCGAGACCGACAGCGCCACCTCGTCGCCCACCTCGCGCCACAGCAGCAGGCACGGCTGGCTGACCGTGAGCCGCGGGAGGCCCGGGAGGTCGATGGCGCCACCCTCGTAGGCCGCGATCCCCACCACGCCGGCCTTGGTCGCACGGGCAGCCTGGAGTCTGGGCTCGTTGGTGAGCACCTCGACCGTCGGGCTGCCGGCGAACGCCGCGGTCTCCTCCGCCGAGACACCGGGCACGACGGTGTAGGCGTAGCGGGCGTCGCGCGGACCGGCGCCATGCTCGAGGCAGGCGAGGAAGACACCGACCGCTGCCTCCTCGTCCGGCACGGGCGCGATCCGCAGCCACGAGCCGGTCTGGGTTCGGTTGGAGACGGCCACGTCGGTCGGCGCCGGGAAGACGTACCCCACGCCCCCGTGGTGGAGCCACCGCTCGCCCATCCGTGTACGGCTCCCGCTCCCAAGCGGGGGCGCCTCGCTGCCGCACCGCACCTCGCCGCGCAGGAGGCACTGGTTGAGCGTCGTCACGACCGGCTTGTCACTCGCGCAGGTGATCCCGGTCCCGATGCAGAGGTAGGCGTCATCGGCGAAGAACCAGGCTTTGCGGGCCGAGAGCGCCTCGAGCGAGAAGTCCATGGCCGCAAGCCCGTAGAGCCCGTCCGAGACGCCCCCGACGAAGGTCCGCTCCCCCGGCTTGCCCATCGTGACGGTGGTGTCGCCAGTCAGCTCGCAGGTGATCCCCGGCAAGCGCTGCCAATCCCACACCGGGAAGATGCCCGCGTACTCGGTGCCGTCGAGGTAGAGGAAGTTCACGCCATCGGCGAGCCGCTGGCCGATCTTGTTCTCCTCGTTCACGACCTCGGTCTCGCGCAGCCGGGCGGACGGCATGCGGACGGAGGCGTAATACGTCGGGCGATGGTGGGCCATGAGATCGCCCCGCCAGAAGTGGCGGTTGCCGACGAGCGGCGGATCGGGCGCCCCGGGGGGCGACTGGAGTCGACGGGCCCAGGCCTCGAACTCGGCCCTGCGCGGCGGGTCGATCGCGATCATGTCCTCGCAAGCCTGGATCATCCCCGAGGCGTTGCCGTAGCCCCTGCGGACGATCTCGCGGCCCGCCGTGCTGTAGTCGATCTGGTTGCCGCGGATGACCCACTGCTCGCCGTCCAGCAGGTACATCGAGAGGTTGGCGATCGCCTCGGGCGGGAGCGCGAAGGCCGTCCCTGCCGCGAGGCGCGCGAACGCGGAGCAGTCGGTCGCGAAGCCCCTGCCGTACCCGCCGGAGTAGAGCATCAGGCCGTGCTGGAGGAAGCTGCCGTCGGCCTGGATCCCCTCGCCGGCGCTGAGCCGGGTCTCCCGGGCGATGCGCCCGAATGCCTCGGCCGTCTCGACGGCGTCGCCCTTCAGGACACCCCGGGCCGCGGTCACCTCGGCCGTCCACATCAGGTTCTGGCCCACGAGGCCCATCTTGCCGCGCTCGAGCACCTTGATCCCGTAGGCCCACTGCTCGGCCGACATCTCGCCCTCGAGGAGCAGCATCATGCGGTAGACGACCCGCGGCACTCCGATACGGTTGTTCCACCAGTTCGGGGAGATCGGGTCCTTGTCGCGCCACCAGTCCCACCCGCGCAGCGTCGCCGCGAGCAGCGTCCGATCGCCGCGGAACGGGGAGTCGGCGCGCCGGTATGCCGCAGCCAGGGCCCAGAGGCGGCTCGCGTGGCCATTCGTCGGCCAGGTGGCCATGCTCTGGCTCCTGTAGTCGATGTCCGGCCAGGCGCCCTCCTCGGTCATGGTGTCAACGTACTGCCGGATCGTCTCCGGCGACGTCGCGTTGTGCAGCGCGAGCGCGAGGAGGCGCTCCTTGAGGACGGTCAGGTCGGCGTCGGGCTCGGCGGCGGTCGCCGCGCCGGCAAGCGTCGCCGAGAGGGCGAGAAACGACCAACCGCAGAGCAATCGCGAGTGCATCGGGGCCTCCCGTGGTGTGTCCAAGCAGCCGGCAGGCCGGTCGCTCGTTGCCCCTTCCGGCCGACCGGCGCGAGTCCTCCACGACGGGCGCTCGCGCCCCGGCCCACGGCACGGGCCGAGACGGATCCATGAGGGAGACGGCGCATGACGCGCAGGCAGTTGCTGATGGCACTGGGCGTGGCGGCCCTGGCGGAGGCCGCCCGCGCGGCCGGCCCCGCGGTCGCGCGATGGCCGGGGACACCGTCGGCGCTCCGCTGCAACGGCCGGGTGGAGCTGGAGTGCGAGGGGGGCGTCCGCTGGGCGCCGTGCGCGATGCACGTGCCGCCACCGACCGACGTGCGCGTGGCCGTCGTCGTCCTCCACTCGCTCAATGTCCACCTCGACGCGCTGCCGCGCGCGGCGGGCGCCTACCGCGACCTGTTCGTGGGCCTGGCCGACCGCGCGGGGATCGCCGCGAGCACTCTCGTCGCCGCGCCGCTGTTCCTCGAGGAGCAGGACCTCGGACATGCGCCCTTCGAGTCGAGCGCGCTGTGCTGGCGGCGGAGCGGGTGGTCGTGGGGGCAGGACTCGTCGGCCTCCTGCGGCGCCACGATCAGCTCCTTCGCCGTCGTCGACGCGATCCTCGGGTGGCTCCTCGAGGGCGAGGTCGCGCCGCGCCTCGAGTCGGTCCTCCTCGCCGGTCACTCGGCGGGTGGTCAGTTCGTCAACCGCTATGCGGCAGTGAACGCGCTGCACGCGCGGTTCGCGGCGGCGGGCATCGGCGTCCGGTACGCGTGCTCGGCGCCCTCGAGCTACCTCTACCTCGGCCCCGAGAGGCCGACCGCCGGCGCGGCCGGCGGCTTCGCGGTCCCCTCCCCCGCCCCGGCCGGCTACAACGACTACGGCTACGGGCTCGAGGGCCTGTCGACCTGCCGCTACGTGGAGGCCGTCGGGGAGGAGACGATCCTCGCCCAGTACCCGCTGCGCGAGGTGACCTACCTGTGCGGCGAGCGCGACGCCACGGTCGATGAGTTCACCGACACCAGCGCCGGCGCACTCACGCAGGGAGCGTCGCGGCTCGAGCGCTGTCTCGCCTACGGGCGCCACCTCGAGGCGCGTTTCGGCGCGGCGCTCGCCGGGCGCCACCGTGTCCGGATCGCTCCGGGCGCCACGCACAGTGGGCGACAGGTCTTCTCCTCCGAGGAGGGGATGGCGGCGCTCTTCGGCCGCTGACCCGCCGGAGGTCCCGGAACAACGGGACCCTCGCCGCGCGCATCCGGGACCTCCGAACCTGCCCGCGCGCTCGCGTCCGGGCTACGCTCAGGGCATCCGGGGCGCCCGCACAGCCCCGGGCGGACCCAGCCCAGCGTGGCACGGGAGGAGAGATCGACGATGACCCACACACTTCGCGTCGCGGTATGCAGGCCGGTTCGGGAGGGCCACAGGCATCGCGCGGCCTGGCCCCAGCTCCTCGCGGGGGCGCCCCCGCTCTCCCAGGTAGTCCCCCAGTTCCGCCAGCTCTGTGAGGACTGGGCGACGCGGTGGATGTGCCTCGCGTGGCTGCCCGTCGCGGTACTCGCGAGCGCGGCCGGGGTGTTCGTGGGCCTCGATTCGGTCCTGCGGCGGGAGCGGCCTCGCTCGGCCGGACTGACCGTTCTGGCGCTCTCCGGCGCGGTCCTCGTCTGGTCGGGCCTGCAGGCGCTTGCGGTGCTCGGCGTGGCCGGCGTGCCCCGGGTGCCGCTCCAGCTCGCGGGCCGGTAAGGAGGGGCAGGGAGCCTCCCTCGGCCCGTCGAATCGGGCGTCGCCCAGCGGCATCAGACCGGTGGGAAGACGCGCGTGACCGATCGCCCGGATGGGAGGCGTGCGATGCGAGCTCGTGTCCGCGGGCTGATGCTCGGCGCGGTACTGCTGGTGAGCGGGGCGAGCGGGTATGCGCAACCGTGGGCGCCGAGGCCACGGGTCGAGCCCACCGTGCCGATGACGATGCCGGCTGAGGTCTTTGCGCGGCTGCGCGCAGGGCTCCACTCCGATGACCTTGCCGTCCGCCGCAGCTCGGCCGCATGCCTCACATCCATCGCGGAGGCCGCGTCGCGGGGCTCGGTCGCGCCGGGTTCGGTTCCCTCCTGGCTCCAGGGAACGACACGGCGCCTCACACGCGACGCCGACCCCCTCGTTGCGCTCGCCTCGGCACAGTGCCTCACGGCGCTCGAACTTCTGCCCCCGGCTGTGCCGGCAGAGGTGCGCCTGAGCCCCGACGCAGAGGAGGCCCTCTCGCGGTGCCTCGCCAGTCCGGACCAAGAGGTGCGTGGTGCCGGAGCGGACTGCCTCGTCCTGCTGACCGTGGGCGGAGGGGGACAGCCGGGCCGGCTGGCCGGAGGGATGCTCGGGTCTCCGCACCTGCTCTCCGACGGGCTGATCCGCCGGATCGCTGAGCGCGCGCGCGTCGAGGAGGACCCGCCCCTCGCGGGCGCGCTGAGTTCTGTGCTTGCCCGGCTCGCAGCGGAGGAGGACCGGGGGACGCGACAGGGAGGGGTGGTGCTCGAGGCGGCGATCGGCGTCCTGGTGGATGGCACTCCGGTCGCGCGAGCCGCCATGGCCCATGGACTCATGTCGGTCTGCTCGCTGGCGCGGGGCGACCTGGTCAGCCCCTTCGGCGCCGGCTGGGCGGGCATCGCTCCCCTCCTGGAGGCGCTGCGCAGCGACCCCGAACCGATGGTGCGGAAGGCGATCCTGGAGCCCCTCTTCTCCCGGGCACCCGATAGCCCACCCACCGAAGAGGCCCTGATGGCGGTCGTGCGGTCAGACCCCGCCCCGGAGCTGCGCCGACTGGCGGCGGAGGCCATCTGCCGGCTTGGTGAGACCCAAACCGGCACCATGCCGGCCCGTGGCGGGATGCTCCCCGAGGCTTCGCGATCGCTGATGGAGCCCGGGCAGCCTCAGGGCGGGCCGCGCGTGACGATCGCCCAGCAGCTCCTCCAGGAGTGCCTGTCGGACGGAGCGTCCCCCCCTCTGATGACGGTGTCCCTGCCCGCGCTGGCGCGGCGCTTCGCCCCGCCGGAGGCGATGCTCGAGCCTCTCCGCGCCCTCGTGACTCGTGGAACCCCCGAGACCGCCCCCGCTGCCGCTGCGCTCATCGCGGCCAGCCCCCGCCGGACCGACGGCGACCAGGCAGCGGTCCTCTCGCTGCTGTCCGCGAGCCCCGAGGGCGAGTCGGCAGAACTGCTGCTACTCGCGGTGCGCCGCTGGTGCCTCCGCCCGGAGCTGCGACAGGTGGTCCTGATGGACGGAGACCGAGGGACCGGCCGAGAGGTTGGGCCGGGCGAGCCGCGCCCGTTCCTCCAGCACCCTGACCCTCGTGTGCGCGCCGAGGCCCTCGCGGCGCTCAGCTCCCAGCGCCCGAACCAGGCCGCAGCGGCCAGCGGTGAAGCAGCCCTCTCAGACGCGGACCCGCAGGTTCGCCTGCGCGCGGTTGCGTTGGTCGGCCCCGGCAAGCTCACTGAGGTGGCTCGCCACGACACCGACGCCATCGTACGGTGCGCGGCCCTTGATCGAATCGCGGCGACCGCCCCTGGGGCAGATACGCTCGAACTAGTGGCCGGTTCCCTCGGCGACCCCGATCCCGTGGTGCGAGCCCGCGCATGCCTCGCGGCCCAGCGGGTACAGGTCACCGGCCCCCGAGGCAGCGACGGGCCTGTCCTCGGCGCCATGGGCTCCGCCGGCCGTGACGGGCCGGTGCGCGAGCGCTTGGAGGCTCTGCTCGTGTCGCTGCTCGAAGATACCGCGCCCGCCGTCGTCGAGCTGCCGCAGCGTAACCCAGGCACGTACCTGGGAGCCGAGCCCCCGAACTCCATCGCGACGGTGCGCGAGGCTGCAGTGACGGCGCTCGTGGATCTGCTGCCCCCGGGCGACGGCACACTCGCGCGGGTGGCGGCGCGGTTCCTGGGAGACGAGAGCCCCTACATGGCGGAGTTGGCGTTCCGCGCACTCCGCAGCTCGGGGGCTGCCGCCTCGATCGACGGGTTCGATGCGCCCGAGCCGCGCCGACGCCGAGCGGCCCTGACCGCCGTGCGCCGGATCGGAGCCCCTGCGGCCCTGTACACCAGCCGGGTCGCCGGACTCCTTGACGACCCGGACCGCGGGGTGCGTCTCGAGGCGGTCCGAACCCTCGACGGCCTGGGGGTGGCTGCCGTCACGCTCCTCCCCAAGCTCACGGCCATGCTCGCCACAGGCGACGTGGAGATGGACCTTGCCGTGTGCGTGACGATCGAGACGATCCTCGCGCCGCCGGCCGCGTGGGACCCGTACCCGGAGGCCCACCACATCATGTGACGGACCGGACGGCGCGGACCGTTCGTCCTCAGGGCGAACCGATGGCAACGAGATGGGAGGCGCACGGGATGGGAACCTCTAGCCAGCGGGCCATGCTGATCGGCGTGGTCCTCTACGCATGTGCATGGGCCGGCGGCGCGTTCGCACAGTACGAGCAGCAAGGGGCATGGATCGCGGGGGGGGCCTCGCCGGCGACCCGCCTCGCCCCCGGCGTATGCGACCGTCTGCGCGCTGGGCTCGCCGCGGAGGACGCCGCTGTTCGACGCAGTGCCGCCGCTTGCCTCGCGCTCGTCGCCGGCGGTCACCAGGTCCTCACGGCGGATTCCAGGCCAGACTGGCTGGCGGAGTGCCTGCGGGGCGCCACGCGCGACGCCGACGCCTGGGTGCGCCTCGAGGCGGCCAAGGGGCTCTGGCGCTTGGAGCAACCGCGCACAGCGCCAGGACACGGGCCCTCCGGCGAGCTGTCCTCGGCGCTACACCTTCTCCTCAACGAGGACGATCCGCCCATCCGTCGGGCCCTCGCGCAGTGGCTTGCCGGCGAGGCGACTGCGGGCAGCATGGGTCCGGCGCTTCCCGGCATCCTGTTCCTCGAGATCGGTGAGCACGTCCGGAGCGACACCGATCAAGCCACGAGAGAGAGCCTCGCGCTGGCGCTGGCGCGCAGCTCCTTCCGCGATGGCGGGCAGCAGACGAACCCCGGCCTCGAGGTGACCGAGCGTCTGCTTCTCGAGGGCGACGTGGAGTGCCGGCGGGTTCTGGCTACCCATATCGCCACGAGCGCATGGAATCGGAGCCAGTCCAGCCCGGCGGCCGATCTTGTGGTCCGGCGCCTTCGCGAGGATCCGGACGAGAGCGTACGCGCCGCGATCCTCGCCGCCCTGAACCCAAGCGAGGTCGGCCACACGTTCGTGACGCACGAGCAGCTACTGGAGGTCCTCAAGAGCGATCCCTGCCCTGAGGTGCTCGTGCTCGCCGCGCGCCGGCTGTGCGGCGGAGGGGACGCCCGGGAGGCGTCGAAGGCGGTTGAAGGCATTCTGGCGGCGGCCCC
>CAZRDB010000206.1:0-8295 GCA_964598695.1 uncultured Armatimonadia bacterium
CCGAGCAGCGCCGCCAGCCCGACCGACTTGGGCGGGAGGGGCTCCTCGCGTGGCGCGGCGGGACGCGGCGTGCGCCCGAGGCGCGGTTCGGCGCCCGCGCGCGGTGGGGCGATCGCCGGCGCGAGCTGCGGGGCCGCCGGGTCGAGGGGGACCAGTGCGGGCCGGAGTTCGGCGCCGCAGCTCGCGCAGAAGCGGCGATCCGATTCCTGCAGCGCGCCGCATGACGGACACTCCACGGCCTACCGCCTCCCCTCGGGGCCCAACGCGCGAACGTCGCGCCCGCAGCGGGCGCAGAAGCCCCAGTCGGGCTCCAGTTCCCGTCCGCAGCCGGGGCAAAACCGGTCGTCCCGCGGTGCGGGCCCGTCGCCCTCCTCAAAGGGAGACCGGTAGGCCGTGCCGGCATCGGCCGAGGGCAGGGCGACGGTGAAGGTCGCCTCGCCGAGCGGGGTGGCCTCGAGCAGCTCGCGCGCGGGGCCGGGCAGTGCCGGCCGCTCCTCCGGCGGGCTGCGGAACTCCTCGCCCCCGTAGCCCGCGCGCAGGTCGGCAAGCTCGGTGGCTGGCAACGCGGTCCAGCGGGCCTCGTGCAGCAGGCGCCGGACGAGGCTCGCGGGGGGGACGGACTCCGAGCGCACGCGACCGTAGTCGAGAGTCCCGCCTCCGCGGAGTGCGACCGTCACCCGCGCCTGGCCGAGCGCGACCCGCTGGAGCGAGTAGTCTTGCAGGTTGGGGAGGGGCAGGAGGTCGTAGTCGCCCAGTTCGGGGTTCGCGAGCAGCAGGCGGTAGCTCGTGAGCACATAGCAGCCGGGCACGGCGTCGGCGAGGAACTCGCCGGGCAGCGGGACTTGGCCGACGAACAGCATGTCGAACACCCACCAGTAGTGCTCCATGAGGCCGCGCGACCCGAGCTTGAGGGCGTCCTCGGGCGTGAGGGCCGCCGCCGGCAGCGCGCCGCGGACCAGAGCGTCGAAGGTGTTCTGGAAGAAGGCGTTGCGGTGGGCGCCGCCTCGGGCCAGCAACCGCGCGACGACCCCGGAGAGGTCGTCCTGCAGGTCGGCGAGGAGCGCCAGGGCGGCCCGATCGGTGGAATCGAGATGGACCGCGAGCCAAGCATCCCGCACCGCGTCGCCCAGGAGGTGGAGGCGGGTCTCATCCGGGTTCTCGAGCGATTCCGCCAAGAGCGCGTCGGTTCGCCGCCGGAGGGCCGCCGCGGCGACGGCGGCATCGGCCGAGCCCTGCTCCCCCGCGAGCGCGCGCAGCCGGTCGGCGACCTCAACGAACCGGCCGGTGAGCCCGGCATCGGTTGCGTCGGGCAGGGCCTCGCGGCCCGGGGCGTCGGCGAGGATCGCCTCGCGCGCGTGGTCGAAGCGTCCATCGGCGGCTGCCAGCTCGGCGAGCTGCACGCGAGCCCAGAGGGGCGCGCGGGCGAGGAAGCCGTCGAGCAGGGCTGTCGCGTGGACCGCCGGGCCGTCGTCGCCGAAGCCGCGGGCGTGGAGCCCGAGCAGGCGGTCGATGCCGTGCGCGGCCGAACCGTAGTCGCGGCTGGTCAGGCCGTGGATCGCGAGCAACACGCCGCCGACGAGCAGGAGCGGCCCGGGGTCTCGGGAGTCGTCGGCCCGCTCGAGGAACGCGCGCGCCGCCGTCTGGAAGAAGCGGCGCTGGGCCTCGGGGAGCGCCGTGGCGGAGAGGGCCGCGACCTCGTGCCAGCCCTTCGCCCGCGGCCCCTCGGAGAGGAACCGAGGCAGGGCCTGCCCGAGCAGCTTCCCGGCCGAGGCGAGGAGCGGGCGCTCCCGGAGGGCCATCGCCGCCTGCCACACCGCCAAGCCGGGCAGGTCGAGGTGGAGGTAGGCGATCCCGAGCGTGACGTGGAGTTCGGGGGTCGAGAACCGCCCCTCGGTGATCGCCCGACGGAGCGGCACGACGGCCTCGCGGGGCTCGCCGCGGGCGAGGAGCGTCCGGCCGAGGAGATAGTGGACCTCGCCATCCTGCGGGTCGGCCTCGGCCAGGGGCCGCAGCAGCAGCTCTGCCTCCCGGTAGCGCCCCGCGGCGAGCGCGTCCTTCGCTGAGGAGACCTCGCGCGCCGGGCGGTGCGGCCCCGCGGCCGGCGGCACGCGGACGGTCACATGAAGCGAGCCGGTCTCGCCCAGGCCGTCGGGGAGTCCCGCGCCGCGCACCTCGAAGACGGAGCCGTCGGCCACCCGGGGCGGGATCTCGACTGCGACGCGTCCGGCCGGCGTCCGCAGGACGCGGCGCACGCCCGCGCGGGCCTCGAGCGGCGTGAGCGTGCAGGTCATGTACAGGTCCATCCCGACCACGCGGGTCCCGCCGCGAGGATCGGGGTACACGGTGAGGGTCAGGTCGCCGACACGATCGACGCCCGGCAACGCGATCCCGTGGCTCGGCACCGGAACGCGGGCGCCGTGGCTGAGACCGGCCGGAAGCAGCAGTTCCAGCTCCTTCGGCTCGGCGATGAGACCCGTGCCGGCGCAGTGGCGGCAGGCGGCCTCGCCGGCCGACCCCGAGCCCTCGCACGCGGGGCACCAGCGCTCGGGGCGGGGCATGCGGAGGACGATCCCTCCGCCGGCGAGAAGCTCCGGCGCGACCACCCAGGGCCACTCGATGTCGATCGTGCGCGTCATCGCGATCCCCCGGTGAGCAGTTCCGTCGCCCGCTCGGCCGGGACCGCCCCCGCGATCTTCTCCCCGGCGACTCCCGCGTTGATCCCGACGACCAGGCCCTGGCTCGTCACGAGCGGCCCGCCGGAGTAGCCGCCGAGGATCGGCGCGCTGTGCTCGATGAGGAGAACGCGGCCGGTGTCGTCGCGTTGCAGCCGCGTGATGTTGCCCCGGACGAAGCTGGGGGCTGGTCCGCTCGAGCCGGCCTGGAGACTGGTCCCGAGCGGGAAGCCGACCGACAGCACCTCGGCCGTCTCCACGATGTCCTCCGATCGGCCCAGACTCAGCGGCGTGAGTCGCACCCCGCCGGGGTCGAGCCGCAGGAGGGCGAGGTCGCCCGCGAGGGTCTCCATCGATGCGGCGCCATCCTGCGCGTCGGTCGGGCGGCGCGGCGCCCAGACCAGGCCCGCCTCGCACACCCGGGCCGCCGGGCCGCCGGAATCGAGTACGGCGCCGATCCGTGCCGACTCCCCGTAGGCCGCGACGTGGGCGTTGGTCACGATGAGACCGTCCTCCGAGACGATGATCCCCGTCCCCTCGCCAACCCACCCATCGCCGCGGTCGACCACCAGGAAGACTACGCCGCGGGAGAGCCGGTTTCGTGTCTCGAGGGGGAGCGCGCCGGCGGGGCCCCCGGGGGCGGATTCCCCGACCTCTGCCCGGCCCATACCCTCCGCGGGACCGGCGACGAGGCCCTCGACCTTGCTCTCCCCCGCGCTCAGCAGCCCGCCGAGCGCCTCGGGTCGGGGGAGCTGGCGGGCGAGGCGCGCATCGGCTTCGCGGGCGGCGCGGCCGGCCATCACGGCGGCCAGGACGACGGAGACCAGCACCACCAGGAGGGGCGCTTGGACGAGGATCTGGAACGCGGGGACGATCGCCGCCCACTCGCCGCGGGGCTCGCGTAGCTCGAGTGCGGCGCGGCGTGCGGCTCCGGCCGCGTGGAGCGCGGCCACAACGTTCGAGAGCACCGGCACGAGCCACCAGGTGAGCGCAAGCGCAACGGCTACGCCGATGTGGCCGACGTAGGCCTGGCCGGCGCCGGGGAAGAGCGCGCTCAACAGGCACGCGACCCAGACGCGCGGCGTGGGGCCGGCGTAGGGGGCGGAGGGCGGCCCGACACGCCCCGGCGGAGCCCCGAGCGTCGGCTCCGGCGCGAGCGGCTGGTGCTCGGGGTCGGGCACGGTCGTCGCCAGGGCGTTTGTGCGAGGCGGCGGCGTCCCACGCGCGACCGTCGCGCCGCAGTGCGGGCAGACGGCCGCGGTCGGCAGCAAGGCTCTCCCGCAGTGTGGGCAGGTTCCGCGCACGCTCCGCCTCCCAGGGCTCTGAGTGGTGACTGTGTTCGGTCGGCCGCGTCCCGCCTCCTCGTGCAGGCCGCTCGTGCTCGCCGGCGAATGGTCGACTACGGCCTCTCTCAGGCCGAAGGGAGGTCGCATGCGACGCTGCACGCTCGCGCTCGCCGTTGTGAGTGCGCTCCTGGTGGGCGGCACCCACGGCCAGGAGGGCGACCCGAGGGCCGCCCTGCGGGGGCAGGCCGACGCCCTGGCGCAGGCGACGCTCGAGGCGCAGCGCGACCTCGACCCGTCGAGCCCCTACGCGCGTGACTGCCTGGCCCTCGCGAAGCTCCACTGGGAGCGCGCGGGGCGGTTGCTGCTGGGGGAGTGGGGCGACCCGGGCATCACGGTCGAGGGCGAACTCGCGGCCGGCGAGCAGGCGCTTGCTTGGCTCGCGGCGGGCGCGAAGCCCCATGAGGGAGTCACCGGCCGGAACCTGACCTTCGCGTACGAGGCGGAGAACGACCGCTCGGTGCAGCCCTACTTCCTCTACGTGCCCACCGGCTACCGGCCGGACCGACCCGCGCCGCTGCTGGTCTACCTCCACGGCTGGGTGCCGGAGACCGACAAGCTCTCACCGTGGTTCATCGGCGAGGCCATGTTCCCGCAGTTCGACCGCGCCGGGTGCCTGTTCCTCCAGCCACACGGGCGGGGCAACACCGACTTCCAGGGCGTGGGCGAGCAGGACGTGCTCCGGACGATCGACCTGGTCTCGCGGCTCTACGCGGTCGACCCGGAGCGGGTGTACCTCGCGGGCAACTCGATGGGCGGCTACGGCGCCTACTGCATCGGCCTGCACCACCCCGACCGCTTCGCGGCACTCGGGGCCGCCTGCGCTCAGTCCGACTACTACGCGTGGTACGGTCTCGATCGCGGCGAGGTGGCGCCGTTCAAGCGGGCGATGTACGAGCAGTCGAACCCGCTCGACCTGTTCGCCAACGCGCGGGCGCTGCCGATCCTGGTCCAGCACGGCGCCCAGGACCCGCTCGTGAGTCCTGGCTTCGCCGGGATCGCCGGCCGCGAGTTGGCGCGCCTCGGCTACGAGCACGAGGTGCGCCTCATCGAGGGCGGCCGGCACGAGATCTACTTCGCGGACAGCTACTTCGAGCGGCTGCTCGCCTTCTGCGACGCGCGCCGGGTGCGCCGTCTGCCTCGCGCGGTGAGCTGGCGGACCTACACGCTCGACACGGCGGGCGCGTACTGGGTGCGCGTGGAGGCCATCGAGCAGTGGGGCCGGGTCGCCTCGATCGATGCGACGATCGAGGGCGACGCGGTCCGGCTCGCCTGCGGCAACGTCGCGCGCGTGGGGCTCCTCGGCGATGCCATGGCCGAGCTGGGCGTCGCGCGCGTGCTGGAGGGAGGGGCCGAGAGGGCGCTGCCCGAGCCGGGCCCGGACGGGTGGTGCGGGGTCGACCTCGTCGCCCGCCCGGAGACTTCGCTCGCCAAGAGACCAGGGCTCTGCGGCCCGATCCGCGCGGTCTTCGAGCGGCCGTTCCTGTGCGTCTACGGGACGCGGGGCGGAGCGGGAGACCAGGATCCGCTGCTGATCCGGTTCTCGAGCGAGTGGTGGCGGTTCTGCGAGGGCGTGCCGATGCTTGTGGGGCCGCGCGAGGGCAACTGGACGGCCGAGTGGGCGATCCCGGACACCGCGGTGACGCCGGAGATCGAGGCCGCCTACAGCCTGGTCCTCTTCGGGACGCCGGCCACGAACGGCTACCTCGCCGGGATCGCCGACGGCCTGCCGGTGCGGTTCCTGGAGGACGGCTACGGGGTGGGGGAGACGGAGGTGCGCGGACCCGGTCTGGGCGCGTGGTTCTGCTACCCCAACCCCCGCGCGCCGGAGCGGATGGTCCTCTCGATCTCGGGCGAGCCGTGGGGCGGAGGCTACAGCCTTGTCACGCGGTTCGCGCACCGGTACGATCTGCTGCCGGACTTCATCGTGTTCGAGCCGACCTTCGACGCGGACGACACGAACCGCTACCGCGCCGCCGGGTTCTTCGGCCAGGGCTGGGAGCTGCGGGAGATCGACACGCAGCCGGCGTCCGATGGAGCCCCCGCGGCGCCCTGAGAGGGAACGTCACAGCATGGCAGTCGAGCGCACGCTCACGATCATCAAGCCGGACTCGTTCGCGGCCCGTCACGTGGGGGAGATCGTCCAGGTCTACGAGGAGAACGGGCTCGCGATCGAGGCGACCGTCGTCACCCGCCTGAGCCGCGAGAGGGCCGGGCGGTTCTACGCCGAGCACGCGGGGAAGCCGTTCTTCGAGTCCCTGCTCGAGTTCATGACCGCCGGCCCCGTCATGGCGCTCGCGCTCTCGGGCGAGAACGCCGTCGCGCGGATCCGCGAGATCCACGGCGACACCGACCCGGCCCTCGCCGCCGAGGGGACCGTCCGGGCGCGCTTCGGCGCCGACAAGACCCACAACGCCGTTCACGCCTCGGCCACGCTCGAGGACGCGGCGCGTGAGGTGCCGTTCTTCTTCCCGGAGCTGGGCTAGCGCGGAGGACCCCCTACCGGGGGAAGAGCCGCTCGATCTCCTTGGCGTCGGGCGCGCGGCCGTACTCCGAGAACTCGAACGCCTCGGCATACTCGACCGCGCCGCCGACCCGGAGGCCGTACCGCCGCACGAGCGCCTCGCGCGCCCGGAGCGTGGGCTCACGGAGATAGCCCTCGAGGTAGCTGCGCAGCCACGCGACGCGCTCCTCGGCGTCGGTGGGGACGATCCCCCCGTAGCCCCCGTTGGCCGGGAGCCACTCGAAGAACTGGCTGATGTGGCTGCCGATCATGCGGACCTTGGCCTCCATCTGCTCGTCGACGGCCACGGCGATGTCGGTGCGGAAGGGCGCGGGCATCCGAAAGCTGTCGTAGGTCTGCGCCACGATGGGCATGCGGGGCAGGGCCGGGGTATCGGGGCAGATCAGTGGCACGGTGAGGAGGTAGCTCGCGTCGATTACGAGCTGGGCCGCGGCGCGATGGTCGGGGTGGTAGTCCCACGGCCGGAGCGCGAGCAGCAGGTCGGGCGCGAACCGGCGGATCAGGCGGATGAGTTCCTCCCGGATCTCCACGCTCGGCGTGAGCCGGCCGTCGTCGTGGTCGAGCACCACGTACTCGGCGCCGACGGCCTCGCCCGCGAGCCGGGCCTCCTCGCGTCTCCGCCCGGCCAGCTCGGCCGGCCCCATGGTGTGGTGGCCCGCATTGCCGTTCGTGAGCGAGACGAGCATCGCCTTGCCGCCGGCCGCCGCGTACTTCGCGGCCAGTCCACCCATCCGCAGGTCGCCATCGTCCGGGTGGGCTCCCACGAACATCACGCGCATCCAGCCACCTCCGTCTGGCGCCCCCTGCTAGCCCTCGCCGCGAGGGCCGGCCCCACTCTCCGTGGTCGGCGCGGCGCGGCGGCGGATCCGGGGGAGCCGCATCGCCCCGGCGCGCTTCGCGCGGTCCAGGACGACGGCGCCGAGGATCACGAGCCCCAGCACCACTTTCTGCGTATAGCTCTCGACACCCGTGAGGTTCATGCCGTTCTGGATCACCGCGATGATCAGGGCGCCGATCAGGGTCCCCACGATGGTTCCCTCGCCGCCCGCGAGGCTTGTTCCGCCCACGACGACGGCGGCGATGACGTACAGCTCGTAGGACTGGCCGTAGGTCGGTGCGCCGCTCTGGAGCTGCGAGGCCTGAACGATGCCCCCCAGCCCTGCGAGCGCGCCACAGACGAGGTAGACGAAGACGGTGATGGCCCGCACCGGGATCCCGGAGAGCCGGGCCGCCTCGGGGTTGCCGCCGACGGCGTAGATGCTCCGTCCGAGCGGGGTCCGCGTCATCAGCACGTGGGCCCCGGCGTAGAGGGCGGCCATGAGGAGCACGGTGTTGGGGATCCCGGGGATCGCCGAGCCCCGGCCGAGCGCGTCGATCGAGGGCGGCACCTCGTAGACCGATTGGCCGCTCGCGACGAGGAACGCCAGGCCGCTTGCGACGAGCATCATCGCGAGGGTCACGATGAACGGCGGCACCTCGAGTCGGGTCACGACCACGCCCGAGAGCGCGCCGACCGCCGCGCAGAGCAGCAGCGCCGCCCCCGCGCAGGCGACGATCCCTCCGCCCGAGGCGTCGACGGCGCCCGCGGTGTTGCGGATCAGCACCGTCCAGATCACCGCTGAGAGCGCGATCAGGCTCCCGACCGAGAGATCGATCCCTCCGGTGACGATGACCATCGTCATGCCGATCGCGATGATCGCGATGACGACGATGCGGTCGACGATCGCCTGGAGGTTCGAGCGCTTGAGGAAGTCGG
>CAZRDB010000207.1:0-8217 GCA_964598695.1 uncultured Armatimonadia bacterium
GAAGCCACTCGCGCGTCTCGACCTGCCCACCGTCCATACACAGCACGTCCACGAACCCGAGACCGTCCGATGGTTCGGTCTCCGCGAAGACCCTCTCGCGAATCCTGGCTCTCGCGTCGCCGGGCAGGCCGTGGCGCCTGAGCGCGACGGCCGCCCAGTAGCGCACGTTCGCGTCCGGGTCCGTGAGGTGGTCCGCCGCAAGCGCGAGAAGCTCCTGCGACGGGTCGGCGAAGACTGAGCAGGCGCTCAGCGCCTCGCGGCGGGCGCCGCCGTCCTCTTGGCCGAGCAGGGACCTGATGCAGTCGGTGGCTTCGTCGCGCGCTCCGCAGCGCCAGATCGCCCGGAGGGCCCAGTAGCGCGTCGAAGCGGCCTCTCCCCCCTCGGTGGCGAGCCCCACCAGCCGGGCGAGGTGCTCCCGCGCGGCCACCGGCGCTCCACCGAGGATTGCCGCGGCGTCACGGCGGGCCTCGCGGCTCTCGCACGTCAGCGCCGAGGCTGCGACACGGACCTGCTTCTCGGTCCGTTCATCGAGCAACCGCAGGACGCGGGTGTATGCGGCAGCAGCCTCGTTGTCGGGAGGCAGCGACTCGTCCGCGAGGAACGCGCCGGCCTGGTCCGAGCGGCCCGTGTTGATGAGCACCATCGCGATCGCGTAACGGGCGTCGGGCGGTGCCCCGACGCGGGCGAGAGCCGGGATGAGGGCCGCCAGGTCGCCATCGGCGGTCGCTCGGCCCAGCATCCGCGCCGCGGCTCTGCGGATCATCGGCGGGGAGTCGGCCCCGACCAGCTCGAGGAGCCTGTCGCGGTCCGTCCCGACGCTGGCAGGGTCGAGCATCAGAAGCGCGTTGAGCGCATGGAGCCGCATCCGCGCGTCTGGACTCGTCAGGTAAGGGCTGATGGCCGCGCTGATCTCGCCTTCCGACCTCCCCGCCGCCACCATCGCCTGCGCGATGAGGATCGGGTTCCCACTCGCGAGTTGGTCGCGATCGTCGCCCAGAGCTGGCGCTTGCGCCACCGTCCCCGCGTCTGCCGCCCCGACCCGCGTGATCCCGACCCCCACCAGCACACAAAGCCCCGCGATGCACAGACCCCACCGGGCCCGTCCGCTCAAGCAGGTCATCGCAACCTCCCCCTTTCCGAGGACCTCACGAACGCGCCGGGCAAGGCCGCCGCCTCTGCGCGCGGCCGGGATCCCCACGGCCGAGGCCAGCCTCTCGGCACACGCGACGAGTGCGGCCGCATAGGCATCGCGCTCCCCGGTCAGCGCCATCGCCCAGTCGTCACAGGCCTCCTCCGCCGCCCGGCGCAGTGCCGCGGAGATCACCCAGCTCATCGGATGCCACCACAGGAGGCAGCAGGCCAACTCGCAGGCCAGCCGCTCGAGCGGATCCCCGCGCCGGATGTGCGCCAGCTCATGCACCAGCACGGCAGAGGCGCCTTCGGCCGACGCACGGAAGCCGCAGGGGAGCAGGAGGGTGGCCCGCACCGCACCGACGATGACCGGTGCCCCCACGCGCCCCCCGACCCTCACCCGAGGCGTGGCACGGAGACCCAGCCGCTGTGACCAGTGCGCAGCCGCGGCGAGCAGCTCCGGCAGGACGACCGCAGAGGCCTCCGCCACCAGGCGGCGGGCCGCGAGGGTGTTGGCGGTCAGGCGGGCAAGCCCGAGCGCCCAGCCCACGGCCATGACGGCGGCGAGCGCCAACAGCGGCGAGCCCGTGACGGCTGGCGCGGCGACCGGCACCGTCGCGGGCGATGCTTCCTCGCTGAGGTCCGTCCGGTCGGGTTCGGTCGGCGCGACGTCTGCGAGCGGCGGCACGGGGGCCCGCGCTACGGAAGGGACGGCCACCCGAACCGTCACCGCCTGCAGCGACGGCCACACGAGTGCGGGCACCGGCGAGAGCAGGAACGCGACCAGCCCCACCCGCCACACCGCGCTGCGGACGGCGGCAGGCCGACCCCGAATGCAGAGCCCGACGACGACGAGCACGGCGCTCACCGCTGCTTGCGCCGCGAGCGCGTTACCGATCCTCTCCGCCCACATCGCCATCCATCCCCCTTCTGGCCAGGAGCCGCTTCAGCTCCGCCAGTTCGTCCGGTGTGAAGTCCGCCACGTCGAGCAGTGTCGAGACCAGCGCGTTGGGCGAGCCCCCGAACATGCGCTGGAGAACGTCCCGTACCGCTTGGCCGCGGACGTTCTCGGCCTCATCGGTCACACGGAAGACGAAGGTTCGGCCCTCCGTGCGGTGCGTTGCGAGGCCGCGCTTCTCGAGACTGCGCATGACCGTCTGGACCGTGGAGGAGCGGGGTCGCCGCTCCGGGGGGAATCCCTCCATCAGGTCGTAGACCGTCGCCTCCCCCAGCCGCTTGAGCACATCGAGCATCTCAAGCTGAAGCTCACCCAGCTCCGTGATCCGATCCCTCCGAGCACCCATCGTCTCCACCTCACACGCCGCCGTCGGGCGGCCGTCGCTAGAGCAGCTCCCGCGCGCAAGGGCGAAGAGCGACAACCTGCGGAGGGTTGCCCCTCCGCGCCACCCTAGGCGATTGCGTGTCAGGGGCGAAGCCCGTGCCCCTGACGCACAATCGCTCAGGTAGAACAGAAGCACCGACTCTCGACGGGTCGTTGCTCGACGCCGTTACCCGCAGCGTCCTCCTGCGAGCGGTCTAGTCGGTCAGCTCCCAGACCTTCGCCCGCGCCGCCTCGAGTGTCAGCCGCTCGGCGTGGCCGTCCGCGAAGGCCACGCAGACCGTCCCGTCACCCCACCAGTCCGCGAGCATCTCCGGCCCGCCGATGGGGCATGGGTCGGCGTCCGCGGCCTCGAACAGGAGCACGGTGTTCGCCGGATCGGCGATCTCAGCGGTGTTGGCGCCGGCTAGCGCCGCGTTCAGCGCATAGCCAACCCGCTGAGTCGGCGCGCCGGGCGAGCCCAGCATGCTGAGGCTCTTCAGGTAGGGCATGACCAGCTCAGGCCACCAGCCGCCCGGGAGGTACTCGTCGTAGTCCTGCGCGTAGCTGAGCATCGCGGTGGCGAGGAGGCGGGCGTTGGCGAGCGCCGCCGCACGCGCGTCGGGCGGCGGGGACTCGGTCTCCGGGGTCGGAACGCCGAGCCGCTCGAGAGACCGGCGTGCCTCGGCGCGGACGGTCTCGTCCCGATCGCCGAGCATCGCCTTCACGAGCTTTGCGCGCCTCTCCGCGCTCGGCTGTCCCGCCTCAGCGAGCCACTCCGTCGCGATCCTGCGGATCTCGGGCGCGGCATCGCTGAGCAGTTGGGGGGGCACCGCGTAGCCGGCGACACCCTCCTCGTCCCAGCCGGGCGTCGTGTAGCAGAGCACCTTGGCGAGCCAGAGGCGATCGGCCCCCGCGCTCGCGGGCAGCCGCGAGAGCAGCTCGCCCCGCAGGGCTTGCGTGTCCCCGTGCAGCGAGAGCGCTCCGAAGGCCGTCGCGGCGCAGTCGGGGTCCGGATCGGACAGGGCCAGCGACCGCAGGCGCTCGCGTGCCGTCGCCGTCAGCTCGATCTGCTCCAGCGCCCAGAGCGCGTTCCTCCGCACCCGGGGCTCAGGGTCGTCGAGAGCCGATAGGACCACGCGCAGGAACTCGCCCGCGCGATCCCGGAGCCGGCCGACGGTGAGCAGCGCAGCCAAGCGCCGATCGAGTGCCGGGTCTCTCGACAGCGTCTCGATGCACTCGCGCGCGGCCGGCTCGGCCCCGCACTGCCAGAGCGCGACGGTCGCACTCACCATCGCGTCACGGGCAGGGTCGCCCAGCGCGGCAGCCTTCAGCTTGTCCTCGACCACGCGAGCCGCCGGCCCGGCGGCGCCCAACAGCCGAGCCGCACTGCTCCGCACGCTCGGGTCGGGGTCTGTCAGAGCCTCCGCGACGGACTGGGCCGCGGCCTCGTCGAGCGCGACCTTGGCCCGCTGGGCATACCCGAGATACGCCAGCCGGCCTTCCGAATCGGCGGGCAAGCCGGCGTCGACGATCGCGCGGGACGCAGCGCCGCTATCCCCGCGCTTGGCCATCTCACAGGCGGCGATGAGCCGCAGCCCCTGTGGGAGCGTTGCGTTGCCGGTCGCGCTCCTCAGCTCCTCCGGTGTGCAGATCTGGGCGAGCGTGCCCCACACTCGCTGGGCCGCTTGCCGCACCGCAAGGTCGGGGTCGTCGGCCGCCATCGTCAGCACCCGGGCGCGGTAGGACTCCGAGCCGGCCGCCCCCCCGAAGCTGAAGCAGGCGTCGAGGGCCCGGCGGCGCACGCGCGGGTCGGGGTCCGAGAGGAACGGCTCCAGTGCCGCGAACCGCTCCGCGTCGGGCCGGCCCTGCCGGAGCATCTGCCGCGAGATGAGGATCGGGTCCCCGCTCTCGAGCTGATCCGCCGTAGCCTTCGGCGTGCGTAGTGGCTCCCTCGATCCCTCGCCTCCCTGGGCGACGACTCGTGTCAGCCCGATCGCCAGGAACGCGCAGATCGTGAGTGCGCCAACCGCCAGACGTGCCGTACCTGTCAGACGTGTCATGCGGACCACATCCCCCTTCAGAAGGAGCCCGCGCACGCGCCGCACAAGGGCCCCGCCCCTCCGCGCGGCGGGGATCCCCGCCACGCGGCACAACCTCTCGGCGCAGCTCACCAGGGCCTGCGCGTAGGTCTCTCGCTCCCCGGTGAGCGCCACGGCCCAGTCGTCGCAGGCCTCCTCGGCCGCGCGCCGCGCGGCCTCGCCCGCGATCCACACGAACGGATGCCACCACCACAGCGCACGGACGATCTCGCAGCTCGCCTGGGCGAGCGTGTCCCTCCGCGCGATGTGGGCCAGCTCATGGATCAGGATCGCCGCCTCGCCGGGCTCCTCGCCCCCGAACGCGGGAGGCAGCACCAGGCAGGGCCGCAGGCTGCCGGCCACGAGGGGGGCGCGCAAGGTCGGGCTGACCCGCACCGGCGGCGCGTGCCGCAGCCCCAGCCGCCGGCCGGCATCGGAGACGCGCTCGATGGTCCCCGGCGCAACCGGGAGCCTCGCGGCCCGCACGAGCCGGCCCGCACGTACCAGGCCGAGGCTCCAGAGCGCCGCCACAGCGAGCGAGCCGGCAGCCCAGACGAACAGCCCGAGCGCCGCTGACAGCTTCGGGGGCCGCGCGGAGGGCGGCCGGACTACCGCCCGGGCCGGTGGTTCGGCGACGAGGCCAGGGCTCGGGTCGAGGCGCACCACCGGCGGGGCGGGCACGGGGCGCGGCATGGGCTCCAGCACCGCGGCGGAGATCGGCGCGGGGACGCTCCAGCCCGGCGCACCAGCCCAGCGAGTGGCCGCCGGGAGTGCGGGAGCGATCAGGAAGGCGGCGATCGCGACGTGCCAGACGGCGCTCCGCACGGCCGCGGGACGCCGGCGGCACAGCCCCGCGGCGATCAGCGCCACCGCCACGGCAACGGTCTGCGCCCCAAGTGCACCAAGAACGGTCTCCCCTCGCATCGCGGACCCCCTCACGCGCACACGGCAACCGTAAGCTTATACCTACCAGCTTATAGGTGCCTACGCTTTGCGTCAACCGTTACACTCTCGATGCTGCGCCTTGCACTCTGGGGTCCCCGGGCGAGCGCGCCGTTACGACCAAACGAGGGCCGAGCCCCCACCCGCCAGAAGAGAGCAGACGGGCGGGGTGTTGCGGAAGGGAGCACGCGATGCCCGCCGAGACGCTCGTCTGCCCGGCGTGTGGAGCCGAGAACCCCGCGAGGCGCGCCGGCCGGCGCTGCCGGAGCTGTGGGGGGGACCTGACCGCTCAGCCGCCGCCCGCCGAGTTCCGACTCGAGGCAATGCCCGCGGTCGCGTCGCCGCCCCCGACCCCGGAGGCCGAGCCCCAGGAGGTCGAGCCGCCCTCGCCGGAGCAACTCCCCCTGCTTGCGCCCGCCCCGAGAGAGGTCCCGCTCGCCCTGCGGCTCCCGCTGCTGTTCGGGGGGCCGGCCGGGCTCTTCGGCTGGCTGTTCGCGATGATCGGCTCGCTGGTGCTCGCGGGCTTCCTGCCGTTCACCGACCTCGTGAGCCCCCGAATCGCCTCCCAGCCCTCCGAGACCACACGGGGCGTCATCCTCCGCGTCGAGCTGACCAGTTGCACCGAGAACGAGCACCGCGTCTACGCCTACCACTACGGCTACCGGGCCGCGGACGGCGAGGTACGCGAGGGGGTCTCCTTCGCCTACGCCGATGCCGCGCGCGAAGGCGATCGGGTCGACGTACGGTACCTCCGTGGATCGCCGGAGGTTGCCAAGGTGGAGGGGATGCGCGCCCGGCCCTTCGGTCTCGCGGTGCTGTTCGTGCTCATCTTCCCGTTGGTCGGGCTGTGCTTCATCGCCGCGACCTACGCGAAGGGTCGGAGGGCGATCGACGACCTCCGCAACGGGATCCTCGCCCGGGGCAAGTTGCGCGACGTGCGCGGGACGAACGTGGTGGTCAACAACCGCCCCGTGCTGGAGATGGTCTTCGAGTTCGTCGACCGGCAGGGCGTCACGCAGACCGCCAAGGCGCGCACCACCGAACCAGCCAAGCTGCAGGACCAGCCCACCGAGCTGCTGATCTACCGGCCCGACCGGCCGGCCAGTGCGGTGCTCCTCGACGCGCTGCCCGGCAGCCCGGTCCTTTCGGAGAGCGGCGAGTGGCAGGCGCCCGGGGGTGGGCGGGCCGCCTGGCTGCTGCTCCTGCCGGTGCTGACGCTCACGGCGCTGGCGATCGGGGTCTGGCTCGCGCTCAGGTAAGGCACGCCACCCCGCTGCCGCTCAGGCGTCAGGGTACGCGGGGCGGGCGGGACGGAGGACCATATGCGGGACGTACGAGCCGGCATCGCTGTACGGATCCCCTCGGCAACTGCGGCTGCGCTTGCGCTGCTAGCGAGCCTCGTCGGGGCCTCGGCCCAGGCCGATGGCGGACGCGCGGTGGGCGGGCACAGCGCCTGCCGCCGCACGCTCCCGGCCTGGAGCGTCGAGGTGCCGAGCCCCAATGCCTGGGACCTCTACGTGCAGGCGGCCCAGATCCTGAGGACCCGGGCGACCGAGGCGGAACCCGGTCCTCCGGCGGCCGACCCGTTCGAGCCATCGGCCTTCGCGCGGGCCGTCTTCGAGGGGGACGAGGACCGAGTCGCGCACTGGCAGCCCCAGATGGAGCAGCGGCTCGTTGAGACCCGGCGGGCCCTCGAGCTGGTCCATCGGGCTCAGGGGCTCGAGTGCATGGCCCCGGCCAGGAGCATCGAGGAGTCGACGGACGACATCCTGACACTCGTATCCGCTCGCCAGCTCGCGCGCGTCGAGATCGGCCGGGCTGCGCTCCTTCATCTCCAGGGGCACGACAACGAGGCCGTCGACGCGCTCGAAGACCCCCTCTCGATGGGGGCCCGCATCGCCCGCGGCAACGACGAGACGGCGAGGGTGGTCGACGTAACGATCGTCCGGATGGTCGCACGCACGGCCTGCTCCCTCCTCACCTCGGACCACGGTCTCGACTCCGCGCGCCTTGAGCGCTTCGCGGCATCCGTTCGCACCCTGCGCGAGGAGTTGTGGCCGCTCGCGAAGACGGTCCACTTGGAGGGCGACCGCCGACTCCGCTTCCTCGGCGCCCTGCCCTCGGCCCGGTCGGCCGAGGGCGCGCGCTACATCGAACTGGTCGACCTGTACTACAGTGAACTGCTCCGGCTGGTCGACCGCCCGCTCCGAACGGTTGAGATCGCCGCCGGGCTTCGCGCGATGGAGGACGCGATTGCCGAGGCGCCCACTGCCGTCGCAGACGACTGGTCGTGGGTCGCTCTTGTGCCCATCGAGACGCTCATCCTGCGCACGCTGGAGCAGAACGCGTGCCTCGCCGGCATCGAGGTCGCCGTCGGCCTCGCCGCCTATCGCCTCGACCACGGTGCGTATCCCGAGGCCCTCGAGGCCCTCGTGCCCACCTACCTCCCGAGCGTCCCGCCCGATCCATGGACCGGCGTCTCGCCGCTCTACCGCGCGGAAGGCCAGGCCAGCTACGTGCTCTACTGCACTGGCCCCGACAAGGCCAACAACGGCGGCGCGCGACGTCTCCTCAACAGCAAGGAGCCTGACTATGTCCTCGTGGGGGCGCGGTAGCGAGGTTGGCGGCGGCCCCTGTGCGGGCCGCAGTGGCGAGTGCCGGCCTGACGAGCGCTCGCTCCCCTGCCCTACCGGAGCGGTTGTCGTCGGGGCGTACGGGCTTCGCCCCCGATGGCGATCGCCTCGG
>CAZRDB010000208.1:0-1809 GCA_964598695.1 uncultured Armatimonadia bacterium
CGACCGAGAGCGCCTCAAGCGGTTTGTACTCCCCAGTGTCCGTGCTGCGGTACTGAATGCCCACCTCGTCCTCCGGCACCAGACTGTACTGCCAGGCCAGTCGCTCTTGCCACCGCTCCGGGTTGTCCCACAGTGCGTTCACGAGCTTCTGCGCAGAGTCGGAGGACAGACCGGGCGCATCGATGGCGAATCCCAGGCCGTCCGCGATGAGCCCGTCGATGAGGCTTCGGGGGGTCACCGCTGCCGCGACCGAGTATAGGGTAGCTTCGCGCAGGCCAGACTTGAGGCCCCGGAGCGCGGCGACGAACACCCCCCCGTCCTTCCCTGCCCGGGGCTCCACCCTCAGTCGGTGTCCCGTGTCCGCGCTGAGCGCCGCGTAGCGCTCACGGCGCTCGGCCGCACGCTGCTGGATCTGCCTCCCATGGGCGTCAAGCAGTCGGGTGCGCTCCTCCATGAGGTCACCCAGACGCTCGGCGGTCTGCTGATCGTCGGCGGTCTCGCGCCGAAGGCGCTCCAGGTCAGCCTCGACCTCCTGCTTCTCGGTCTCTGCATTCGCCTCGTCGACGCCCAGTTGACGCAGCTCCTGGCTGTAGGCGTCCGTCGCCCGGTCGAACTCCGGGGCGTACAGGCCGTCCAGTTCAGTTGCCTGTTGCACTGCCGCATCGACTAGCTCCTCTGCCGCGGACAGCAGGTCAAGGAGATTCGCCTGCGTGCCGCGGGCCAGAGCGACTGCAGAGGACACGTGCTCATGACCGGCAACGTCGGCACGTCCAGGCGACGGTGACGCCACCCGCTCGACTGCCTCCCTGGCCTCGCGGAGGACGAGACGGAGCCGCCGCTGCGCCGCGCCCACATCGCGGATCACGGCTCGTCGCGAACGCGCGAGGCCCATGGCGGCAGCCGCAGGGCTCTCCCCCGAGGCCCGCAGCGCACCGAGCCTCTCCCTCTTGGCCCTCATCTCCTGTGCGAGTGGGATGAGGCGAGCGCTGGCTCGGAGTGCTGTCGCAAGCGAGCTGTCGTTCTCCTCAAGCTGGCACGACAAGGCGGTGGCGTCCGAACCGCCTACGTCGATCGCCGCCAAGTCGTCCACCAGCCGGCACTGCGCCTTGCCATCCTCCACTATCGCCGCAATCTCCCGCTGGCTGAAGAAGCGTACGGGGCACAGCTCGCGCAGCTCTGCCGGGCCAACGGAAGCGCCGCTTGCTACGTCGACCGCCTTGGTTGGATGGTCAGCCCAGTCACGGGTGCCACTGTAGGTCCGAGTCAGCTTGAGGCGCCTTCCCGACGTTCGCACGACCACGCTCACAACGTGCCCGGCGCCCAGGCACGCCCTCAGCTTGTTCTCGTGGTCGACCACGATGTCGGGGGCTCCCTCGTACTTCGGCGGCGGGCAGCCAAACGCGAAACGGATGCACTCGATGAGGAGCGATTTCCCGGTCCCCTTGCCGCCGAGGATGGAGTTGATCCCGGGGTGGAGGTCGAGGGCGAGCCCTGAGAGAAACCCGCCGGACACCTCGACCCGCTCGATACGGGTGCCCGCGCCGGTTGGTGCTTCCCCCCCGATGCAGATGCGCGTCTCGTGGTCGGCGAAGCACTGCCGCAACGCTTCGAACGTGACCTGGTCCACCTTAAACCATGAGCAGTCCTCGCCTATACCGGCGATGTTGTGTCGACCGTCGCTGTACCTTGCCCCGCCGTCCGACGCCTTGTACATGGCCAGCGAGGTGTAGTGTTTGCGGAGCTTCTCGTCGTACTCACACCCTGCCAGGAAGTGGCTCTGAAGCCAATCAGCTCGCGGCTGACCTCCGG
>CAZRDB010000208.1:1819-8167 GCA_964598695.1 uncultured Armatimonadia bacterium
CTGACACGCCGCTCTTGGTCCCAGGGTGGGGGAACACGCCGAGACCACCGGCCCGGTTGATGGCCTCCAGGACCTTGGCCGGGGTGCTGTCGATGTAGGAGCCTGCCGCGCCCCTGTCGCCCACGAGGGAGAGGCTGGCGAGCAGGTCGTTGACGTGGCGCCCGCTCGCCGACTCCGGTAGGATGGCGATAACGTGAACGTATCCGTCTGCACCGACGGCTACAGACAACTCCACTCCGGGCAGTACAACCACTCCAGAGCCCCGCGCCGCTTCCTGCATCTGATCCACTGCCGCGCCGCTGTTGTGGTCCGTGACGGCGATCGCCGCCAGTCCGACCTCCTGGCAGCGCTCGATGATGCGCCGCGCGAGTGCCGCCTCGTCGAGCCCCTGTCGATCGAAGCACTTCGACGCCCACGTATGCACATGCAGGTCCAGCCTGACCCAGTGAAGCCCAGCTACCGCCATCGCGCCCCTCCCGCTCTGCGAGCTAACGCGGCACAGCCCGGTCAGTGCCGGGCTCTCGCGGTGCATTCCGCCGGCACGCTTGCACACCTGCTGCACCGGACCCGCACCGCGGGCCTTCGGCCGAGATGAGAGGGTCGCTTCCCCCCTCGTCCCGAGCCGTGCGAGGGGGAGGGGGGATGTCCGAAGGACAGGGGGGAGGGGCCGCGCTTCGAGTGGCATGGGCCCCTCGCCACCTTCGTGCCCGTGGCGCGTCTGGTACCGCTGGAGGTGGTCGCGATGAGACTCGCAGGACTCGCGGTTGCGCTGGTCGGCCTCGCCGGGTTCACGGCGCTCATGGCGCTCTGCGGCCGCAAGCACGCCAATGGGCCCAAGTGGGCGCCCGCTCCGCCCGCCACCGGCGGGTAAGCCCCACGGCCGGCCACGCGCGGCACGGCACTGGGGACCTTCGTGCCGGTGGCGCGCGCCTCCGCCGGCACGAAGGAGTCCTCCCGCACGCCCGGAAGGCCAAGGCCAACACCGGGACGCCCGAGAGGACCGACCGTGACCGATTCGCCGCAACGGGAGCGCATCGCCCAGCTCCAGGAGGAGCTGCGCGAGCACTCCTACCGCTACCACGTGCTCGACGCGCCGAGCATCTCGGACGCCGAGTACGACCGGCTGTACCGCGAACTCGAGGAACTCGAGCGCGCCCACCCGGACCTCGTGACCCCCGACTCCCCCACCCGCCGCGTCGGCGCGATGCCGATCGAGGCCTTTGAGCCCGCGCCCCACCGCTTCCCCATGCTCAGCCTCGGCAACGCCTTCTCCTACGAGGAGCTGGTCGAGTTCGACCAACGCGTGAAGCGCGTGCTCGGCATGGAGCCCGAAACGCCGATCGAGTACGTCGTCGAGTACAAGATCGACGGCCTCGGCATCTCGCTCACCTACGAGGACGGCCTGCTCACGCGCGGCGCGACGCGCGGCGACGGCGCGGTCGGCGAGGATGTCACCGTCAACCTGCGGACGATCCCCTCGATCCCCCTGCGGCTCACGACCGTGGCGGGGATGCCTGCCTCCTGCGAGATCCGCGGCGAGGCGTACCTCTCGAAGGAGGAGTTCGCCCGGATCAACCGCGAGCGGGAGGAGGCCGGCCAGCCCACCTTCGCCAACCCCCGCAACGCGGCCGCGGGCTCGATCCGCCAGCTCGACAGCTCGATCACCGCCAGCCGCCGGCTCGACGCGATCCTCTACGACCTCAAGACGGCCGAGGCGCCCTCGGTCGAGAGCCACGGCGCCGTGCTCGCACTGCTCGCGGCGATGCGGCTCAAGATCGCCGCGAACCACGAGATCATTCAGGGGATCGAGGCGATGGACGAGGTCCTCGCGCGCCGGGCCGAGGTGCGCCACCGCCTCCCGTACGATGTCGACGGCCTCGTGGTGAAGGTCAACAGCCTCCGGCTGCAAGAGGAGCTGGGATACGTCAGCCGCAGCCCGCGCAGGGCGATCGCGTTCAAGTTCCAGGCCGAGACCGCACGGACGCGCGTCGTCGAGATCCTCGCCTCCGTGGGCCGCACGGGCGCAATCACGCCCGTCGCGGTGATGGAGCCCGTCTTCCTCGACGGCAGCACCGTCAGCCGGGCGAGCCTCCACAACGAGGACGAGCTGCGGCGCAAGGATGTCCGCATCGGCGACCTCGTCGTGATCCAGAAGGCGGGCGATATCATCCCCGAGGTGATCGAGGTGGTCGTCGCGGAGCGCACCGGCGCCGAGACGCCCTTCGCGATGCCGACGGCCTGTCCGGTCTGCGGCGGCCCCGTCGGCCGCGAGGAGGGCGAGGTCGCGCTCCGCTGCCGGGGCGCCGCCTGCCCGGCGAAGCTGGCGGGCTCGGTCGAGCACTGGGCCGGCCGTCGGGCGATGGACATCGACGGTCTCGGGCCGGCGCTGATCGACCAGCTCATCCAGAAGGAGATGCTCCGGACGCTCGCCGACCTCTACCGCCTCGAGCACGGCGCACTGGCCGCGCTCGAGCGCATGGGGGCGAAGTCGGCCTCGAACCTCCTGGAGGCGCTCGAGGCGAGCAAGAGCCGGCCGCTCGCGCGCTTCCTTCACGGCCTCGGGATCCGGCACGTGGGCGAGCACGTCGCGGAGGTGCTCGCCCGCCACTTCGGCACACTCGCGCGGCTGCGGGAGGCCACGCTCGAGGAGCTGTCGGGCGTCCACGAGATCGGCCCGACCCTCGCGGCCTCGATCCGCGGCGCCTTCGAGGAGCCGACCGTGCAGGCACTGCTCGAGGACCTCGCGACCCTCGGGGTGCGGCCCACCGAGGCGGAGGCCGCACCGGTCGAGGCCCATCCCTTCGTCGCGGGCAAAGCGTTCGTCTTCACGGGCAAGCTCGAGCGCATGGCACGCGAGGAGGCGGAAGCGCTCGTGCAGCGGCTGGGCGGCCGCGCGAGTGGCTCCGTCTCCAAGAAGACCGACTACGTCGTCGCCGGGCCCGGCGCGGGCAGCAAGCGCGCCAAGGCCGAGCAGCTCGGCGTCGCGGTGCTCAGCGAGGACGAGTTCCTCGCCGCGCTCGAGGATGCCGGGGGACCGATCGCGCCCCGCGAGCAGGGCAGCCTGTTCGACGAGGCCTGACACCCCCCGTCGGGGCTCCGCCCCGGCCCAAGCAAGAGTCGGGGCTCCGCCCCGGCCCCGCCAGAGGGCAAGCCCTCTGGACACCCGCGGCGATTGCGCGGCGGGGGCGAAGACCGTGCCCCCGCCCCACAATCGCTTCGGGAAGATCGAACGGCACGCGCTCTCGCAGGGCGAGGCGGTGCCCGTGCATGCGGAGCGGGAAGGGGCGAAGACTGCGGCCCCGCCCCATAATCGCTTCGGGAAGACCGAACGGCACGCGCTCTCGCAGGGCGAGGCGGTGTCCGTCCATGCGGAGAGGGAAGGAACGACACCGTGGCGCTTCAGATCGGCAGACCGAGGGAGATCGTCGTGGCGACGACGAGTGAGGGGAAGCTGCGGGAGATCCACGATGCGCTCGCGGGGCTCGCTGTGACGCTCCTGTCGCTCGAGGAGGCGGGCTGGGAGGATCTCCCGATCGAGGAGACCGGCGACACGTTCGAGGAGAACGCGCGGCTCAAGGCCGAGGTCGTCGCGGGGGTGCTGGGCTGTGTGGCGCTCGCCGACGACTCAGGACTCGAGGTCGAAGCGCTCGGCGGGATGCCGGGCGTCCACTCGGCCCGGTTCGCGGGGGCCGAGGCGACCGACCTCGACCGCAACCGGGAGCTGGTGCGCCTGCTCGAGGGGCGCGACACGCCGCCGCCGTGGCCCGCGCGGTACCGGTGCGTGCTGGCGCTCTCGGACCGCGGCAAGCGGGCGCTGTGCTTCGAGGGGACCTTCGAGGGCGCGATCGTCCCCGAAGCCCGGGGCGACGGAGGCTTCGGCTACGACCCCCACTTCCTGCTGCCCGAGCGGGGGGTCACTGTGGGCGAGATCACGCTCGCGGAGAAGCAGAGGATCAGCCACCGCGGCAAGGCGCTCGCCGCCTTCGCTCGCTGGCTGCGCGGAGAGGAAGAGGGTGCGCCATGAGAGCGATTGCGCTGAGCCTCGGGGCCCTGCTCGCGTGCGGCCTCGCCCTGTGCGGATGCCGGAAGCCCACGCCACCGCCGCCGTCCTCCGGCCCGGCAGTCGAGCGGCCCGCTACCTCGGCAGCGGCCGCCGCCAGCCTCGGCGGCAAGACGGTGCTGATGGTCATCGCGCCGGAGGACTTCCGCGATGAGGAGCTGTTCGTGCCGCGCGACACGCTGATGGCGGCCGGGGCGAACGTGGTTACCGTCGCGAGCGGCGGCGCCGAGGCCCGCGGGATGCTCGGCGCCACGGCCCGGCTCGACGGCCCCCTCGCGGAGGCCAAGGCGGCCGACTACGACGCGGTGGTGTTCGTCGGGGGGAGCGGCGCGGCCGCCTACTTCGACGACCCCGCAGCCCTGGGGCTCGCCCGGGAGGCCGTCGCCGGGGGGAAGGTCGTCGGCGCGATCTGCCTGGCGCCAGGCATCCTCGCCCGCGCCGGGGTCCTGCAGGGCCGCAAGGCGACGGCCTATGCCTCGGAGCGCAAGGCGCTCGAAGCGGCGGGCGCCACCTACACGGGCGAGACGGTGACCGTCGACGGTACGCTGATCACGGCCAACGGTCCCGAGGCGGCGTCGGAGTTCGCGGAGTGCCTCGTGGCGGCACTCGGGAAGTAGGGGTCGACGATGCGGTTGTTCGATGCCTGCGCGCCGTTCGGTCTGCCGACGGCGCCCGGGGCGCGCTACGCCCGGACGGCGAGCGAACTGCTCGCCTGGATGGACGAGTACGGGATCGACCGCGCGCTCGTGCGGCACGAGGCGCTACGGACCGAGGACCCCGAGGTCGGCAACGCGATCGCGCTCGAGGAGTGCGCCGGCTCCGAGCGGCTGTTCCCGACCTGGGCGCTCGCGCCGGCCCAAACCGGCGAGTTCCCCGCCCCCGGCGAGCTGCTCGCGCGGATGGAACGGCATGGGGTCGGCGCACTGTGGGCCCTCCCCACTACGCACCGCTATGAACTCGACGCCGTGGCCTTCGGGCCGCTGCTCGAAGCGATGGCCGAGCGCCGCACACCTCTCTTCCTGCCGCTCGAGCAGGTGGGTGGGACCGATGCGGGCTGGGCCCCGATCACGCGGCTGCTCCGGGACTTCCCGGCCCTGACGCTCGTCGTCACGGGCCACGGCTGCTGGGGGTGCGACCGCCAGTTCCGGCCACTGCTCGACGCCTTCCCGCGCCTCCACCTCGACATCGCCCGCTACGAGCAGGACCAGGGCATCGCGCGGCTCGTCGAACGCTACGGCCCCGACCGCCTGCTCTTCTCGGCCGGCTACCCGGGCTGGGCGACGGGCGGGCCGATCGCGATGCTCCGTCACGCGCCGATCGACGACGAGGCACGGGCGCGGATCGCCGCCGGGAACCTGGAACGGCTGCTCGGCTGGTCGCCGGCGTTGCGCACGGCGCTCGCCCACACCCCGGAGCCGGCCCGCACGGCGCCCGATCCGGGTGAGAGGCGGTACCCGGTCGTCGACTGCCACGCGCACTTCGGCCCGTACAACCGGATCTGGTTTCCGACGCGGACGACGGCGGAGATGCTCCGGACGATGGACCGCGTCGGCGTTCGGGTGACGATCGCCTCGCACCACACGGCGTTGGTGGGCGAGACGCCGCGGGGCAACCGCCGGTTGCGGGAGGATGCGCTGGAGTCGGAGCCCGCGCGCTTCCTCGGCTACACGGTCTGGAACCCGCACCTCGCCGCCGAGCAGGAGCGGGACCTCGAGAGCTGGCCGCCGCACCCGGGCTTCGTCGGCTTCAAGCTCCACCCGTCGCTGCACGAGGTGGGGCTCGGCGATGCGCGGTACGAGCCGGTGCTCCGGTACGCGAACGCACACCGGCTGCCGGTGCTCACCCACACGTGGGGCGGCTGCCCGCACAGCGGCGCCGGACCCGTCGAGGCGGTCGCCGAGCGCTACCCCGATCTGCGGCTCCTGCTGGGTCACAGCCTGTGCGGCGGGTGGGACGACGCCGTGCGGCTCGCCCGCGCCTATCCGAACCTGTGGTGCGAGCTGTGCGCGACGTACGCGTTCGCGGGGGTGATCGAGCGGCTCGTCGCGGAGGTCGGCTCCGACCGGGTGCTCTACGGCACCGACCTGCCGTGGTTCGACCCGATGTACGCGATCGGCTGCGTCGTCCATGCCCGGATCGGCGAGGACGACAAGCGGAACATCCTGTACCGCAACGCGCGGCGGCTATTCCCGGCCATCGCGGAGCGTGTGCCGGAGCCCGCGAGCTAGAGCGGAGAGCGACAACCTGCGGAGGGTTGCCCCTCCGCACCACCCTAGGCGGTTGCCGTC
>CAZRDB010000209.1:0-8066 GCA_964598695.1 uncultured Armatimonadia bacterium
CCCCCCCCCCCCCCCGACAACAACACTCTTTCCCTACACGACGCTCTTCCGATCTCGCACAACGGTCGGGATCTCCGTCACTGCCAAGAACCTCTTCGAGCTGTACGAGACCATGGCGCAGGCCCTGCTTGCCGGCGCCGACAACGTGCTGCTCAACCGCTTCCTCCCCGGCGGCCGGGGCCTCGCCTACGCGCCCGAGCTGCTGCTCAACCGCGAGCAGGTCGTAGAGATGCTCACCACGGCCGAGGAGGTCCTCCGCACCGCGAACCGCTACGGCTCGGTGGGGACGGAGCTGCCGAAGTGCCTCCTGCCCGAGGACCTCACCTTCGAGCGACTGCAGGTCGGCACCCGCTGCTCGGCCGCGACCGATTTCTTCGTGGTCGACCCCTCGGGCTACGTCCGGGTCTGCAATCACTCGCCGGTGCGCCTGCCGCACGTCTCGGAGCTGGACAAGGTCCGCGACCACCCCTACTGGCGCAGGTTCGCGCTGAAGGAGTACCTCCCGCGCGAGTGCGGCTCCTGCCCCGAGATGGGCCTGTGTGACGCCGGCTGCCGCGAGGCCGCCCACATCTACTGCGGCGCGGTCGATGCGCTCGACCCGCTGCTCCCGCCCGATCCCGTCGCGGCACGGAAGGCGGCCGGCTAGAGCGGTTGCCGGAGGGGCCACGTAGGGGGCCCCTCCGAAGTGCGGCCGTGCCCGCGCCGGAGGCCATCGCCTCCAGTGGGCTTCGGGATCCCGCGTCTACCACGCCTCCTGCGGGTGCCGGCGACGCAACTCCTCAACGGCCCAACCGCGGTCGGTGGCCTCGAGCCGCTCGCAGTAGGTGCGGAGCATCCCGCGGGCGTGGAGCGGTCCGCCCTCCGCCATCACGATCTCCATCGGATCGACCGAGTAGCCCTCGGGCATGGTCCGCATCATGTCGTCGTGCCACGCGAGGTACCGCGCGGCCCCCTCGTGCCGGAGATCGGGAAGCACCGGCGCGAGGTCGTGCTGCTGGTGCGGATCCTCCTCGAGGTTGTAGAGCATCTCCTGCGGGAAGAGCCGGAAGCCGTCGTGGTAGGTGCGCATGTACAGCCACGGCCCCCACCGCACGCTCCGTTGGCAGATGTGCGCGCACTGGCTGATCACCGCCTGCTCGCGACCGCACGGCGTGCCGTGCCGGACGGCCGGCGCGTAGGAGAGCCCCTCCCAGGTCGGCGAGGGCTCCCGCTCGAGCAGCTCGGCCAGCGTCGGGCCGAGGTCGTAGTTCAGGTGGAGGCCGTCCTCGGCCACGTCGCGGGCGCCGCCCGGCCACCGGACGATCATCGGGATCCGGCAGGTGGCGTGGTCGGCCGTGCCGTGCTCGCCGTAGATGCCGAACTCCCCCTGGTTCTCGCCGTGGTCGGCGCTGACGATCACCACGGTGTCCTCGAGCGCCCCCTGGTCGTCGAGCGCGTTGAGCAACCGACCGATGTGCTGGTCCATGTAGGCGATGCCCACGTCGTAACCGTCGATGTGCCGTTTCATGTCATCCATCGTGAGCACGGCCGGCACGTAGCGCGGGTACTGCGGCAGCGCCCGGTCGTCCCACATGTTGATCTCGCGAGCGCAGTGCGGCCCGACGGCCGCCACGTGCTGCGCGAGCACCGCCTCGGTGACCCAGCCCGGCCCCGGCTCGTGCTCGAACGGGTTGCCGAACTCCACCGGCGCGCGGTAGGGCGTGTGCGGGTCCCAGTAGTTCACGTGGAGGAACCAGTTGTCGTCCCGCGCGTGATCCTCGATCCACCGGAGCGCGACCGGGGTGATCTCCTCCGCCGACTCCATCCCGCCCTTGCCGGGGTTGTGCATCTCCGAGAAGCCGGCGTAGAACCACCACGCGCCGTGGCGCTCGGCGAAGGGGCTCACGCTCACCGTCCGCAGCCCGGCCTGCCGGAGAAAGGCCGGGAGGTTGTGGCTCCGGCAGGGGTCGGCGAAACCGCGCGCGCGCCCCTGGGGCCGAGGATCGGCCTGGAGCCCGCCGTGGTTCACGATGCCGGTGTGGATCCCCGGCCGACCCATCATCAGGGCCGCGCGGCTCGGCAGGCACGGCGCGTCCGAGCAGTAGTAGTTCGTGAACCGAACACCCTCCCGCGCCAGCGCGTCGAGGTTGGGGCTCGTGTTGCGGTGATAGCCGTAGCAGCCGAGGTGGTCCGGCCGCAGCGTATCGAGGTCGAGGAACAGAATCCGCATGGTGGGGCTCTCCTCCCGCGCGCCGGCGCGGTTCCGCCGGACAGAGGAGCGGTTCGGGTCGATGGGGAATGATCCCTCTCGGAGGGTGGCCGCGACGGCTGGTCGTGGAGGTGCGCATGCTTCGTCGACAACGATGGGCCGCGCCGAGCGCGCTCGCCGCGCTCGCGTTCTTGCTCGCGCTCGGCCCCGGGATCGAGGCGCAGTCCGGCGCCCGCTCCCGCATCTACCAACAGATCCGCTCCACCCGCGCCCGCAAGGCGCAGGCGATCGCCGTCGCCGCCGACAGCCGCGCCGAGCTGCGCAAGAGCGAGGCGCGCCTGGCCCAAGCTCAGCGCGAGCTGAAGTCGGCCGAGCAGCGGATCATCCAGACCCGCCAGTCGATCACCGACACCGAGCGCGCCGTCTTCCGCGCCGAGCAACAGCTCGACCACCAGCGCAAGGTGAGCGGCCAGCGGCTGGTCGCGATCCACAAGAGCGGAGCCGTGAGCTTCCTCGAGATCCTCGTCGGCGCCCGCGACTTCACCGAGATGACCACCCGCGCCTACACCTACGAGCGGCTCGCCCAGACCGACGTCGCCATCGCGCAGTCGATCGAGGAGAAGCGCCGCGAGGCCGAGGCGCTCCGGCTGGAACTCGACAAGAAGAAGCTCCGGATCGAGCAGGAGCGCGGGCGAATCGCCGAGGCCCGCAACCGGATCGCCGGCGAGACCGAGCGCGTCCGGATCCTCACCGCCCAGCGTCAACAGGAGGTCGAGGCGCTCGCCCGCCAGGAGGCCGAACTCGAAGCCGCCTCCCAGGCCATCGAGCGACAGGTCCGCGCCGCCACCTCCAGCGGCCGCGGCTACCAGGGTCGCTACACCGGCTCGCTCCGAGGCACTACCGGCGGCATCATCACCTCGGGCTTCGGGCCCCGATGGGGCCGGATGCACCAGGGCGTCGACATCTCCGCGCCCACCGGAACGCCGGTCGGCTCGGCCGGCGCCGGCCGCGTCGTCAGCGTCGGCACCGGCTACAACGGCGGATACGGCAACTGCGTCGTCGTCGACCACGGCGGCGGACGTACCACCCGCTACGCCCACCTCTCGAGCATCGACGTGAGCGTCGGGCAGGCAGTCTCCTCCGGTCAGAAGCTCGGCGGCGTCGGCTCGACCGGCCGCAGCACCGGACCCCACCTGCATTACGAGGTCCGAGTCAACGGCACGGCGGTCGATCCGCTCGGCCACTAGCCGCCACCGAGACGCCGCTCGGACGTCCTGGCATCGCGAGGAGGAGACGCAAACATGACCAGCCAGCCGACCTACGGGGTAGACCCCGCGTTCTGCACCACCACGTTCGAGTTTGAGGGGTACCGAATCGTCCGCTACCTCGGCGTGGTTCGTGGCATCACCGTCCGCTCCCGCAGCATCCTCGGCAACATCGGGGCCGGCTTCCAGACGCTCGTGGGCGGCAACATCACCATCTTCACCGAAATGTGCGAGAAAGCCCGGCAGGACGCCTTCGACATCATGCGCGCCCACGGCGCCGAGGTCGGCGCGAACGCGATCGTGGCGATCAACTACGACGCCAACGAGGTCATGGACGGCGTGACCGAGGTGCTCGCCTACGGCACCGCCTGCATCGTCGAGGTCGCGCCCCCGCAGGGCTGACCCGCCCCCGCGCGATGAACCGGCGGCCCCGCCGGGAGGTCGAGAGAGGGGTGGAGGACGGCTCTCGACCCGGGTTGGTGGCGCGAGCGGCATGTGCGGGATCTGTGGGATCGTCGACCTCGGCGGCGCCGGCCCGCCCGAGCGGGAGCTGCTCGCTCGGATGGTTGCCGCCCTCCGTCACCGGGGGCCGGACGCAAGCGGGCTCTACCTCGACGAGCGGGCCGGACTCGGACACACGCGCCTCAGCATCATCGACCTCAGCACCGGCGATCAGCCGATGGCCGACAGCGCGGGCCTCTGCCAGGTTGTCTTCAACGGCGAGGTCTTCAACTACCTCGAGCTGCGCGACGAGCTGGCCGCGCGCGGGCGCCACTTCCGCACCACGTCCGACACCGAGGTCCTCCTCGCGGCCTACGCCGAGTGGGGCCCCGCCTGCCCGGAGCGCTTCATCGGCGACTTCGCGTTCGCCGTCTGGGACCCGCGCGAGCGAACGCTGTTCGCGGCGCGCGACCGCATGGGCGTTCGGCCGCTGTACTACGCCGAGGCCGGCGGCGCGCTGCTCTTCGCCTCCGAGATCGGCGCCCTGCTCCGCCACCCCGCGCTCACCCCCCGACTGAGCCCCCGCGGAGTGCTCGAGAGCTTCCTGCTGTGGTCGCCCCTCGCGCCCCAGACCGCCTTCGAGGGCATCCGAGAACTCCCGCCCGGCCACCTGCTCACCGTCGCGAACGGCGCCGTCCGCACCCGACCCTACTGGGAGCCTCCCTGGACGCCCGAGGAGGAGATCGTCGACCGGCCGCGGGCGGAGTACGTCGAGGAACTGCGCGCCCTCCTCGAGGACGCCGTCCGCCTCCGCCTGCGTGCCGACGTGCCCGTCGGCGCCTACCTCAGCGGCGGCCTCGACTCCAGCGCGCTGACCGCGCTCATGCTGGCGGTCGGCCACCGCGAGACCGAGACCTTCTCGATCGCCTTCGAGAGCCCCATCCACGACGAGCGCGCCCAGCAGGAGCTGGTCGCGCGATCGCTTGGCGTCCGCCACCACCCCCTCGTCTGCCGCGAGGCCGACATCGCGGGCGCGTTCCCGGAGGCAGTCCGCCACGACGCCACGCCGGTCCTGCGAACCGCCGGCGCCCCGCTGTACCTGCTCGCCGGGCTCGTCCGCGAGCACGGCCTCAAGGTCGTCCTGACCGGCGAGGGCGCCGACGAGGTGCTCGCCGGCTACGACCTCTTCAAGGAGGACAAGATCCGCCGCTTCTGGGCGCGCGATCCCCTGTCGCCCACGCGTCCACTCCTCCTCCAGCGGCTGTACAGCTACTTCGCGCTCTCGGTCGGCGCCTCCCAGAGCTACCTCCAGGCCTTCTTCGGCGAGGGACTCTCGGAGACCGACGACCCGCTCTACTCGCACGGGCCCCGCTTCCGCACCACCCGGCGCAACCTGCTCTTCCTGCGTCCCGAGTTCCTCGACGGGATCGGGGCCGAGGACGTACTCGACGACCTCCGCGCCCGGCTCGGCCCCCGACTCGCCCCCCTCGGCGGCCTCTCCCGCGCCCAGGCGCTGGAGTCGGCGACTCTCCTTCCCGGCTACCTGCTCGCCGCCCAGGGCGACCGGCCGATGATGGCCCACGGCGTCGAGGGCCGGGTCCCCTACCTCGACCACCGGATCGTCGAGTTCGCCGCCCGCGTGCCCGCCCGAATCCGTATGCCCGGGCTCACCGAGAAGTGGCTGCTCCGCCAGGCCGTGCGCGACCTCCTGCCCCACGAGATCGTGGCGCGGCCCAAGCAGCCCTATATGGCCCCCGACAGCCGCTGCTTCGTCGACGCCGACGCCCCGCCCTACGTGGCCGACCTGCTCGGCGACCGCCGCCTGGCCGAGTACGGCCTCTTCGAGCCCCGCGCCGTCGCCGCCCTCTACGCCAAGTGCCGGGCCCGCCGCGAGGTCGGCTTCCGCGACAACATGGCCTTCGTGGGGATCCTCTCGACCCAGCTCCTCGAGCACCTGCTGGTGCGAGGCGCAACGCTCTGACCCATCCTCCGGGCAGGCCTTCGGCCGTTTGCGCCGAATGTTGCTGAGTACTGTTCTGCCGTACGTCGCTTCTTCTGGAGGGGTTGCCCGTGTGGGTGATCATCGGTCTGGGCGTGGTCTTCGGGAGCCTCATCACCGGCTTCACGATGGCCGGTGGCAAGATCGCCGCGCTCATCCAGATCTCCGAGTTCGTCACCATCGGCGGATGCGCCCTCGGGTCGGTCATCGTCGGTAGCGGTCTCGACGGCTTCAAGACCGTCCTGAAGCGCGTCCTGGGGCTGCTCAAGCCGAGCCCCTACACCAAGGACGCCTTCCTCGATCTGCTCAAGATGCTCAACCAGATCCTGGTCCAGGCCCGCCGCGAGGGCGTGTTCTCCCTGGAAGACCACGCCGAGCGCCCCCACGAGAGCCACATCTTCAAGCAGTGCTCCCTGCTCGCCAACGACCACGAACTGCTGTCCTTCCTCTCCGACACCCTTCGCATGGTCGTCATGGGCGTCGAGGTCAACGCACTCGATGAGATGGTCTACGCCGATCTCGATGTCCGACGCCACGAGAACCAGGCCGTCATGGAGATCGTCCAGAAGACCGGCGACGCCATGCCGGGCTTCGGCATCGTCGCCGCCGTCCTCGGCGTCGTCATCACCATGGGATCGGTCGGCACCGGCAGCACCGCCGACGTCGGCCACCACGTCGCCGCCGCTCTCGTCGGAACCTTCCTCGGCGTTCTCCTCGCCTACGGAGTCCTCAACCCGCTCGCGCAGGCCATCACCATCCGGAACTCCCTCGAGGCCCAGTACCTCGAGTGCATGCGCGCCGCGATGGTCGCCATGGCCCGCGGCACCGCTCCCCTCGAGGCCATCGACTACGCCCGCAGGAGCATCGAGCCCTCCGTCCGCTGCTCCTTCGAGGAGATGGAGCGGGCCTTCAAGGGCGGCGCCGCACCGGCCGCCGAGGGCGCCTAGCACGACCCAGCCGACGGGACGGAGGTGAGCGCGATGGCTCGACGCAGGTCCGGACACGAGGGGCACCACGGAGGCGCCTGGAAAGTCGCCTACGCCGACTTCGTCACCGCCATGATGGCCTTCTTCATCGTCATGTGGGTCCTCGGGATGGACACCAAGACCCAGCAGGCCATCGCCAGCTACTTCAACAACCCCGCGGCCAAGGGCCAGCCCTCCGCCGGAGGCGTCCCCGTCGGCCAGATGCCGGGCGCCGGCGACAAGATGATGATCGTCAACGTGCCCACCGCCGCCCGCGACGCCACCCTCGGCACCATGCAGGGCAGCGTCGAGCAGGCCCTCGCCACCGTGCCCGAGTTCGCCGACCTCCGCGACGCCATCGAGATGCACGTCGACGCCGATGGCCTCCACATCGAACTGGTCGAGCGCGAGGACGACATGTTCTTCGAGAAGGGCAAGGCCACGCTCACCCAGCGCGCCGTCACCATCCTGCAGGCGATCGCCCGCGTCCTCTACAAGTTCCCCAATCAGATCGTCATCGAGGGCCACACCGATTCGCTCACCTACGAGTCGGGCGATGAGAACTACAGCAACTGGGAACTCTCGGCCGATCGCGCAAATGCGGCCCGCCGCGTCGTGGAGCCCCTCCTGCAGGCGAACCAGTTCGCCGAGGTGCGCGCCTACGCCGACCGCGTCCCACGCACCGCGCTCGATCCCTCGAACCCCACCAACCGGCGCGTGAGCATCCTCGTGCGGCCCCTGATCTCGGCACAGGCTCCCCCGATGCGCGAGGCCCCCCCCTCGAGCCCCTCGATGCCCTCCTCGACCGACCTCTTCCCGGAAGGCGTCGGCGCTCCCGAGTCGGCGGAATCGGCCGAGTCGGCGGCCGAGACCGGATGGGGCTGGGGCGACCGGCTCGAGATGCAGGCCGCGCCCTAGCGTCGCCGAGAGCCCACGGGCGGGAGACACCATGCTGCTGCAGGGCCTACTGGAAGCCTCCGCCGAGCGCGCGCCGGAGCGGATCGCGGTCGTCTGCGAGGGCGAACGGCTCACCTACGCCGCCCTCCACGGCCTCGCCACCCGCCTCGCCGGCGGCCTGCGCGCCGCGGGCCTGCGCCGGGGCGATCGCGCCGTCATCCTCCTGGAGAACTGCATCCCGGCCGTCGCTGCCATCTGGGCCACCCTCGAGGCCGACGAGATCGGAAGAGCGTCGTGTAGGGAAAGGGTGG
>CAZRDB010000210.1:0-8006 GCA_964598695.1 uncultured Armatimonadia bacterium
CCCCAGCTGCAGCGGCAGCGGGAAGGCCGTGGCGGCGCCCGGCTGGTTCCGCGCGGTGGCCACGTGGCCCGCGGGGGTCGACTCGCCGGTGGGTGCGGCCGGTCCGGGCGGCGCCGGCCGTGCGGGCCCCGGCGCCCCGATCGTCCCGCCGGAGCCGGGCGAACTCGTCGCCGTGGCGGTCGCCGCGTTGCGCTGTCGCGCGGCGCCGAGGGCCCAGAGCCCGCCCACGGCGAGCGCGAGGAGCACGATCGCGCCGCAGACGATCGCGGCGATCGGCGGTGGCTTCGCGCCCGCCTGCGCCTTGGCCGCCGCTTTGGCCGTCGAGCGGCGCCGCTCGATCGAATCGTGCGTGGCGGTCGGATCCCACCAGACCCAGACGTAGGTGTCCTCGACCTGGCCGAGGGGAGCGAACTCGCCCTGCAGGGAGGCCGCGCGCACGACCGCCTCCGAGGCGCAGATCTCGTCCGGCTTGCACGCCTTCTGAAGGTGCCCCGCGGTGTCGAAGACCCGGCTCGTGACCCGGCCCAACTCGCCGGTCTCGCGCAGCATCACGCGGCCCGTGTCGATCCCGATCCGCACCCGGAACGGGTGCGTCGGATCCGGCGTCTCGAAGCTCGGCAGCTCCCGCGTCACTTGTTGCATCGCCCGGACCGCCGAGACGGCATCGGGGAAGACGGCGGCGAGGCCGTCGCCCGACCAGGCCCGGGCGAAGCAGCCTTTCTCGTCGCAGGTCGCGTCGATGTGACGCCGCACCTTCTCGAAGAGGTACGAGAGCACCAGCGTCTGGCCGGGGGCCTTCATGCTCCGCGAGCCGACGATGTCGAGCGAGGCCACGGTGACCTCGCGCTCGAGCGTCGAGCGGATCGCCTGCTCCCACTCCGGCGCGCGGGTGATCACCTGCTCCGGCGCTTCGTCGCCGCGGAGGATCGCGGTCAGCGTCGAGCCGAAGTCCGGGGCGCCCGTCCGCGCCATCACGTCGGGGTAGACCGGCACCGGCGGCGTGACCTCGCCGGGGAGCGACTCCGCGAACTCCTGAACCGTCTGGAAGCGCTGGTCGGGGTCCTTGGCGCAGCAGCGCTGGACAACCGGATCGACCCAGCCCGGGAGGTCCGGCACCCGCTCGCGGACCGTCGGCACGTCGTCGCGAACATGCTTCATCGCCGTCTGAACGGCGGTGTCTTCTTGGAAGGGCGGCGTGCCCACGCAGCTCTCGTAGAGGATCACGCCGAGGGCGTAGATGTCGGTGCGCGAGTCGACCGGGTTGGCGAGTGCCTGCTCCGGCGCCATGTACTCCGGCGTGCCGACGAGCGTTCCCGCGACGGTGAGGCCCTGCGAGCGGATCGACTTGGCGATCCCGAAGTCAGTGAGGATCACCTCGCCCCGGCTGTTGACCAGGATGTTCGCCGGCTTCAGATCGCGGTGGACCACCCCCGCCTGGTGGGCTGCCGCCAGCGCCGCCGCCACCTGCTTCAGCACCGAGACCGCGAGGTCGAGGGGGATCGGCTCGGTGAGCATCCGGCTCAGCGGCACACCGTCGGCGAGCGCCATCGCGATGTAGTACCGGCCCTCGGCGCAGCCGAAGTCGTACACGGTGGCGATGCTCGGGTGCGTGAGCTGCGCCGCCAGCCGCGCCTCCTGGGTGAACCGCTCCACGAACTCGCGGTCGGACGTCAGGTCCTCGTGGAGCACCTTGACCGCGGCCGCACGATCGAGGTTGACGTGGCGCGCCCGGTAGACGACCCCCATGCCGCCCCGCCCGATGACCTCGAGGATCTCGTAGTTCGCCAGCGTCTGTCCCGCTGCCAAGTCCACGGCACCGGCCTCCTTGAGGCACACCAACTCGCGAGCGCATCCCCGGCTGAGGGATCCGCGCCCTAGAGGTCACGCACCGCCCTGCGCGGCGCAGAGCTGCCCGAGGGCTTGGGCTCCGGCGTCGGGGCGAGGTGGGTCTCGGACGTCGCCTCATCCGTCGCGGTCGGCAGCTCCAGGGCCACCGAGCGCTCCTGGCCCTCCGCGATCCAGACGGTCTCCCTCGCGGTCGCGCCGCTCTCCGGATCGCGCACGACCACCTCGTAGTCGCCGCCCGCGGGCGTCGGCTCGAGGATCGCGATCACCGCCGGGCTCTTGCCCTTCACGTAGGCGCGTGTCGAGCCCGGTGGCCGCACGCTGATCTCGAGCCCCGGTGGGTCGGTCCGCACCGAGAGCCGCGTCGGCAGAACCGAAGCCGCGGCCGAGGCGCTCGCCTGCCGGGGAACCGGCGACCAGGCCGGATCGACCTCGTCGACGCCGGCGCTCTCGGTCAAGTTCCGAAGCAGGCTGCCGTCGGAGCGGCACAGGAAGATGTCCCGCTGCTTGCCGACCAGGGCCGTGAAGGCCAGCCGCCGGCCGTCGGGCGACAGCGACGGACTCTCGATCTCGGGCGCCGTCGGCAGCTTGGGCCGGATCGCCTCAGCCGAGACCGTGCGCGCGCGTCCGCGTGGGTCCGGCACGAGCACGCCCTTGCGATCGGGCGTGACCATCGGCCGGGCGAAGTCGGGCGAGAGCGCCACCTTGCCTGTCCCAGGGTCGAGGGTGCGCAGGACACCCGTGGCGTCGGTGAAGACCAGACCGTCGGCCGTCCAGCCCTCGCACGCGCTCGGGAACAGGCCCCGGAACTCGCGGAGCGTCGACTGCCGCGGGTCGAGGACGCCGATCGCGCGCTCCCGGCCCTGCGTGTGGAGGAAGGCGATCTCGGCGCCGTCCGGCGAGAACCGTGGGGTCCGCTCGTCGCCCGGCAGGCGCGTCAACGGCTTGGCCCCCTGGCCGGCCGACGTCGTGAGGAACAGGTCGTAGCCCGTGGCCTGCGAGCGGGCCGCATAGGCGACCGGGAAGACCACCAGCGAGGCGATCTCGCCCTTGAGGTCGCCCACGTAGTTGGCGGTGCGAACCTTGGTGCCGATCTCGGCCATCCCGTACAGCTCGTCGACGTGGTGGTTGTGCATGCGGATACAGCCGTGAGAGGCCATATGGCCGATACTCGAGGCATCGCGGTTGCCGTGGATCCCGTAGTTCGTGGCCCCGCCGGAGGCGTTCGAGAGGCCCATCCACAGCGGCCCGAGCATCGGAATGGCGGCGCCACCGGTATACACCCATTGGCCGCCCTGGTAGGTCCACCCGCCATTGGAGCGCTTGTTGGTGAGCACCCACGAGCGGACGGGCGTACACATGCCGCGTCCCGTCGCGCAGGGGTACTCCTTGATCAGCTCGCCGTCGGCGGCGAAGAACAGCCGGCACTCCGACTTGGCGATGAGGATCCGGAGATCGGCGGAAGCGGGGAGTGCGGAGATCGCCGCGAGGGCCAGAACGAGGGTCGCGAGTCGGCGCACGGTCGACGTGGTCTCCCTTCCGAGCGGCTGCCGCGTTGCAGCCGAGTAGACCGTAGCACAGAGGCGCTGCGCAGCGCAAAGCGAAGTGAACAACCCGGTGGCGGACTCGTCCACTACCGCTAGAACCGGCGGAGGCCGGCACGCACCCGACAGAAAGGGGCAGAACCCATGAACTCCCGCAGATCGAGACTCGCGATCCTTCTCGTGCTGGCAATGGCCGCGCTCGTCGTCGGCGCCGTTGTTGCCGTCGCGCAACCGGCACAGCCCGGAGGCGACCCCTTCGGACAGCCGCCCGCGGCGGCCGGACAGGGACAGGGCGGCCCTGGTGGCCCTGGTGGCCAGGGCGGGCCGGGTGGGGCCCGTGGCGGCTTCATGCCCTTCATGATGGGCATGGGCGGCACCCCGGCGATCGCCGTTGCCGACGGCGCGGTCTTCGTCGTCCAGGGCGGGACCCTGTACAAGTTCAACGCGGAGACCCTCGAGCTGCTCGGCAAGGTCACCTTCGAGCAGCCGCCCGTCTGGGGCGCCCCGGGCGGCCCGGATCGGCAGGGTGGCCGCCGCGGCGGCGGAGCCGGCGGCGCGGCCGGTGGCGACGCGGCCGGTGGGGTCCAGCCCCCGCAGTAGCCCTGTGGCGAGACATCGTACGTCAAACGGCCCCGCCGGGCGCTCCGGCGGGGCCGTCCTGTCTCGGGAGTGGTCCGGGGCTACCGGCCGCCCTTGCGGATCACCGCGAGCGTGTGCCCCGCCATCTCGGTCAGGCTGACCCGGGCATAGCCCGCGATCCCCGTCTCGAGCGAGTCCTGGATCGGGGCGGTCCACTCGGTCGGCAGCGCGCGTCCCCCCAGCAACACGCCCATCACCGAGCCCACCGTCGCGCCGTTGCAGTCGGTGTCGAAGCAGGGCTCGACGGCGCGGCAGATCGAGAGGGCGTAGTCGCCTCCTCCCCACAGCAGCCCGACCGCAACGATCATCGCGTTCGAGATCGTGTGGCACCAGCCGTGGGCCGTGTTCTCGTCCCACTCGGCGTGGATCCGGTCGCAGGCGTCCTCGTACGAGAGACCCCCCTCATGCCAACCGAGCACGCGGTCGACGCTCTCGACCAGGCGCGAGCGGGCGGGGACTTGGGCGAGCCCGGCGCGGATGATCGACGGGATGTCCTCGAGCACGAATGCGGCCGCCAACATCGCCGCGACCCACATCTCGCCGTAGATCCCGTTCTTGACGTGCGAGATGCAGGCATCGCGCCACGCGAGTTCCGCTGCCAGCTCCGGGTTGCCCGGTGCGACGTAGCCGAACGCGTCGGCGCGGATCTGCGCGCCGATCCACTCCCTGTAGGGGTTGCGGAATGCGGCCGACGCAGGCGGAGCGAGCGCCAGCAGGAAGTTGCGGTAGGCGATCCGCTCGGCCGTGCAGACGTGGTAGACGGGGATGTTGCCCAGCCAGAACTCGGCGACGCGCTCCGGCTCGAACTCAAGCCCGTGACGCTGCATCACCGAGAGGCCCACGACCGTGTAGTTGGTGTCATCGTCCTCCGGCATCGCGTGGACGTTCTCGATCAGCGCCCCGTTGCCCGGATGCAGGCTGTATCGCTCGATGATCTCCTGGGGCACCCGCGCCGTGAAGTAGGCTCCGAGCGGGTAGCGCCCGGTGTCCTTCAGGTAGCCGAGCATCCGCGGACGCCGCCACCCCTCGACGGGCTTGCCGAGCAGGCAGCCGCAGCAACGGCCGAGCCAGGCGCCGTGGAGCTTGTCGCGCAACCGCTCCTCGTCGAGCGTCGGGGCCGGCAGCGCCGGTCCCGGGCGGCGAAGAGCCCGGATGGCCGCCAGCTCCGAGGGCTCGTCGAACGCGTAGCCAGCGCGCAGCGGGAGCGCCTGCACCCGGTCGAGCAGGGCTTCGGCGCGCCGCTGGTTCGCGGGCTCGAGCAGCGTCTCGCGCGGAAGTCCCGCGAGCGCGGCGAACTCGGCCTCGACCGTCGTGAGGTCGCGCCCCTCCTCCTCGGCCTGGAGTCGCTCCGTCTTGAGGTCTTCGGGCTCAAGCCGCAGCCACGTGGTGTCCATCTCCGGTATCCCTTCCCTACTTGCCCGCGGCGGCCTTGGCCGCACGGATCTCGCTGATCGTGAAGAGGGCCTCGACCTCGTAGCCCTCCTTGCGGAGCGTGGCCGAGCCACCCATCTCGCGGTCGACAACGAACAACACCTTGGCGACCCGGTGGCCGAGCGACTCGGCTCCCTCGAGCGCCATCCGCACGCCGCCGCCCGTGCTGCAGATGTCGTCGATGCAGACCACCGGGCTCCCTGCCGCCGGAGCGGGACCCTCGACGCGGCGCCCGGTCCCGTGGTCCTTGGCCGAATCGCGGACGAAGAACCCCACCAGTGGCAGCGCGCGCTGGTGCGCCCGGACGCACATCGCGCCCAGAATCGGGATCGACGACACCGTCGGGCCGCCGAAGGCGACCGCCTCGGTGGCCGCGATCCGATCGAGCAGCAGATCGGCCATCAGCGTCACCGCCTCCGGTGTCAGTGCCAGCACGCGGAGGTCGATGTAGTAGTCCGACTTCTGGCCCGAGCGGAGGACGAACTCCCCCTCGCGGTAGGCGTCACGGAGGATCAGCTCGATCAATCGTTCCCGCATGGACGCGCTCCAGCCCCTCTCTGTCGGGTCTCGCCGGCTAACGGATCCGGTAGAGGACCCCCTGGCGCGTCGCGGCCAGGACCTGCAGCCTCCCCGCCTCCCGGAGTTGGACCAGCAGCCCGCCGGCGAGGTCTGTGCCTTCGTAGGTCGGCCGCGCGTAACCTCTGTTGATCAGCACCGCCGTGACCCCCAGACGGCGGTAGGCTGCCAGGAGGTCGTCGGGCGACCGCATCGTCCGGTACGGCAGCAACGTGTGGTAGCCGATGTCGGCCCACAAGTACGGGACATCGAGGTAGTAGCCGCGCGGCTCGCCGTACAGGGCGACCGTGTCGACCTTTGTGAGCGACCGGTTGGCGGCCTCGAACAGGTCGTAGGCCTCGAAGCCCTCCCGGATCGCCGACTCCCGATCCATCAGGCCCAGCGCATGGGGGATCTGCCACGACGCGGCCACGCCGCAACACACCAGCGAGAAGACGAGGCCTGCCCCGGTCAGCGCGCCGGCGAGGCGGCCCGAGCGCGCCGGCCCCATCGAGAGGCGGTCGATCGCCAGCGCCGTCGGCGCCGCGAGCGCGGCCAGCATGGGGATCAGGTAGCGCGTGAGCTGGGTCGTGAACCACCACGCGCAGAGCGAGAACAGGGCGAAACCGAGCAGGATCCCCACCCAGCGCCCGCATCCCCGACAGAGCAGAAGCCCGGGCAGGAAGGCGAGGAAAAGCGGCCCCACCAGGCCCAGCACCATCGGTCGTTCCCAGAAGACCGCCCCGTCGAACGTGAGGAACAGCGGCACGAGCGGGATCCCGAGCGCCGGGCTCGGGACGCCCTCGCGGAACAGACCGTTGACCAAGCCCGCAACGGGACCGGCCGGCGGGATGCCGCGCTTCGGGTCGCGGAGGAACGCCGTCGGACGATAGCTCCCCGTCGCCGCCGCTTGGGCGACCCGGCCGAAGCCGTACGTCTTCTGGTCGGCCCGGTAGATCGCGGCGCACTCGGCGTCCCAGTCGGCTCCGCCGAACACCCCGTAGGCATAGGGGTACAGGGGGTTCCCGGTGTAGAGGTACGACTTCACATACCAGGGCGCGCAGACCGCCGCGGCCAAGCCGACCAGTGCCGCGATGCCCCGTAGGTTCCACTCGCGCCCGCGGACGCAGCGGAAGAGGGCCGCGCCGGTGACGAACACGAGCACCAGGCCGCCCAGGACCTTGGTCGCGAGAGCGGTCCCGCAGCACACGCCCGCGAGCCCGAGCCAGCGGCTCTCGCGGGCGGGGCCCGACCACCACTCCACCAGCAGCACGAGGGCCAGCCACTCGCCCAGGGCGGTGCCGAGATCGACGTACGCCGTGCCGGCTTCCCAGACCACCATCGGGAGCGTGCCGACCAGCGCGGCCGCCAGGGCCGAGACCCGTTGGGGGCGCTCGGGGGCCCACCGCGCCGCCGCCCCCGCCACCGAGCCCACCAGCAGGAGGTAGGCCGTGAAGTGGAAGCCTTTGGCGAAGCTCTCGGAGCCAAGCGCGAGGCCGAGCGTGTAGAGCATCTCGAGGTTGAACGGCGAGTTCGTGTGGTGGTCGTACACGATCCGGTAGATCCGGCCGTGCTCGACGAACAGCTTCGGCGCGGCCAGGTGGTAGGAGAGGCTGTCCCACTCGTTGGTGCCCGGCGGGCAGAGAGCGCCGGCGGCCGCGAGGAGCGTCGCGACGCCTACCGCGCACCACAGCACACCGGCCCAGCCGAAGCCGCGCGGCCGCCGAAGGACCGGGCGCAGCTCCCGCCACAGCGCCCTGAGCGACGGCGCTCCAGCGGCGGCCACTGCCCCGACGAGCGCGAGCAGCGCCGGCCGGTGGAGCCACCCGACCAGGCCCAACGCGAGGATGCCGTACGCGAGAGCGGTGAGGCCCACCCAGGCGAACAGTGGCACACGGAGCGCGAGGGGGAGATCCTCACGCACCCATCGCCCGAGCAGGAGGCGGCCGAACCCACAGGCGGCGACGCTGACGGCCAGCGCGCAGAGGAGAC
>CAZRDB010000211.1:0-7286 GCA_964598695.1 uncultured Armatimonadia bacterium
TCTAGCTCGACTCGGAGACGTTCACCACGGGCGCGGGGGCCCTGCGGATCCGGTATACCGAGGCCGCGCCCCACTGGGGCAACCTCGAGCGGGATGTCACGATCCCGCCCGCGACGACCGCGGTCGCGTTCGACCTCTACGTACACAGCGCCGCGCCGGCAGCGGCGATGCACCTGTGGCTGTTCGAGCCCGACGGCGACGCCTGGATGGCCCAGATCACCGATGGAGGCCGGTCGGTCGGCGGGATGTCCCCGGGCTGGCGCCATCTGACGATCCCGGTCGGCTCGCTGCGGTTCGACCCGCGCGGCGCGAAGACGCGGGGGATGGTCATGACGAGCAAGCTGCTACTGGGCTGCAACTTCGGCGACCTGGAGGTGACGGTCGACAACCTGCGGCTGATCACGCGCGGCGAGGTCCTGGCGTGGGTCGAGCCCCGGACCGAGCCGCTCGCCTACGCGGCGGGCCCCGCGGGGACGGTGGCGATCCTCTCCGAGGAGTTCCCTCCCCTGCCCGGCAGCTCGGACCCGTCCGCACTTCGGGCTCTCCTGACGGAGGCCGGTTGGGGCGTCACGCTGCTGCGCGCGGGCGATCTGAAGGCCGAGGGTGTGCTCACGCGCGAGCACTTCGATGCGCTGATCCTGCCCTACGGCCCCCTCTACCCCGCCTCTGCCGGCGCCGCGATCCAGGCCTACCTGAAGGCGGGCGGCGGCCTCGTGAACCTGGGCGGCTACGCCTTCGACCGGCCGCTCGCCTACGCGGGGACGAGGTGGGAGGATGCCGACGCGGGGCGCACCGCGGCGGAGATGGACGCGGGCGGACAGGTACGCAGCCTCAACACGCGCCAGGGCACGGCGGGCGACACCATGGGGTTCTCACCCGACCAGATCCAGCTCTTCGACCCGGCCTTCACGCTCGCGCGGGCAGACGCGCTGCAGGTCCGTGTGCCGACCGTGATGGGCAGCGGGCGGATCGCGACCGGCCCGCTGGAGGGCTACAGCGCGGTCTCGACGCTCGGCAGCCACAGCCCCGTCTTCCCGGTGATCTGGGGCCGCCGGATCCCGCTCGTGACGGCGGAGGGCCCCACGGGGCTCCGGGGCGCCGCGGGCGCCGCCGTCTACAACCACGCTGGGCCGTATGCCGGCTCGGCCTGGGTCGTCTTCGGCGTCACGAACCGCGACCTCTTCACCGCCCCCGACGCGCCGCTCGCGGCCTTCCTCGCCGGGTACGTGGAACGGGCCGCGCACCCGTGCGCGATCACCCATGCACGGACCGAGTACGCGTGTTACCGGCCGGGTGAGGAGATCGTCGTCCGGGGCGCGGTCATGCTCCCCGCGGGCACGGCCGATGCGCGGATCGCCGTCTCGCTCGGCGACCTCCCGCAGCAAGAGGTCGAGCCCGGCCCGCCGGGGGCGATGGAACGTGTTCCGCGTCCGTTCGAGGCGCGGTTCCCCGCTCCCGCCCTGGCCGGAGGGACCCACGCCGTTCGGGTCTCGCTCACGCGGAGCGGCCGCCCGGCCGACCGCCTCGAGACGGGCGTAGTCGTCTGGGATCCCGGCATCGTCGCGAACGGGCCACAGCCCACGATCGAGGGCTCGTACTTCGCTGTGAACGGCAAGAAGACGGTCCTCTCCGGCACGAACGAGACGGGCTTCGTCTGGTTCTCGGAGCACGAGGACCCGCTCGTGTGGGAGCAGGACTTCCGGGCGATGGCCGATCACGGTGTGAACGTGCTGCGCCTGCTCCACTTCTCGCCGTTTTCGGAGGGCGGCTACGAGGGCAAGCCGAGCAACCGGCCCCAGGGGCTCGCCAACCGGCCCGAGGCGCTCTGCCGGGCGACCGACGCGCTGGTGCAGATCGCGCAGGAGCACGGGATCATCCTGTTCCTCAGCCTGCACGACTGGATGGACGTGGGCCTCTCCGATGCCGACCTCGCGGCGCAGCGGGAGTGGAACCGCTTCTGGGCGACGCGCTACCGCGACGTGCCGGGGATCATCTACGACATCCAGAACGAACCGAGCATCGGCGATCCGACCGGTGTCGCCGACCTGGCGCCGCTGTACAACCGGCAGCTCGCGGAGCGCTACGGCGACGCGGCGGCGCTGCAGGCGGCGTGGGGGGTGGAGCAGCTCCCGGGCGCGTGGGGGGCGGCCCCGGTCCAGCGCGGCACGGAAGCGTGGGGTGATGCCCAGGCGAGCGACTACCAGCGGTGGAAGCTCGAGGTGTTCCGGCGCTGGACGATGGCGAACTACGAGGCCACACGCGAAGGCGACGCCGACGCGCTGGTGACTGTCGGCTTCCTTCCGTTCAACTCCGCCGCCGACATCCAGTCCGGCGCGCGCGGGATGGACTTCACCAACTTCCACTTCTACGGCGCGCCGACGTGGCTGCCGCGGATGCTTCCGTTCCTCGACCGCCGGTGGGAGGGAAGCCCCCTGTCGATCGGCGAGTTCGGCGCGCAGGAGGCGCACCAGAACCGCAACGCGGGCCTCGACGGGACGCGCGACGCGGAGTCGATCCGGCGGTTCGTCTGGACTGGGCACCACCTCCTGGGCCGCGGCGGGAGCTTCCTCGCGAACTGGAGCTGGAAGGACTTCGAGGGCGCGGTCTTCCCGTGGGGGATCCGGTATCTGCAGGATCCGGTCAGCAAGGACGTGCTCCTCGCCTACCGCGCGCAGAGCCTTCTCTTCCGGCTGATCGAGCCGGTCTACGAGAACCCACGGCTGTTCGTCGTGCTGCCCGATTCACACCGATTCGGCTCGGCGTACGGGATGATGGACGGGGCGCTGCAGAACACGTTCGGCGCGGTCACGACGCTGGGCGAGCCGTTCGGGGTCATCGGCGAGTGGGAGCTGGACCGCCTGCCGCCGAGCGCGGACGCGCTGCTGTGGCCGATGCCGTACTGCCCCTCGGACGCGACGTTCGACCGGGTGGTGTCCTTCGTCGAGGCGGGTGGCGCGCTCTACCTCTCGGGCGATGTCGCCTTCGATGAGACGCGCAAGCCGACGCGCGCCGACCGCCGCGCCCGACTCGGGCTGCCCGATCTCGGCGCGCCGACCCCGCCGGGCGAGGCGCCGGAGGCGGCAGCGGAGGCCGCGCCGGTCACCGCGCGGTTGGGGCAAGGCTCCGTCTTCTTCGTGCCCTTCCCCGTCGAGAGCCGGGCCGCGGGCCGGCTGCTCGGGCTGTACCGCGCGTTCCTCACGCAGGCGGGCGGCGAACCCGCGACACCCGCGGAGCCGCCGGCCCACGTCTACCGGATCGCCAGCGAGGGCGGCGGCCACGTCGATGTCCTCGCGCGCGGCGAGGAGCAGGGGACGCAGACGGTCTCGGCGTCGGGCTACCAGGCCGAGCTCGGCAGCCTCGAGTGCGCGCTGCTCTCGCTCGACGCCTCGGGCGGTCTCACGGCCTGCCACGCGCGCTCGCTCACGGACCCGGCCGGCAAGCCGGTGATCTCGGGCAGCGTGGAGTGGATGGTCGGCAGCCTCGACCGGCAACCCCTGGCCGCGTCGGAGGCCGCGGTGCTCGCTCCGCTCAATGCGGGCGAATCCGTCCTCGACGTCCTCCCGGGTGTTGCGAGCGCGCCGCTCACGGTCGGCGAGTTCGCCGACGGCGCCTGGGTCACGCGAGAGACCCGCACGCTTGCGCGCGAACCGGACGGGTGGCGCATCGCCGTTTCCGAGAGCGACGCCCTCAGCCTGATGATCCTCTGCGAGCCGGAGGGGCTCGAGGCCGCCATCCAGCGCCTGAGCGATCTCCTGTACCTCCGGCCCGGACGCTAGGGCCGCCAGACAAGGAGCGAGCATGTCGACCGAACGCTACGTGTGGGAAGCGCCGGACTACCTCGAGATCCGCAAGGAGCCGCCGTGCGCTTCGCGCTACTACTGCCCGACCGATGGACACGCGTACCCCGCGGCGCTCGACCTGAACGGCGACTGGGCCTTCCACTGCTGCGAGCGGCCGGCGGACCGACCGGAGGGGTTCGAGCGCGAGGAGTTCGACGCGAGCGGCTGGGCGACCATCCCGGTCCCTTCGAACTGGCAGTGCGAGGGCTGGGACTACCCGATCTACATCAACGTCCACTACCCCTTCCCGGCCGACCCGCCGAACATCCCGCACGAGTTCAACCCGGTCGGCTCGTACCGGCGGACGTTCGTCGCGCCGGAGGAGTGGGCGGGCCAACGGGTCTTCCTGCGATTCGAGGGCGTCCAGACCGGCTTCTCGGTCTGGCTCAACGGCGAGGAGGTCGGCTGGAGTGAGGACTCCATGGGACCGGCCGAGTTCGATGTCACGCCCTTCCTGCGCGCGGGCGAGAACCTGCTCGCGGTCCAGGTCTTCCGGTGGACGGGCGCGAGCTACCTCGAGTGCCAGGACTTCTGGCGCCTGTCGGGGATCTACCGCGACGTCTTCCTCTACGCCGTCCCCGAGTGTCACAACCGGGCCCACTAGCAAAGGGCCCCGTACACCCGCGAATACTACCAGGCGATCCTCCACTTCCGCGCCCACGTCCGGAACCGGGGCGAGGAGCTGTCGTCGGCCTGCTCCGTCGTCGCGGGGCTCGTCGATCCCGCGGGGGAGCTGGTCGCCGGCTTCCCGTTCGACCTCGGGATCGTCGGCCCCATCGGCCCCGGCGAGGAGCGGGTGATCGAGGGCGCGCAGGTCGTCGCCGCCCCGCTGCTGTGGAGCGCCGAGACGCCACACATCTACCTCGCCTCGCTCAGTCTGATCGACAGCGGGGGCGCCGAGGTGGAGACCCGACGCCTGTGGTGGGGTTTCCGCGAGGTTCGGGTCCACGAGGGCAGCCTCTGGGTCAACGGCCGGCGGGTGCACATCAAGGGCGTCAACCGGCATGACCACGATCCCGACCACGGGCGCGCCGTCTCGCGTGAGCGGATGCTCGAGGACGTGCTGCTGATGAAGCGGCACAATATCAACACGGTCCGCACGAGCCACTACCCGAACCACCCCTACTTCCTGGACCTGTGCGACCACTACGGCCTGTACGTCGTCGACGAGGCGAACATCGAATCGCACGGAATGGGCTACGAGCCGGAGACGACGCTCGGCAACAACCCGGCGTGGCTCGCGGCCCACATGGACCGCACGCGTCGGCTCGTCGAGCGCGACAAGAACCACCCGTCGGTCATCGTCTGGTCGCTCGGCAACGAGGGCGGCGACGGGGTGAACTTCCGGGCCACGGCCGAGTGGATCCACCAGCGCGATCCCTCGCGGCCGGTCCACTACGAGCGGGCCCTCGAACGGCCCCACATCGACATCGTCTGCCCGCAGTACTCGAGCCTCGAGGAGATGCGGGACTACGTGGAGCGCGAGCCGTACCGGCCGTACATCCTCTCGGAGTATGCCCACTCGATGGGCAACGCGACCGGCAACCTGCGCGAGTACTGGGAGCTGATCGAGAACACGCCCTTCCTCCAGGGCGGCTGCATCTGGGACTGGGTCGACCAGGCGCTGCGCACGCACACGGCCGATGGCCGCGAGTACTGGGCCTACGGGGGCGACTTCGGCGACGAGCCGGACATGGCGGGCCAGTTCATCTGCAACGGCCTGGTCCTCCCCGACCGAACGGTCACGGCGAAGCTGCTCGAGGTCCGGCGCGTCTACCAGAACGTCCGGGTGCGGGTGGCCGACGCGGCGAGCGCCGTCGTCCGGATCCGCAACGGCTTCTTCTTCCGCGGCCTCCAGGAGTTCGAGGCGCGCTGGCGCCTCACCGAGGACGGCATGGCGGTGGCCGAGGGCACGCTCGAGATCCCCCCGCTGGCGCCGCAGGAGGAGGCCTCCGTCCAGGCGCCGCTCGGCGCGTTCGAGGCCCGGCCGGGGGCCGAGTACCACCTCCGCGTGAGCTTCCATCTCCGCGAGGACGAGCTGTGGGCCGATGGAGGCTTCGAGATCGCGGCGGACCAGGTCGCCCTCCGCTTGGCCGCCCCGGCGCCGCTCCGCCTCGCGGCGCCCCCCGCCGAGGCCCTCTCGGCCACCGAGGAGGGGTACCGCGCGTGCGGGGAGGGCTGGGAGGCTCGGTTCGCGGCCGAGACCGGGCGCCTCGCCTCGCTGCGCTACGGAGGCCAGGAGATCCTCGCGTCCGACGGAGGCCCGCGCCTCCAGGTCTTCCGCGCCTTCGTCGACAACGACTCGTGGCTCCGCGAGGCCTTCCTCGCGGCGGGGCTGGACGCTCTCACGCCGCATCTCCTCGAGGTCGGCCCGGGTGAAGGTCCGGGCGAGATCCGAGCCGTCACCGACTGGCGTTCGCCGACGGGCGCCGGCTTCCGCCACGCCTGCACCTACGCGTTCCAGGGCGACGGCGCGCTGCTGCTCGCGAACGAGGTCGAGCCGCTCGGGGACCTCCCGCCGCTCACGCGCATCGGCCTCCGGATGCTGCTCGCGCCCGGGCTCGAGCGCCTCACATGGTTCGGCCGCGGCCCGCACGAGTGCTACCCGGACCGCAAGTGGGGAGCCGACATCGGGCTGTACCACTCGACCGTCTCCGAGCAGTACGTCCCCTACCCCTACCCGCAGGAGAACGGCCTCCACGTCGACACGCGCTGGCTGGCGCTGCTGGGTGAGGACGGTGCGGGTCTGCTCGTGGTCGGGCTGAGCGACCTCGCCCACAGCGCGCTCCACTTCACGGCCGAGGATCTCCACCGCGCGGGGCACACGTACGAGTTGGTTCCGCGGCCGGAGGTCGTGCTGTCGCTCGACTACCGTCACCTCGGGCTCGGCAACGCGAGCTGTGGGCCGGCCCCGCTCGAGGAGTACCGCGTGGCGCCGGGGACGTGGCGGTTCACCTGGCTCCTGCGCCCCTACCGGCCCTCGATGGGCCCCCTGGCCGAGGTGGCGCGGCAGCGGCCCTGACCGGTCGCCGATCCGTCCCGGCGCGCGCGCCTTCGAGGGTAGGAGGAGTCAGCGCGCCGGGACGGAAGCATGGCGGTGTAGCGAGAAGGGTATTGGGGCGGTCTCGTCCGCCCCGCTGACGGTGCGCGCTCTTGGGAGCTGTCCGGTTGGTGTCCGGGTGGCCGCGCGGTACCCGGCACGTACCTCTTCGGGCTGTCCCACGGGCGGCGCGGTGTGCGCGGCTGTCGAAGGGGGCTTCCTGAATGCGGCGCTACGGGTTCACCCTGATCGAGCTGCTCGTGGTCATCGCCATCATCGCCATCCTTGCTGCCATCCTCTTCCCGGTCTTCGCGAAGGCGCGTGCGAAGGCCCGCCAGACGAGCTGCCTGAGCAACACGCGGCAGATCGCCAACGCCTCGGCGATGTACATCCAGGACTACGACGAG
>CAZRDB010000211.1:7296-8006 GCA_964598695.1 uncultured Armatimonadia bacterium
AAAAACGGGGATATTCCCAAACCCCGGGGTTTTTTAAAACAGTAATACGACTTGGCCAAACCAATTAAAAATTACTGGTCATTCCCCGGGTCTGGACCTTCTACGACGCCCATGCCCCCTACATGAAGAACAGCCAGATCCTCCAATGCCCCGACGAGCCCCAGCGGATCGGGATCAGCCAACTCCAGGCCCTGATGCCGGGTGGCATCACGATGGGCTCGAGCCTGCAGTGGGTCAGCTACAACGGCAACTACGCGATCTTCGAGGACGGCCCCAACAACGCGCTCACGGGGGCGAACGACAACGTGGTGAAGCTCTGCGAGATCCCCCGTCCCGCCGAGACCTACCTCATGGGCGACGGCGAGATCGAACTGCAGCCCAACCTGTTCAACTCGCCGGTCGTGGGATGCCACGCCTCCGGCTTCAACGTGACGCTGTGCGACGGCCACGCGAAGTGGATGAAGACCGAGGCGCTGACCAACGCCTACATCGACCTCGGCGGCTCGAGCCATCCGTACGATGAGATCCGGGGCGGACCCTACAGCGGCCGCGAGCAGCTCTGGGGCGTCGTCCGCGAGGATGGCTCGGTGGGGGCGCTCCGCTAGAGCGGTTCCCGGAAGTCCCTGAAGGTACCGGCGGCGAGCGGCGGTCTGTGGAGTGCTCGTCCTTCCGCTCTGCCGGAGCGGCTGTCGTCGGGGCCACGTGCGTCG
>CAZRDB010000212.1:0-7984 GCA_964598695.1 uncultured Armatimonadia bacterium
TGAGCTTCGGCGGGAACGGGCTTTCCGGCAGGTTGCCGAAGAAGTTCGGGTTGGCCAGACGTAGCGCCCGCGCCTGCAGGCGGAGCTGCTCGCGGGACAGCTTGCCGAGCGTGTCCATGGCGGCTCCACCCGCGGGCCGTGCGGGTCGCTTCGGAGCGTTGCTTGCTGATGACATGGTGACGTCCTTTCGTTGCAGGGCACACGGATATCCATCGACTCCGCGAACGGTGGTAGCCGACCTCGCGAGACAGGTTGGAAGGGCGGAATGCCCGCAGGCGGTGTGCGCGCGCTTGCGAGGCCGTCACGCGGGCGGCCCGCGGCCAGACCCCGGCCGGCCCCGTGCCCGTCCGCCGAAACTCCCGGCGGTTCCGGGAAGCGGGGGAGCGGGCGGAGACCCGTGGCCTCCGGCGGCAGGCAGCAGCCTGCCAGGTGCGTGCGTCAATCGACCTCCTCGATGAGCATCTCCATTGATCGGCCCTGGGGCGGGGAAATTCATCACCCAAATGGGCTACGGATCGCGGACGTCAGCCCGGGCGGGTGACCTGCATCACTCCACCGGCGGCCCGGACCGGTCCGAGGTGGCCGCGGACGTCCCGGCCTTGCCAAGGTGGGCGCGCGCGTCCCCACGCGCGCCGGGTTGGGTGGAGGAGGTGGCGTGGTGGCCGCAACGGGTGGAGGTGTGGGTGGAGAACCGATCACCGATCACTGACCGCCGGGCGGGGGGCGGGAGGGTCAGCGCCTCGGGTGCCGTCTCCGCCAGACCCGGTCGGGGACCTTCATGCCCTCCGCGGGGATCCGCCAGAGGGCGGGTCCCTGCCACGGGTCCTCCTTGCGTGTCCGCCAGCGCAGGGTGGCCATGCCCGTCGTCTCGGCGAGCGCCTCGGGGGCGTGCCGCGTCAGCAGCGCCAGCACCAGCCACAGGCCGAGCAGCGGTTCCTCCCACACCCCGGGCGTGGCGGCGGCCAACGCCGCGAACCGCTCGCACGCGGAGACGAGCCGGTCAGGCGTCATGCCCGCCGCGGGGTCCGTGCGCGCGAACGCCCGGGCGCGAGCGAGGCTCTCTGGCCGCCAGGCGAGCAGCCCGTCGACGCCTGGGCCCCCGGCCGAGCCGACCTGGCCGCCGAGGGGGGCGAAGTCGCGCTGCCAGCAACCGCGCTTGTAGGGCTTGCGCGGCGCGATCGGGATGCCCTCGGCGGCTCGCACGGCCGCGAGCGCCGGCGCCCAGCTCGGGACGTCGGCCCAGCGCGTCCAGTTGGCGGCGAACGCCGGGTCGCGCAAGAGCGGGCGGCAGATGGCGCCGCGGCTCGAGCGCCCGTCGTTCGACACGTTCTCCACCACCCCGGGCGCCAGCCAGCGGAAGCCGCCGGCGTAGTAGGCCGCGTTCCAGGCAGCCTCGTCATCGGCGGCCTCCACGACGGCCGCCACCGCCCGTTCCGGCAGCGTGAGCTGGATCGCCAGGCTTGTCTCGCGGCCGGCGAGGTCCGGCAGGGCGCGGGCGTCCTCGTCCACGGCCTCGAGCCCGAGGTCGGCGAGCAGTCGCACGGTGGCGGAGACCTCCCCGAGCGCGACGCTCGTGGCCAGGTCGTGGCGCAGCACCGACACGCGCAAGGAGCGGGCAACGGTCTCGTACGGCGCCTCGAGCCGGTTGCCGACACCGTGGGCGACGAGGTCGAGCCACACGCCGCACTCGAACCGTACCGCGGCGCTGCCGCGCACACCGCGCTCGAATCCGCCGGCCAGCACGGCCTTGCGGTGGAACCCCCACGGTGCGCCAGGGCCTGTCGGTGGGCTCTGGGTCACACGGACCGTGCTCTCGACCACACGCCGCCGTCGCGACTCGCCGAGGAGCGCGCCGAGCAGCCACGAGCCGGAGGCCCAGCGCTCGCGGTGCGTGGCGAACGCGCACTCGCGCACCATGAACGATGGTGCGGCGGGCGTCACCGCGGCGCCTGCGGGCTCGTCCGGCAGCGCCTCGAGGAGCTTGCGCACGTCGGCGGCGGCGAGCGCCCGTTCCACCGCGCGGCGCAGGCGGGCATCGGTCGGGTCGACCTCGAGGTCGAGGATCGCCGAGCGCTGCAGGAGCCGCCCCGCCTCGATGCCCACGGAGCACCCCCACTCGCCCTTGAGCCGCGCAAGCTCCTCGCGGAGCGTGCCCTCCCACGCGTCCCGGCGGGCGAGCAGCACGCTCACACGGGCGGCCCAGCGCTGCAGGCGTACGACATCGGCCGCGTCGAGGGTGGCCAGTGCTTTGCCGCAGACCGTCTCGACGAGGCGCTCGATCGTCGACGACGCGGTCGCGGTCAGCGTCTCGACCGAGGTCGCATGGGCGCCGATCCACGTGACGCACGCCTCGATGCCGGTCCGCGCGGCGAAGCCGTGCAGCGTGGCGAGCAGCTCGTGGTCGAGATCGAGCAGGCGCAGGGCGTCCTGGGCGAGCTTCCGCACGCCGGCGAGCCGCTGCCGGAACACCTCGACGCTGCCGGCCAGCAGCTCCTCGAGCGCGTGGCCGGAGAGCAGCTCCACGAGGTCCACGAGGTCGCGGTACGTCCCGTCCCCGAGGAGGTCGCCGAGCGACGCGGTCTCGGGGTCGAGCGTAGCCAGCCGCGCGAGCATCTCGCGGATGGCATCGGTCCGGCCGCCAGTGGCCGAGGCTAGGAAGTGCTCCCAGAACCCCTGGACGACGCCGTCGAGCCGGCCATACCAGTCGACGAAGGACGCGAGGCCGTCGACCAGCCGCTTCACCCGCGGGTCGGTCGCGTAGCGATCGAGCCAGCCCTCCTCGTCGATGAGCTCCCCGATCCGCCGGGCGGCGAGCGCCGAGACGGCCTCCCGCCAGCCCTCGCCCGACTCGAGGGCGGCGGCGAGCTCGCGCAGCGCGCCGAGCGAGGAGCGCAGCGGCTCGAGCGCGAGCGCGCGGTCGAGCACCGCCACCAGGGAGCTGCCGAGGTCGTAGCGGACCTGGATGGCCACCGATGCGCCGAAGGTGAGCGTGCCCTCGCGCTTGGAGCGCAGGCGCACCCGCACCCAGCCGGGGTTGACCGTGGCGAGCCGCCCCACCGAGAGCTCCAGCTCGTCTGCGAGCGCAGCGCCGACGGCGGCCCTGGCGAGGCCCTGCACGTGGGCGCGCAGGGTCGCCGGCGCGCCCTCGAACGCCTCCACCAGCGCCCACGCCACGTCGTGCTCGAAGCCGCGGGAGAGGGCGACGCCGAGGTCGAGCCCGGCGTCGGCCGACAGGGTGTGCAGCTCGCCGTCCACGATGCCGTTCAGCGCCGCGTGGGGCGGCCAGGCGGCGCGCGCCAGGGCGTCGTACAGCGCGTCGCCCACGGTGCGCTCGTCGCCGACCGGCAGGAGATGGCGGTAGGAAAGCCCGGCGGTGCCGGCGGCGGCGACCGACAGCGCCCACGGGGAGCTGGCGGGGGAGAGCTCGGCGCGCGCCTTGATCCCGGCGGAGAGCACGGCCTCGGCGACCCGGCCGGAGGCGGGGCCGGGGATCGGCGCCTGCTCGAACCCGTCGATCGCCCGGCCGCGCTCGTGAACGACGGCCGTGGCGTCGAGGGAGGCGCCGAAGACGAGCTCCTCGCCGAGGAGGGGGAGCGAGGCGGAGGGTGTTGCGAGCTTCACCACCGCCCGCCGGGAAGGGCCGTTGCCGAGCACGTCCGTCAGTCGGCCCGGCCCCTCGAGCGCGTAGATGACGTCGAAACCGCCGTCCCCGAACAGGTGAGCGCTGCCCTGCTGTCCCACGTCACACCTCCTCTGTCGACAGAACGGTCGGTCCCCTCCAGCCTACACGATCCGGCCCGGCTGGTGGGGGCCTCTCGGCCCGTGCAGGTGGTGGGCGCGGTTGTCCCTGACCGCGCCCGGTGGGTGGGGGCCTCAGATGGTGAACGGCTTCTGCTTCTCGAAGGCGCGCGAGCGGATGCCGACCGTGAAGTAGTTGGGCGACTGGTCGGGCGGCATGCGATCGGCGATGGCCCGGTGGAATCGGCTGTAGCTGCCCTTGAACTTGCCGCCGTTCCACACCTGCAGCAGCGTGCCGGTGAACAGGCCGTTGAACGCGCCGTCGGCCGAGTACTGGTTGTCCTGGCACCCGGAGATGAGCAGGACGGAGGCCTTGACGGCGGCCTTGCTCTTGGCGAGCTCGGCATCGCGCAGGATGGGCTCGTAGAGCTCCCGGTTCTGGTGGAACGTGCGGGCCGCCGCGTCGAGCGGCATCGCCCGGTAGCGCGCGGGCGGAGCCGCGGCGGGCGCGGCAGGCCGCTCGCCGTAGTACCTCGCCTTGACCACCGTGCCGGAGTGGCAGGAGTCGGAGAAGACGAGGATGCGGACGCCCCGCTTGAAGGCACCGAACGCCTTGTACAGCTCGTCGTCCACCCACTCGCCGTCCCACAGGCACCAGGTCTCGTCCAGCCCGTCCGCCTCGTCGCCGTTGAGGTCGGGGAGCTGGCCGCCGTGGCCCGAGTAGCTGAGCATGAAGATATCGCCCGGTTTCAGCGCCTCGGCGGCCGCGAGGAGGGCCTTCTTGAGGGCGCTGCGCGTGGCCTGCCTGGTCAGCAGCGTGACGACCCCAAACCCCTTGTGCTTGGCGATACGCGCCATGTCGTGGGCGTCGGCCTCGCAGGCCACGAGGTCGCCAGACCACCCGGCGTAGTGCGCCGGATCGACCGCGTTGAGCCCGATGGTGAGTGCCACTCCCTTTCTGCCGGTCATCTCTACCTCCCCGCCGGCCTTCGAGCCGGCGTCATGTCCGTGACGGTCCCCTTCCCGGGAGCGTCAGAGCTTGAACTCCCCCGTGTCGACCCAGCCCGCGCTGATGAGCGACCAGAAGTCGAGCGCGAGCCCCTGCCTGACGTACTCGTAGGGCAGCCAGCCGTAGCCCTGGTCGCCCCAGCTCCCTCCCCACGAGTTGCGGATCAGCAGCGCGCCCGTGGAGCGTGTCTTGCACGCCGTGTTGCGGATCTTCAGCGCGTCGTCGTAGCCCACCGCGTCGACGGCGTGGCCCCACTGCGCCTGCTCGCCGGGGCAGGGGAACGGGATCCCGCCCTTGACGTCGGTGCTCCCGAACGAAGGGAACCCCCAGAAGGCGAACATGGCGGGGATGCCGGCCGCGAGGTACTTCTTGACGCTTGCGAGCACCGCGCTCCCCGCTGCGCCGGCGCCCCACGGGTCGTGGGCGAAGTACTTCAGTGCCTCGTAGTTGTCGGCCAGCGCGTAGGCGAACGCCGGGGGCTCGACGTCGAAGTCGGGGCTCTGGTCGGTGTACGGCCAGTACTTCTCCGGCGGCGCGCCGCACAGGCGGAGGGCGCCCATCGCCGTGCGCAGCCAGGCCCCGGTGTCGCCCTGCACCTGCATGAGGTTGCGGCTGGCCTTGTAGACGAACAGCCGCGAGGCGTCGACGTGCTTGCCGAACGCCCGCCGCTCGAAGTACTCGACGATGCCGACCGCGGCGTGGGCGCTGCACGAGCCGAGGCCGCCCTGGTCCTCGATCTCGGAGCACCACTGGCGAAGGTCGACCTTCGCCGGCAGCGCCGGGGCGTCCTTGCGGGCACCGAGGCCGACCTTGCTGGCCAGGGGGGCGATCTCCTTGTGCGCCTCGGTGAAGTCGCGGAGGTCGGGCAGAGGGGGGAGCCAGCCGGTCCCCACCACCCGCCCGCTGTCGGGGAGCGTGATCTTGGGGTTGTACAGGTAGTGCATCGCTCATCCTCCCGTGGTCGTGGGTCTCGAGAGCTCTGCTGGCGACCGCGGGCCCGGCCGCCCGTCCCCCGGACCAGACCTCGTATGTAGCGAAGGTGAGGCCCGCGCCGGCCGCCGTCATCACCCAAACGGGCGATGACGCCGCGGTCGGAGCGACCGAGGTTCCAGGCAAGGTCGGGTCATCGACGACGCGCTGCGGTCGGTCAGGACGCGGATCAGAGTGTTGCCGTGCCGGACCGGGAAGGAGCCGACACCATGCTCACGCTGCAGGCATTACCGGCGCGCCAGGGGGATGCGCTCTGGGTCCGGTGGGGCGACGACGGCGCGCACCAGTTGCTCGTCGACATGGGTACCGGGGAGGTGGGAACGGCGCTGCGGGCGCGGCTCGAGCGTCTGGCTCCGACCGCACGGCGGTTCGAGTTGCTGGTGGGAACGCACGTCGACAGCGACCACATCGGCGGCATGCTCACCTGTCTGGCCGAGGCGGGGCCGATGGAGGGGCTCGAGCTCGGCGAGGTCTGGTTCAACGGATGGGAGCACCTGCACGGGCGGAGCGTCGCTCTCGGGCCGCGTTCGGGCGGCCTGGGACCGCGCGGGCCGGTCGAGGGTGAGCGGTTCTCGAGCTGGCTCGCCGGCCAGCGCTGGAACACCGCGTTCGGCGGCGGGCCGGTGTGGCGGAGGCCGGGCGAGCCTCCGCGGCGGGTCGAGCTCGCGGGCGGCCTGGCGCTGACCGTTCTGGGGCCCACGCCGCATCGGTTGCGGGAGCTGCAGGACACCTGGGCGGACGAGGTCAACGAGGCGATTCGCAAGGGCCGGCTGGAGGGGCCGCCGCGCGAGTCGGAGCGGGCCGGTCCCGTGCCCCCGCCGTGGCTCGAGAGCGAGGAGGGTCTCGCCGCCCTGGCCGAGGATGCGTGGGAGCCCGACGACAGCGCGGCGAACGGCAGCAGCATCGTCCTGCTACTCGAGTACAGGGGCGTCAGGCTCCTGCTCGCGGGCGACGCCTACGGGGAAGACGTCGTCGAGGGCTTGCGGACGCTGGGCGGTGGTTGGCCGGTCGGGCTGGATGCCTTCAAGCTGCCGCACCATGGCAGCAAGCGCAACGTCAGCGAGGCGCTCGTGCAGGCGGTCAGGTGCCCCCTGTGGCTGTTCTCAACCGACGGGACGCAGCACCGACACCCCGACGCGCCAGCGGTTGCCCGCGTGCTGCGAGGCGAGCATGGGACCAGACCGGTGCTGGCATTCAACGTCTCGAGCCGGTGCAACTCGTGGTGGAGCAACGCCGGCTGGCGCCGCCGATTTCGCTACAGCGTGCGGTTCGGCGATGCGCAGGACGGCCTCGCGCTGGTGTTCTCCGAGGCGACCTGACGGCGGCCCATCCCACGCCCCCGGCAGCGAGGCCGCGCGAGACGGATCCGGTGGTACGCTGTCCGCAGTCAGATCAGGCACATGGCTCGCGGCGAACGGGATCGGCATCTGCCGTGGGAGCGTCGCCGGGGGCGAGGCGCAGGAGGCAGACATGGCGCCAGTGATCGAGGGTGGTGCGCGGCAGAGTGCGGCGGTGGACGGCGAGCGGCTGGCGCTCTGCCTGTCGGGCGGAGGGTTTCGTGCCTCGCTCTTCCACCTCGGGGTGCTGCGGCGGCTGTGGGAGCTGGGGATCCTGGGACAGGTCACGACGCTCAGCTCGGTATCGGGCGGCAGCATCCTGGCGGGTTTCCTGGCCGACGCCATGTGCCGGCACGGCTGGACCTCGCTGGCCGAGGTCACGGACTGGGAGCACCAGATCGCCGGGTCGTTCCGCCGATTCGTGTCGCGCGACCTCTGCACCTGGCCGATCCTCGCCCACGCGCTGTGGAGCTGGGCGTTCCCCGGGCCGCGCGCCAGGGCGATGGTGAGACGCTACCAGGGGCGGCTGTCCAGGCGACGGCTGCGCGAGATCCCCGAGTCACCCCGCTTCGTGTTCTGCGCCACCGACGTGGCGTTCGGGGTGAGCTGGGTCTTCACCCGGGCGAGGGTGGGCGACTACCGGGCCGGCTATGCCCGCACGCCGGCGTCATTGCCGCTCGCGTACGCGGTCGCCGCCTCGGCGTGCTTCCCGCCGGTGTTCGGGCCGATGCGCGTGCCGATCCCGCCGGGGGAGTTCAGGAGGGGCAAGTACCGCGAAGCGGACCGGGCCAGGATCATGCAGCGGGTGGCGCTGTCGGATGGCGGGGTGTACGACAACCTCGGCCTCGAGCCGGCGCTGCGCAACCACCACACGGCGATCGTCTCGGACGCCGGAGCGCCGTTCGAGTTC
>CAZRDB010000213.1:0-7972 GCA_964598695.1 uncultured Armatimonadia bacterium
GGTGGGAGATGGCCGAGGAGGCGCTCGGCTGCTACGAGCGCTTCCTGCCGATGGCTCGGCGCCTCGCCTCCCAGTTCGGCTACGGGGGGGCGAAGTGGGGCAAGCAGGTCGGCCCCGAGGGCCGGACCGCGCCGTGGGCGGGGAGCTTCGTGCTCCACTGGCAGCAGCCACATCCGATCTTCTTCGCCGAACTCGCCTACCGGCTGCGTCCGACGCGCGAGACGCTCGAGCAGTGGCGCGAGGTAGTCTTCGCGACGGCCGAGTACATGGCCGACTTCCCCGTGGCCGACGAGGCGGGTACGTACCACCTTCGGCCCGTGATGCCGGCCTGTGAGCAGCCGACGAGTTTCGACACCGTGTTCGAGCTGGCCTACTGGCGGTTCGGGCTCGACACCGCCCAACGCTGGCGCGAACGGCTGGAGCTTCCGCGCGAGCCGGAGTGGGACGCGGTCCGTGCGGGTCTCGCCCCGTTGCCCGTCCACGAGGGGCTCTACGTGCTCTCACCCGAGCGAACCGATGCCCACGGCGGCGACCACCCGGACGCGCTCGGGGTCTTCGGGATGCTGCCGCCGCTCGAGGGGGTGGAGCAGGCGACGGCCCATGCGACGCTCCTCCACATGGCCGAGGACTGGACCTGCGCCCACTGGGGGTGGGACTTCCCGTGGTACGCAATGGCCGCGGCGCGCAACGGCGAGCCCGGTCTCGCGGTGGAGGCGCTGCTCCACCCCTCGCCACAGAACGCGTACGACCCGCGTGGCGTGAACACCGGCGGGCCCTGCCCCTACCTGCCGGGCAACGGGGGCCTCCTGTACGCCGTCGCGATGATGGCCGCGGGGTGGGACGGCGCGCCCGCGCGCCACGCGCCCGGCTTCCCCGATGACGGGAGCTGGTCGGTCCGCTGGGAGGGGCTCGCGCAGGCGCCGTAGAGGAGGGGTGAGCGTTGGACCTTGGTGGGACAGGCCTCCGTGACGCCGCTGCTTTGGGGGTGGTCACGGCGCGCGCGGGTCGCGGTGTCGGGTGGAGGCGCCTGTCCCACCGAAGGACCGGCGGGGCGAGCGCAGGGCCGCACCCGTTCTGGCGCTACCGGTACTCGACGGTGACAGCGCCCTGTCGGAGAACGCCGTTGGGCCAGTCGGCGTCGCTGTCCAGTCGTCTGCCGTTGATGCTCACATTGTCGAGGACGATATGGACGGTCCCCTCGCCCTCGGTCCGCAGCCGCGACCGCATGGGGCCGTTCGCCAGATCGGCCACCTCCGGGCCCCAGTAGTCGCCCCTCTCGGTCCCGGTGATCTCGACATTGCGGAACGAGAGCGCGACGGGCCGCAGGTGCACCTCACCCTCGGGCTGTGCCGACCACGACGTAGGCCGGTACCAGTTGTCGATAGCGAGGAAGTTGAGGCAGTCGCCCCAGACCTTGAGGTTCTCGATGCGGCAGTCCGTGAAGCTGGTGCCGATCGACGAGGCGAGGCCGAACAGCGCGCGCGACTGGTTCTGGACGCTTGTCACGTCACGGATCACCCAGTTGTCGGCGAAGACGTGGCCGTAGGTGGCGTAGCCGTAGCCGTATCCGAGCTGGACCATGCAGGAGTTGTCCTGCTTCCAGATCACGCAGTTGCGTGTCTCGGAGACCGGCGACATCCAGCAGAAGACGTCGTCCTCCACCTTGAAGAAGCAGTCGAGGATCCTGTGGTTGGGCCCGGCGACGATCCCGTTGTTGTTGTACAGGTCGGACATGAGCTTCAGGTTGCGGAAGACCGTGCCTGCCCCGTGGGTCCGCACCATGTAGAAGGGCGACTCCACGATCGTGATGCCCTCGATGAGCGCCCCATCGGCCCCCACGTCCCCGTAGATCGTCGCCCACTGGTCGCGGTACATGGCGTCATGGTTCAGCTCCCAGGCGCTCGGCTTGCCGGCTGCCCTCTCGGCGAGGGCCGACTCCACGCGCCGGAGCATGAGCGTCCGATCGGTCAGGACCCCCCGGCCCAGGATGCGCACCCCGTCGCCCTCGTAGTAGAGCGAGCCGCGCACGAGCGCGCCCCCGGCGAGGTACACCGTCTCGCCCGCGCCCACGCGGTACTGGAAGCCGATGTCGTGCACGCCGGGGCCGAAGTAGTGGACACCCGGGGCGCCTTCGGCCGGGGCGTCGGTCTCCGGCGGGTTCGCGAAGATGAACAGCGGGTGGTCGAAATCGTGTTGCGGAGCGCCCTCGGCCTTGACCATGACGTAGTACTGGCCCGGCCTGCTGATCTCGACGACGACCTTGCCCTCGCGCACGGTGGCCGAGACACCGGCCGGGTCGGGCCGCACTTCTACACCCACGGCCCTGACCTGCAGGGGCTCGATGACGACGGTCACTGCCCCGGCGAAGGAGAAGCTCACCCAGTTGTTGTCCTGCGGGAAGTACCGCGCTGCCCAGTCACCCGGGAACTCGTGGTGCCAGATCGATCGCGTGCGGTAGCAGAAGATCTCCGTCGGCTCGCCGCCCTGCGCGACAGCCACCCGGTAGTGCTCGGAGCGGTAGTCCTCCTGGCCCGGCGCGGGGTAGAGCCACAGGCCCTGAGCCGGTGCGGGCGGAGCCTGCGCTGCGGCCGGACACACGAGGGCCAGTGACGCCGCCAGCAGGGCCATGCTCGGCGTGGCACGGAAGAGAACGGATCGCGCGTGGCAGCAGGCCGGTAGCATGGGCGTACCTCCCAGAGACGCGCCGCAGCCCCGCCTCCCCCCGTGAGGTTCGCGCTGCGCGGGGCCACTCCTCGGGCGGCCGACGGGTGTGGCAGGGGCTCAGGCTGACCGGCAACGAGGGCGAGTGACGGTAATGACGCATCGAGTGCTTCTGGCGCCACTCTCTGTAGTAGCTCCCTCTTCCCCACTGGCTACCTTAGGGGGGAAGAAGGGGCCTATGGGGATGTTCGCACAAGAGCCCTCGATGCGTCACTTGCGTCAACCCGCCCAGTCAGCCCGATAGGCGGAGACCCGGGGGCGCAGCAAGCAGCGCCCCTACGAGATCCACACGGTGGGCGCTCTGGGCGAACTCCGGCGGGCCGGGTTGCCACCCGCCTCCACGAGGTCCACTCTGGCCCATGCTCGGGAGTCGCGGGCGGGCGAGGCTGTGACGCTCTCCGCGCCCGCGAGGGAGCCCGTGTTCGTGGATCTCGTGGAACGGTAGGAGGAGTGGCTCGTGGTGCGTGCCCGGTTCGTCCGCCGGATGCCGTTGCTGCTGCTCTGCCTGCTCGCAGGCGGAGCCTGGGCCGCCGCCCCACTGCGCGTGGGCTGCTACTACTTCCCTGGCTGGTTCTGCCCCGATCGCTGGGCGCCGATCGTGGAGTACGGCGGGCGTGACCCGATCCTCGGCTACTACCGCGACGATCTCCCCGCGGTGCAGGACTGGCACATCCGCCAGGCGACCCAACACGGGATCTCCTTCTGGGTGTTCGACTGGTACTACGACGCCGGCACCGACACCGTCTCCGAGCACAACGCGGCGCTCGATCGGGGCTTCCTGCATGCTTCTCTGCGCGAGCGGATGGACTTCGCCCTGATGTGGTGCAACGAGGAGGGCGGCGCGCCCGCCTACACGGAGGACGGCCTGCTCCGGCTCGTCGCAACCATCGGCGAGCGTTACCTTAGCCAGCCCAACTACCTCCGCGTGGCCGACGGCCGGAAGGTCCTCGTCATCTCACGGCCCGACCGACTCATCCAGAGCTTCGGCGCCGACGGTTGCCGGGCGATGCTCGAGCGGATGAGCGCGGCCGCGGGGGAGTGGGGCGGCCTCTACTTCGTGTGCATCCAGGCCCCGCGACCCGACAGGCTGCGCGCGATGCGCGAGGCCGGCTTCGACGCCGTCACCCTGTACAGCTATGCGACCGAGGGGCTGCCGGAGGGCGCGACCGAGGCGCCCTACTCCGCCATCCGGCCCATCGTGGAGCCGATGTGGCGCGAGGGGGCCGCCTCCGGCGAGCTGCCGGTGATCCCCACCGTATCGCCGGGGTGGGACTCCCGCCCGTGGTACGGCGAGCGCGGGATCCACCGCACCGGCCAATCGCCCGAGGAGTTCGGGGCGCTCTGCGCGGCGCTCAAGCCCTGCGTCGATCCCGGCCTCGGCCTGGCGCTGATCGGCACCTGGAACGAGTTCGGTGAGGGGAGCTATCTCGAGCCCACCCGGCAGCGTGGCTGCGCGATGCTCGACGCGATGGAACGCGCGTTCTTTGGCGCGTCGGCCCCACACGAGCCGCTCGTGCCGAGTGCCGAGGAGCGGGCCGGGCTCGGCTTCCCGGACATCCCCGCACACCTCGAGGAGCAGATCGCGCGCCAGGGCGGCAACCTCGTGGTGAACCCGGGCTTCGAGCGCGAGTGGGGCTGGGTCTACTACGATGGCTCGCCCGTCGAGTACGGCGATGAGATGGCGCACAGCGGGCGCCGCGCGCTCGTGCTGCCGAAGGCTCGGGGCGGGGTCAAGAGCATCGCGCTCGCGCCCGGCGTGGCCTGGCCCGGCCGCGCGAGCAACCGCACGCCCGTCGAGGCCGGCCGGAGCTACCAGGTGAGCGCCTGGGTGCGCGGCTCGGCCGAGGTGGCGCTCGCTCTGTTCGGTCAGGACGGCGAGTGGCTCGGCCGCTATCAGCCCGTGGCCCAGGGCGGTCGCGCGGGCGAGTGGACGAAGCTCGAGGCGACGATCACCGTGGCCGATGCCGAGGCCGCCTCCTTCGACCTGGAGGTCGTCCCGCTCGACGAGACGGTCCTGGTGGATGACGTCGGGGTGTGGGTGGAGTAGGCGACAGCTCCTCGCCGCGGCGAGGGAGGCCTCCCCGCCCCGCGGGCGAATGGGCGGGCCAACTGCTGATCCCGGAAGAAGGCGCCACCCATGCGCGGAGTCTCCACCGCACTGCTTCTCGGCCTGCTGGCGGCGGCCGCCGCCGCGACCGAGCTTCACGTCAGCCCCCGTGGGAGCGACGCCGCCCCGGGCACCGCGCGGCGCCCGCTCCGCACGATCCAGCGGGCGGCCGACCTCGCCCGGCCTGGCGACACGGTGACCGTCCACGCCGGGATCTACCGCGAGCGGGTCGATCCGCCCCGGGGTGGCGCGTCGGACACCGCGCGCATCGTCTACCGGGCCGCGCCCGGCGAGCAGGTCGAGATCCGTGGCTCCGAAATCGCGACCGGCTGGGTCCACGACCGTGGCGATGTGTGGAGGCTCACGCTCCCGAACGCCTTCTTCGGCTCGTTCAACCCCTACGCCGACCCGATCCGCGGCGACTGGTTCGATCCGCGCGGCCGCGAGCACCACACCGGCGCGGTGTACCTCGACGGCGAGTGGCTCACCGAGGCCGCGAGTCTCGACGAGCTGTACCTCCCCGATGGCGCGAAGCCCGAGTGGATGACCGCCGAGCCCGGTCACTGCCTGCTCAATGTGGCGTGGTTCGAGATCGACGGCCGGAGCACCCCCGCCGTCCGCTTCGCCGAGCAGCAGGGGATCCAGACCGCGCCGTGCGTCGAGGGCGGGGAGTGCATCGGCTGGATCGAGCACGGTGACTGGGTGCTCTACAAGGGCCTCGACTTCGGCGCGGGGACCGACACCATCGATCTGCGCGTCGCTTCCGCCACCGAGGGTGGCCGGATCGAGATCCGTCTCGACAGCCCCCAAGGCGAGCTGCTCGGCGAGACCGTCGTGCCCTCCACCGCCGACTGGCAGGTCTGGGTCTCCGTCTCCGCCGAGATCCGACGGCTGTCGGGCGTGCACGACGTGTGCCTCTCGTTTCGGAACCTGCTCTCGCGCGATGAGCAGATCCGGGCCCGCGGCCTGAACCCCAGCCTGTGGTTCGCCGAGGTCGATGCGGGCGAGACGACGATTCGGGCCCAGTTCCCCGGCGTCGACCCCAATCGGGGACGTGTGGAGATCAACGTCCGCCGGACCGTCTTCTACCCCTCCGAGCCCGGCCGCAACTACATCACCGTGCGAGGCTTCACGATGTGCCACGCCGCCACGCCGTGGGCGCCGCCGACGGCCGAGCAGATCGGCCTCATCGGCACCCACTGGAGCAAGGGATGGGTGATCGAGGACAACACGATCAGCCACTCGGTCTGCTCCGGGATCGCTCTCGGCAAGCACGGCGACGAGTTCGACAACACCTCCGCCAACACGGCCGAGGGCTACGTGGCGACCATCGAGCGGGCCCACGCCTTCTCAATCCCGTGGGACCAGGAGCACATCGGCGGTCACGTCGTACGCAACAACACGATCTCCCACTGCGAACAGGCGGGGATCGTCGGCAGCATGGGCGCGGCCTTCAGCACGGTTGAGGACAACGTCATCCACGAGATCCACATGCGGCGGCTGTTCTCGGGCGCCGAGATGGCCGGGATCAAGTTCCATGGCGCGATCGACACCGAGATCCGCCGGAACCACATCTACCGCACCTGTCTTGGCCTGTGGCTTGACTGGATGGCGCAGGGCACCCGCGTCCACGCGAACCTGTTCCACGACAACGGCACCGACCTGTTCGTCGAGGTCAACCACGGGCCGTTCGTGGTCGACAACAACCTGTTCCTCTCCGGCGCGAACCTGCTCGATGTCTCGCAGGGCGGCGCGTACGTGCACAACCTCTTCGCCGGCGTCCTGAGCGGCTTCCCGGATCTCGGTCGCGAGACGCCCTACCACCCGGCCCACAGCACCGCGGTGGCGGGCCTCGCCCGGACGGGCGGGGGCGACGATCGGTTCGTGAACAACCTCTTCGTCGGCCCGGGCAGCGGCCTGCGGCTGTATGACGACCGGCCGGTCCCGCTCCTGACGGCCGGCAACGTCTACCTCGCCGGGGCCGAGCCCTACTCGGCCGAGGTCGCGCCGATCGTGGACGCGGAAGCCGATCCCGCGATCGACCTCCAGGATGACGGCGTCGCCTACTTCGTGCGGCTGATCCCCCCGTCGGCGCTCCGCACGGCGCGAGCCGCGCGTGTGACCGGGGCCGCGCTCGGGACGACGCACGTGGCCCAGCTCCCGTACGAGACGCGTGACGGCTCCGAACTGGTCTTCGACACCGACTGCCTCGGCGAGCAGCGGACGGGCGAGCGTGTGCTCCCCGGGCCCTTCGCCACCCTCGGTCCCGGCGCGAGCCGGATCCGGGTGCGGTAGGCGTCGGATCACTGGAGAGGGTGTAGAGGATGGGACCGATCGATGCCGGCCGCAGGATCGCGCTGAGCCCCGATGCCATCGCGCCCGAGCGCCACGCGGCGGAAGAGCTATCGCGGTTCCTCGGGCAAGCCACGGGCGCCGCGTTCCCCGTGGTCGAGGCTACGGAGGCTGCGGGAGAGCCGGCGATCTACGTGGGCCAGGGCCCGCTCGTGCAGGCGATGCTCCCGGAGGTGGACCTCGCGGCCCTCGGCGCGGAGGAGCTGATCATCCGAACCGTGGGCGACGACCTCGTGCTGACCGGCGGCCGGCCGCGCGGGACTCTCTACGCCGTGTACGAGTTCCTCGAGACCCAGCTCGACTTCCGCTGGTACACCCCCACGCTCAGCCGCGTGCCCAACCTCGCGGGCGTCACGATCGGTCCGCTCGACATCCGGCGCACACCGGTGCTCGAGTACCGCGAGTCGTTCTGGTTCGCCGGTTTCGACCCCGACTGGGCCGTGCGCAACCGGATGAACGGCCACCGGTACCGGCTCGACGCCACCAGGGGAGGGGAGTGCCTCTACCAGGGCTGCGGCCACAGCTTCTACGAGTTCGTCCCGCCCGACGAGCACTTCGCCGAGCACCCGGAGTGGTTCAGCGAGATCGGCGGCAAGCGCACACACGAGGGCGGCCAGTTGTGCATCACCAACCCTGAGCTGCTCGACTTCATGGCCGAGCGGATGAAGCAGTGGCTGCGCGACCACCCCGAGAGCTGGACGGTCCCCTTCGGTCAGAACGACTGGACCGGCTGGTGCGAGTGCGCCCAGTGCCGGGCGCTCGAGGAGGCGGAGGGCGGGGTCCACAGCGGCC
>CAZRDB010000214.1:0-7965 GCA_964598695.1 uncultured Armatimonadia bacterium
AGCGGCAGTCGGTGCCGTAGCGAGACTGAGCGGGAAGGACGAACACGGAGGAGCGCTGCCGGCCGCTGTCGACGCCTACCTACGCAACGCCCCCCTCATTGCGGCGCCCGACCCTCGCGAGAAGTCCACATGGGCCTCCGTCCTGAGAGAGCTCATGGCGCACCGGATCGACGTGCCAAAGGGCGCATCCAAGGCCTTCGAGCACGAGGAGGGCGTGGCTGAGGCGACCGGTACCGCGCAGAGCTCGGTGGACGTCAAGCTGACAGGCCTCAGCGGGGTCACACTGCCACTCGGAGCGCGACGGATGCACACCAGTTGGGGCCGACTCAGGTCAACCGAGTACTCGGCCAGGCTGAGCACGGGCTTCCTTGGCGCCATCCCCATCTCCGACGGCACGTCTGCGGCAAGCGCCAAAGGCTCCAGTGGCACGGAAGAGACCGCCAACCTCGGCGGCGCCATTGCCAGCCTCCGGTGGAAGGGTGGAGGTTGGCTGGGCTGGCGTGCAGGCTGCGCCGTTGCCCTGCCACAGGGGACCGTGGAGTTCGCGGGGAACGTGGACCGGAGTTGGGCGGTCGCCGACGACGGCAACCTACTGGTCGGCGCGAGCCTGTCCGCCCAGGCGCGCCTGTCGGGCGGGGCCCCCACCGGGCGCCGCGCCGATCTGTGGGGTGACACCGTCCGACTGCACTTCGGGCCCTACGTGGAGTGGCGGAAGTCCTTCTCTGGCGACAGGTGGGGCCTCTGTCTGCGGGCCGACCTCCCGTACACGCTGTACAGTCGCCTGAACGCTTTCCATCCCAGCCTAACTGCCGACGTAACCCACCGTGAGAAGAAGGGCGACCACGATGCGGAGCAGCTCTGGCATCTGCGCATCATCTGGGGCGAGACGCCACCGGCCTGGGACTGCGTCAGGCCGTCCCTCTGGGATGGCACCCCAGGCAAGCTCCGGATGGAGATCGGCCCCGAGTTCCGCTTCTAGCGGTGTGTCGCCCCGCCCGAACACCGGATGAGGAGGGGAGATCCATGACTCGACCATGCGTGGCCCTGTCGCCGGCGTCCAAGACGCTCTCGCTCCGTGCTGCCTCACGGACCCCGAACCTAGGCAGCTCGGCTGTTGCTCGCGCAGGGCTGAGCGCCTCGAACGGGCAGTGCCAGGAACAGGCCAACTGCCTCCTGGGCGAGTACGCGGGGAAGCCGAGTCCGGCCTCGGCGGTCGGGCAGGGCGCCTCGTCCGACGCAGGTCACGCGGGGGGCGCCCCCCACCCCGCGCGCAGGGCTTGGGGCCCCCAGGATCGCGAGTCGTTCGGCGGCAGTTCCTGGAGCCTGCCGTTGCGAGGCCGAGGCGAATCAGGACTGCTTCGGTGGGCGGTGTGGACTGCACCGGCGGCCTGTCGTGGACCTGACCCATCGGGGCAGGCGGTTCGGCAATGGCGCTGGGCCGCCTCGAATGATCCGCTCCGCGAGCGACGCTTCGCCGACCGGCCACCACGCCCGGCGCGGTCTGTGGAGCAATACGCAGGGCAAGCCGCGCCTTGAGGTCGGCCCGCGACCAGAGTCGCGGTGCATGCCGACCCGAGCCATCTGGAACATGAAAGGAGCGAATGGTGGGAATCTGCAGGGGTCTCTTGCTCGCGGTGGCGGGCATCTGCTTGGCGGCTGCCGGATGCTGCGGCCTACCCAACACAGGGGAGATAGTGCGGGTGGAACTCAGCATCGTCGGCAGCGATGGCAATGCGGCCACGTCCAATGTGCTTGGGCAGTACTCGGTGGCGACAAACACCGAGTCGACCGCCGAGAAGAGGGAGGCGGAATACGCCATCATTGCCCGGGCCTACGACGCTGACGGCCGCGTCGTCGGTTCGCTCGATAGCAACCGTGACTACGAATGGGCTGCCGTGCCCGTGGACGGCGCCAACCCGCACCTCACATGGACGACCGGCGACAGCGCTCCGCGCCGCACCTTCCGCGTCACGACTGAGGGCAAGGTGGACCTCAGCGCGCGGCCCAAGGGCAACGCCAGGTGCACCGGTGTGACACGGGTCTTGTCGGAGAAGACCGTCGCCGAGCACCAGCCGGAGGCGATCACGATCGACATCGCCTCGGCAGATACCGAGAGCGGCGCGTTCCTCCTCACAAGGGGGCAGACGTACCCCCTCCGTGTTACCGGCCGTGACGGCAACAGCGTGGATCTCGGCCCCGTGCTGGCCTCTCTGTGGTCTGCGGCGATCGACACGCCAGCGACCGCCCACCTCGAGCGCGATCCGGGCACGCTGGACGCGAGCGTGAAGGCGGTGGCTGCCGGAAGGTGCATGCTCTACGTGAATGTCGACAAGGGCAGCTACCATGAGTCCGTGGCCGCCGCAGTCATTGTTCGCTAGGACCGTCCAGGTTCCGATCGCCCGGTCGCGTTGTTGTTCGCGCCCGCCCTGGCGTCCCACTGTCACTGTTGTCACCCGGCCCCGGGCGGAACCCCCCGGGGCCGGGCTGCGTCTGGAGACTACCGCTCCCGCAGGGGAGAGGCGGGGAGATGGGGAATAGGCGGGGAGCCCATTCCACGATTGGGAGTGATCCGATGCGGAACACCCTGCGCCTGCTTCTCCTCGGCGGGATCATCGTCGTCCTGCTCAGCTCGGCCGGCTGCTCCAGCCTCTCGTCCATGGAGCCCTATGAGGTCCAGATCCGGATCGTCGGAGTCAGCACCGTCGGCGGGGTTGCCTACCTCGAGGCGGGCCGCGACTACGACATCGAGGCGGAGACCTTCAACGAGAACGGCCGCCGCCTCTCCGAGTACAACGACTACGAGGACTACGAGTGGGGCTCGAGCGACACCGATGTCGCCTTCATGCGCGGCAACGTCCAGACCGTCCGAGCGAGCCACGCGGGCACCTGCACCATCACCGCGACGCTCCGGGACGAGGGGATCGTCGGTACCGTCCGGGTCGAGGTCGATTAGTCTGCCGGGCGGGAGAGCGTCCTGTTACTGCTGGTGCGCGGGGCCACCCTATCGGGCAGCCACGCGCTCTTGGCGTCGTCCGGCCGGCGTGCCCCGCCTATCGGGGCTTCTGTAGGATCACGATGTACTGGTGGGCGATGTTCGGCACGTAGGCGAACGGGTAGCCGTAGGGCCGTAGGCGGGTCCCCGCCTGGTACCAGATCTTCTCCCCCTTGAGCACGAAGCCCACGGCCTCGGCGGCCTGCGCGAGCGCCACGTTGGTGTAGATGTACCGCCCGCCCTGGTAGGCGTTCCGGACGATGACGGCCATGTAGCTGCGCGGCGCGAGCACGCGGTACAGCTCGGCGAAGACCGCTCCCATCCCGTCCACGTAGTCCTCGAACGTCTCCAGGTTGGCGAGATCGCCCTCCTCGTCCGAGTGCATGTCGTAGTCGGTGCGTCGGTTGCTGTGGGTCGCGTCGTACGCGCCGTTGCACATCGTGCGCTCGAGGTGGATGTTGTACGGGGGGTCGGTCGCGACGAAGTTGAACGAGCCCTCGGGCATCTGGGCGAGCACCGCGCGGCAGTCTCCCTGGTGCATCGGGAAGCGGGTCAGCCCCTCGCGCGCGCAGACCTCGTCGTAGACCTCGATCCACTTGGGGTTGACCTCGATCCCGACGCACTCCCGCTCCGGGTCGCAGGCCGAGGCCCCGATCAGGGTGCCGCCGACGCCCGCGAAGGGGTCGAGCACGCGGCCGCCGGGCTTGGTGAAGAACTCGATCAGCTCCTGCATCAGCCGCGGGGGCTTGCAGGCGCCATGCTGCTTGCGCAGTTCGTGGCCAAACTCCGGCGGGTAGGCGGTGGTGATCACCGACTTGGTGAAGTAGAGCCACTCGCCCCCGGTGAGGGCGTTGAGGCCGTTCTTCGGATGGATCTGGCGCCCAGTCTCGATCGCCACGATGGGCGTCTCGACGGGGGCCGCGATCGCCACAGCGTTCCCGTTCCTTGCCATTCGGTTCCTCCCCGCACGCGGCAGGCGCCGTTCCCCGCAGAGAAACCCCTCGCCCGAATCGCTCTGTTCAAGGCGCGTCCGGGTTCTCCTTTTTGCGCGATGGGGATCGAGTGGAGCCCGCGTGCGCCCGAGTGGGTGCGAGTAAGGTGCGAAGGGACAGTGGGGCAGGGCGGTTGCTCAGGAAGGGATCTCGCGTGGTGGTGTGCCTCGCACCGCGTGGCGGTAGAGCGCGAGGGCGCCGATCGATGCCGCCACGGCCGAGGCGGGCAGGAACCAGTCGGCCGCGCCATCCCACAGTGGGCCGTAGGCCAGGCCGAGGCACAGAGGTCTTTGCAGGACGATGACCAGCGCGCAGCCGAGGCCGGCGACGAGGCCGTGGCTGCGCCCGCGGCTCGCGAGACCGGCCAGGGCGCCACACAGGATGCACGCCACGAGCAGCGCCGGCCCGAGGACGGGGCGGGTGGCGGGGGAGTCATGCACGAGCACCAGGAGGAAGAAGGTCGCCGCGACCGGCGCGACCCCCTCCCAGGCGACCCAGAGCCCGCGCGCGCCCGGCCGGCGCAGGAGCGCGTCGGCGAGGATGCCGCCGGCCAGCCCTCCCCAGACCGCCGGACTCAGGTGGTAGGCGATACCGAGGAACGAGTCGAGCTGGTGAGCCGGTGTGAGGGGCGGCGGGTAGTAGAACGGCGCGGCCCACAGCGCCGCCGCGAGCGAGGCGCCGGCCAGGGAGCGTGGGGCTTCGCCGGGGAGGGCGCGCGTCAGGACGAGGGAGGCGAGGAGGTACGGAACGGCGAGGAGCCACATCAACGCGGCCTGGAGGTTCTCGGGCGCGGCGGCGCTGGGCCCCCCCGCGAGCGGCGCCCAACCGGAGAGGGGGGCCGCGACGGCGATGAGGAGGACCTGGTAGCCGACGAGCGCGAGCAGTCCGACCAGCAGCGAGCGCCACAGGATTCCCAGCGCGAGTGGGGCCTCGCGCGCGGGCTCCTCATCGAGGTGGTGCGGGAGCACGTCGTCGTCCGTGGTCGTCGGTGGGCGGGTGTCCCGGGGCCGCTTCATCGATCGCCCCCCCGCGGCTGGGCGGCAACGCGGAGGGCGACCGTGTCCTCGGTGGGGCCGAGGCGGACCAGGAGAAGGCCGGCCTCGGCGTCGTAGGCGTAGCAGTTCGCCTCCGGGGCGGCATCGAGATCGGGGACCTGCACGAGCATCCGGTCGCCCGCACGGACGGAGCGGGGCGCCCCAAGCCCTGCCACGACGAGTGCGTGGGCCCCATAGGTTGCGGGAAGCGACAGGTCCAGCGCCAGCTCGTCCTCGGTGAGTAGGACCTGGCCGAGGGCGGCGACGGTCGTAACCGAGACGCACGCCGGACCGTCGCGCAGGATCGTTGTCGAAGGCACGCCGCCTCGGCCGAGCAGCCGCCCGGCGAGGAGGGCCTGCGGGCTGGCCTCGAGGCACCAGTGGTAGGCGTCGCTCCCGGCCACGGGGTCGTAGGAATCCGGGTACAGGCCCGTGTGGCCGCAGTCCGGGACGAACTCCGCGAGGGGCGAGGCTGCCGGATCGAGGGGCCGCATCTGCTGCCCGCCGGAGAGCAGGATCCCCCGCGCGACCGTCGCCCAGTCGAAGCTGTCGTCGAGCGGGGCCAGCTCGAGGAGTGCCTGGGCGAGCCCGAGGCCGTTCCACTGGACGATCCGCCCGAACCAACCGCTCTGGTAGTGGGTCGCGCCGAAGACGGGGATCGAGCCGTAGCGCATGATCGGCCGCTCCGGGGGGCTCCAGAAGTAGAGGAACGGGAGCGAGCGGAACGCCCAGGTGCGGGCCTGCCCGAGGTAGGTCGGGTCCCCCGTCAGCTCATGGGCGAGTGCGAACGCGCGCACGCAGTAGGCTGCGGCGAGGATGTCCGGGACGTGGAGGGGGAGTTCCCAGACCTGGGCGCCCTCAGGCCGCGTCTGGGTCTCGAGGTACTCGAGCGCGGCGAGGCCGGCCCGGAGCGCCTCGGGGTCCCGCGTCTCGGCCGCGATTTGGAGCAGCGCGAAGGCGACGGAGCCGGTCTCTCCCGATGAGCTGTCGCCCTCGATCCCGAAGGACGCGCGCAGGGGCGTCCCCGGGACGAATGCCACGGAACCGTCGGGCCGTACGCGCTGGGCGAGGGAGTGGCCCTGGGCGATCCGGCGCCGCAGCTCGGCCAGCAGTCCTCCCTCGTGCATCGCGATCCCCACGCCGACGGAGCCGCCCCTCTCGCGCTGTGCCTCGACCGCCTGGCGCAGCACGGCCTCGCACGGTGCGGCGTAGGGCCGCTCCGTGTAGCCGCGGGAGTAGCACCACAGGGCGTCCGCGAAGTCGGCGCTGTAGAGGGGGCCGTGGGCGTCCGGGAGGTTCGGGTGCCAGAGCCGTTGGTCGGGGATCCACAGCGTCTCCGCGAGCCCGACGGCGGCGCACTCCAGAATGTCGCCCAGGGCGGGGCTCTCGGGCGGCAGTGCGGGAGGCGCGGCCTTCTCGCTCCCACCCATGCGCTCGAGCGCATGGCGGATCGGCGGCTCGACGTCCCGGCCGTGTACGACGAAGACGGTGGCGGCGAGGCGGACCGGGCCGGGCCCGACGCCCGGCATGTCGGCGGCGGCGAGCACGTTCTCGCGACCGGACAGGGCCCCGGGCGCGAGCAGTCCCATGCGGTGGGCGGACGCCCCGGTCAGCGCGTCGGGCGAGGAGAAGACCGGGGTGGGCGAGCGCTCGCCGGTCGTCCACTCCTGCAGCGGGTCCCACTGCAGCGCGACGGTCGTCTCGCCGGAGGTGACCCACATCGCCGGAACGGTGCAGCGGTAGGGGTGTGGCGCGATCCGGCTGTTGCCGGGGGGCGCGACGTTCTCGATCCCGGAGGAGCGCTCGCCGGCCAGTAGGTACTCGAGGCCGGGGAAGACGGCGATCTCGCGATCGACGCCCGGGCCGCCATCGCCCGCGAGGAAGTCGGGGAACACGAGGCCGCTCGCCGGCAGGGCCGCGCCGGCGTCGAGGCGCAGCTCGCACAGCACATCGGGCTTGCCTGCCGCCAGAACGAACCGCGCCAGGCCGGCACGCTCGGTCTCCCCGGCGCGGACCGAGACGCGGAACAGCAGCTCGGCGCTGGTGGGGCCGGCGACGGCCGCGGGGTGGATCGCGGTCCGGAGAGCCAGGACTCCCTCGCCGGTCTCGAGGCGGCCGAGCGAGGGGAAGCTCCCGAGCCGCACCGGGTCCGGCTTGGTGGTGTCGTAGAGCACCCCGGCCCCGAACAGCCCGCCGCCACTCGGGAAGACGAGGGAGACGAGGCCGTTACGCAGCACGGCCTGGCCGGTCTCATCGAAGAAGGCGTCGACGAGCCGGCCGGGGGTCCCGCCGAGGAGCGCCGGGCTGGGGATCGGTACGGCGGTGGTCCGAGCGACCTGCTCCGGGCTCCCCGCAAGCCGTACGCGTGCGGCGAGGTCGCCGCCCGCGAAGTCACGGCGGAGCGGGAGCGACAGCCGTACGGTGGTCGCTTCGAGCGGTCGGAGAGCGGGCACCGGTACCCGCACCGGCTCGCCCTCGGCGACGGTCGGGGGCTCGACCGTTCCGGTCAGCTCCGACTCGAGTGAGCCGGTGCCGCCCCGGTTGGCGACGGTAGCCGTGATCTCGAGCGAGGGGCCGAGCGCGCTCACCACGGCCGGCGGCGCGCAGCCGACGAGGTCGAGGAGGGCGGGGCCGGACGGCGCCGACGCGATGCGAAGGCCGCGGAGCTCGAGCACCGTGTCGCGGGGCGCAGAGATCCGTAGGGCGAGCTGCTCGATGATGCCTCGGTACGACTTGTGACCGCGGAGGTCGACGTTGACGGAGCGGAACTCGGTGGAGGCGGGCAGGGGGACCCGCACGCACTCGGCCGGAGGCCACAACGGAAGCCCCTCGCGTCGGAACTGGAGGTCCAGCGACGCGGGGCGGCTGGCGCGGATGTCGAGTGTGCAGATGCCGGCCTCTGCGGTCTCATGGCGGAAGGGGGGCGAGTACAGCGTCGCCAGCTCCG
>CAZRDB010000215.1:0-7896 GCA_964598695.1 uncultured Armatimonadia bacterium
GGAGGAGAGGGGGAGCCGTCGCGTGCCGGCACGACCCTCTCCTCCCGAGCGGCCGCGGGAAGGCTACGTGTTGGGCCAGTCCGGCTTCACGCCGGCGGCGGCACGGGCACGGGGCTCGACCTGATCGGCGATCCAGCCCTCGCCGCCCGACGGCTCGATCCCCTTCGAGAGGAACCAGTGCTCGACGTGCTCGACTCCCTCGCCGGGCTCCAGGGTCGTGAGCGGCCCAAGCGTCTCCAGCTCGAGCATGTTCGGGTTGCTGTTGGTGTAGATCTCGACCGCACAGCCGCCGTCGGGGTACGTCGCGCCCTCGAAGTAGTCGAACCGCTTGAGGAAGCAGACGCCGTCGCGCACGTAGGCCGCCCAGCCGTCGCTGGCGCTCACGCCGATCTTGAACGCGCTCTCAGCGCTCGGGCTGTGGCGCACGACGAAGTACTTCGAGCCCCAGGTCGCGCGCGGGTCGGTCATGTCGGTGTACGGCCAGAGCGTCAGGGTGCGGTTCGGCAGGAGGTAGTCGGGATGGCACTTGGTCGGCTGGGGGACGATGGCCTGCCCGCCGGGCGCCATGACGGAGAGGGCCCAGGCGGCGAGCCGGACCGTCCAGAGGCCCTCGTTGCGCAACCGGTGGGTCACGCGGACGTAGGGCTGACACGGCGACAGCTCGACGTCGATTTCCTTGCGGATCCCCGTCGTCGGCTCGACCGGCTGCCGGAAGCGCGCGCCGACCGCCAGCGCCGAGACCTCGACCGGACCGTTGTCCGGCGAGTACGAGCGCGGCATGGCCTCGGGCGAGTGCCAGAGCCGATGGCCGCCGTACAGGCGCCACTCATCGCCGCCCACGAGCCCCTGCTGGTCCGGGACCTCCCAGAACTCGTTGCGCTCGCCGACGAAGCCGAGGCGGGCGACCCGGGGGCCGACCGCCGTGGTCACGACGAGGTCGATCTTGGGGTTGGAGAGCCGAACGCAGTCCTCCCAGCCGTTGAAGGCGATCCGCTCCATTGCACGCGCCACCCTTTCTACAGGTCGAAGATGACCTCCGCCCGGAGGCCGTCGGGCGTCTGCTCGAGCAGCAGCCCGAGGTACGTCACCGCTTTGAGCTCCCGCGCGAACCGCCCCGCCAGCTCCCCGCTCGGACGGCCCCGCAGGTGCGCGCGCAGGTCGCCCTCCGGGCCGAACTCGACCGCGCAGTCGCCGTAGACCTCGTGCTCGGTCTCGTGCAGGAACAGCAGCTCGGCCAGCCAGGTACGCAGCAGCAGGTCGGGCTCCTCGGCCTCGAGCCGAAGGTCTCGTTCGAGACACAGCGGCCCGGGTGCCGGGCCGTCGAGCAGCAGCTCGAAGAGCACCCGGCCGGCGAGCGCGAGCAGCTCCGCGAACGAGCGAGCGCGGAACTCGACGCGCAGGTCCGCGGTGTGCTCCAGGATCCGGTAGCCCGGCGCAGCCATGGGGAGCAGTGTTCGCGCCCCGCGGAATGGTCCCTGCCGCCGAGTTGGCGCGGGCCACAGGAACACGGCGGGCCGTACCGAACTCAGACGTTGGTGTGGCCGTTGTCCTCGCGGGTCGGCCGGTCGGGCTACGCGTTCTCGGCGTTCGGCTTGCACGGTGTGGAAGGGAGCCTGAACATGGACAGTTCCGGTGGAGGCCTCGGTGCGCTGCTCAGCGGAGGCATCTCGTGTGTGCTCTACATCGCGATCTACGCCTACCTCGCCATGGCCCAGATGACGATGGCCAAGCGGCTCGGCGTCGGCAACGAGTGGATGGCCTGGGTGCCCATCGCCAACCTGATCCAGCTCGTGCAGATGGCCGACAAGGAGATGTGGTGGGTGATCCTGGTCTTCGTGCCCAACGCGCACTTCGTCGTCGCCTGCCTCTGCTACAACGAGGTCGCGAGGAAGCTCGGCAAGCCGGACTGGCTCGGCTGGCTGATGCTCGTCCCGTGCGTGAACTGCGTCATCCCTGGCTACCTGGCCTGGGGCAAGTAGCACGCCGATCCGCTCCCCGCGGGAGGCGCGGTCCCTGCGCCTCCCGCGGACGACCTGCCCCGAGGCAGGTCGCTCCGCCGTAGCTCGGCGAACCTCCCTTGCGTTGGGGGCAACCGCAAGGAGGCAGGCCGATGGTCCCGCGGCTCGCATGGCTACTCCCCGCAACGCTCCTACTGCTCTCCCCCACCCTCGCCCAGGAGCCCCTCGTGCTCGACAACGGCGTGCTCCACGTCGAGCTGGAGCCCACGACCGGTGCGCTCACCGTGCGCGACCTCGAGAGCGGCGCCGTCTACCGCCAGCCCGACTCCTACCGCGACGCGATGGTCTGCCCCCCGGGCGCCGAGGTCCGGATCCGCCACACGGCGACCGCGCCGACGCTCGACGCCCGGGTCGAGGACTGGGCCGGGGCAGAGGTCTGGCGGCTCGACCCCGCCCTGCTCACCGGCGAGAAGCCGTGGAAGGCCGAGGGCCCGGCCGATCTCTCGGCCGCCGTCTCGTTTCGCTGGGACGAGAAGCGCATGTACGCGCTGTGGGTGGTCCTCGACGACCGCTACGCGCCCGGCGCCCGCGACAACAAGGACTGGTGGGAGTACGACTCGGCCGAGTGGTGGGCCGGCTGGGATCAGATCGGCCTCCCCGCCACCTCGCCGTCGTCCGACGCGTTCGCCTGGGGCGACTGGAAGGACTGGGCCACCGCCTCGAGCCGGGCCGTCGACGACTTCGCCGCAGAGCCCGAGGCCCTCGCGCTGCTCGAGCGGGCGGGGCTCGAGGGCAGGGGCCTCGGCGGCTGGATCCTCGAGAGCGCGACCGACCTCGGCTACCTCGTGCAGCTCCACCGCCCCATCCCCGGGCGCCGGTTCCGGTTCGCCTACGGTCTCAACGACCGCGACGAGGCGGTCGAGCGCGAAGCCCAGGAGTACGCCCCGCACGCGATCGCCCTGGGTAACCGCGCGACCTACGCCGTCGGCCTGCTGTGCGACGAGCGGGGCGAGGCGCCGGCCGAGGTACCGGCGGGCGACGACGGCCGTCCGCCGCTGTGTCGCGATGCCGAACGCCTCGACGGCGAGAGCCTCGCCTACACGCTCACGGCCGACCTGCCGGAGGCGACGATCGGCAGCGTGCGCTGCACGGTGCGCCTCGCGCCCGGCGCGCGCGACCTGGGCTTCACCGCTTCGGTCCTCGACGGCTGGGAGGCGAACGCCCCCATCGGGCGCGGCTTCCTCCCTGTGGAGGGGCCATCGGAGTACCTCATCCCCTGGTACGGCAACGGCGTTCTCGTCGCCACCGACAACCTGCGCCCGCCCGGCGACTACCTCGGCGTCTTCAGCGGGCTCGACATGCCGGGCATCGGCGTCGTGGGCCCCGGGGGCGGCGCCCTGCTGCTGTTCGACGACTACGACGACCTGGAGTCGGCGCTGCGGCCCGCTGTCTGGCAGGGCAAGCAGGTGCTCGGCCTCCTGCCGATCATGGCTCTGCGCAAGGGCGAGCGCCTTCCCGCCTACCGCTACACCTGGAGCTTCCCGCGCGACACGAGCCCCGCGGGACTCGCCGGCCGCATGCGCGCGTTCTGCGAGGCGCAGGGCTGGGTCCGCCCCTTCACCGAGAAGCGCAAGGCCAACCCGAACCTCCCGCTGCTGTATGGCGCGTGCGACGTGTGGGGCGCGAACGGGCTCGCATTCGCGCGCGAGGCGGCCCTCGCCGGGGTCCACCACATGCTGCTCAACGGCCGCTGGACCCGGGCCGAGATGGAGGAGATCGAGGCCCTCGGCTACCTCGTGGGCGAGTACGACCAGTACGTCGACTGCGATGACACCACCCCAGCCGTCGACGGCGTCCCCGCGGTTCCGAACATGGTCCGGCGCGAGAAGGACGGCGGGCTGGCCCTCGGCTGGCTCACTCTCGACAAGAAGCACCAGTACTACAGCCGCTGCTCGCAGACGGCGGTCGCGGGTGCGCGGGCGGCGATCCCGGGCCTGCTCGAGGAACACCCCTACACCGCACGCTTCCTCGATGTCCACACGGCGATGGGCCTCGTCGAGTGCTACTCCGAGGAGCACCCATGCACGCGCACGGAGGACCGCGAGAACAAGATGGCGCTGCTCGAGTACGTCCGGGGCCTGGGCCTGGTGCTCGGCGGCGAGCACGGCCGGGCTTGGTCGGCCGCCGGGCTTGACTACCAGGAAGGCATGATGTCGCACAACATGGTCTTCAGCTGGCCCGCCGGCCACCTGGTGCCGGTCACCAAGCCGGAGGAGATCAGCGAGGCGTACCTCGAGTACGGCATCGGCCACGAGCGCCGCGCGCCGTTCTGGGAACTCGTCTTCCACGACTGCGTCGCCTCGACCTGGTACTGGGGGGACAGCATCGGCTACCTCGACAAGGTCCGTCCCGACCTGACCGACCGCAAAGTCGCGCTCACGGCGCTGTACGGGACGATCCCACTGTTCTGGGCGACCGATCTCGATCTCGGGTTCGTCGGCAAGGGCAAGGAGCGCTGGCTCGAGGCCTACCGCAACAGCTCGATGGTCCACGAGGCCGTCGCCGAGCAGCGAATGGTCGGCTTCCGGTACCTCACCGACGACCGCACGATCCAGCAGACGGAGTTCGCGGACGGCACCCGCGTGACGGTGAACTTCGGCGCCGACTGGCAGAAGGCCGAGATCGACGGCGCCCGCTGGGTCCTCCCCACGAACGGCATCGTCGCCGACGGCCCCGGCCTCCACCAGCACAAGGCGCTTGTCGACGGCAAGCTCGAGACCTCGATCGTCCGGCCCGACTGGCGGTTCCACGACGGCCACGGCGCGCTGCAGGAGGCGGCCGGCATCCGCTCCGACGGCCCGGTGACCGTCGCGACGCTCGCGCCCGACCGGCTGCGGATCTCGCTCGAGCCGCGCACTTCGCGGGCCGAACTCGACCTCGAGGCCATCCTCGGCCACGCCCCGGGCGCCGTACGCCTCGTCGCGCTCTCGCCCGAGGTCACCCCCGCCCGCGATGTCGCCGCCAAGCGTCAGGGCGACCGGCTCGTGCTCGCGCCCCCGAAGGACTGGGTGGCCTACGAGTGCCTCGTGGGCGCCGCGGCCGAGACGGGGGACGTCGGGTTCGTGGCCGCCGGAACCCGGATCGAGGACGCGCCGCGCCCGGAGGCGGCCCCGACCCTCGTCTGCCGCCTCGCCAACCACGGAGCCGGCGAGGCCCGCCGGACGCTGGTCGCCCGCTGGGGCGACGGCGGCGAGGCCTGGCGAGGCGCGGTGCGGGTCAAGGGCGGCGGGGAGACCGAGGTGAAGGCCCCGATCGCGGTCGGCCCCCGGGACGGCGCCCGCAGCCTCACGCTCTCGCTCGAAGGGGGCGAGGGCGATCTCATCGTCAGCGACAACACCCTCCGCTTGGGCCTCACGCTCGAGCCCGACTGGGCGCGCCTCGCCGTGCGCCGAACGGCCACCGTCGACCTCGGCGGCGTGGCGCGCACCGACCCCGTCGTCGAGTCCGCGTGGCCCGGAGACGGTCCGCCGGACCCGGCCTCCGTGCGCGTCGCCCTGGCGGGGCCGGACGGTAACCCGGCGCGGCTCCTGCCGGCCCAGGTCGACACGGCCGACGGAGCGCCGGTGCTGCGGTTCGTCCTCGCCGGCACGTGGGCGGCGACCGAGAGGCCGACCGTCCTCGTGCTCGCGCCCGCCGAGGGGACGGAGCTGCTGCCGGCCGAGGGCCGCGGATGGGAGCCCGAGACCAAGTCGGTCACGCGCGCGAGCTATCGGGTCGCGCTCGGCGACGGCGCGATGCGCCCCGTGTGGTTCCGCGGGCCGGACGGCGCCGAGGAGCAGGCGCTCCAGCGGGTGATCTTCTCCTCACCCGACACCGGCTGGGGCGAGGAGCGCCCCGGCGAGGTGCGCGCCCTCGAGGTGCTTGCGGACGGCCCCGTCTGCACCATCGTGCGCGTGGCCAAGGGCCTCCCGAGCGAGGTGACCGTCACGCGCACCTACCGCTGCTACCCGAGCTACGTCGTCTCGGCCATCGACGCCAGCGCACTCTGCGTCGGCCTCTTCAGCCGCGTGTGGTACGCCGGCAAGGGAACCTACTTCGACAGCGCCGGCCACACCGCGACCGCCGACGGCCAGGGCAAGGAGGAGGCGGTCTCCGCCCAGTGCCCCGATCCGCGGTGGTTCGGCCTCCGCGCCGCGCGCTGGACCCACCTCTGTGTCGCGCTGAGCCCGTTCGACAACATCGCCTACTGGGACGAGGGAGATGCCTACGGCCAGTGCGGCTTCACCACGAGCCGGACGGAGGGCAACCGCGTCGCGCATGTGCTCGTGGGCCCGGACCAGCCCGCGGGCTTCGAGACCGCCTGGTGCGCATCGCTCACGAATCCGGCGAGGGTGGTGTGGTGAGGGGGCACCGTTTCCTCACCCCCCGGCCCTTCGGGCCTCCCCCCTCTCCCTGCTCCGCTACGCTCGCGAGGAGAGGGGGGCTGGATCCATCGGGTCGCGCGCGGTACCAGGGGCTCGGTTGTCCCTCTCCTCTCGAGCGTAGCGAAGAAGGGAGAGGGGGGCTGGATCCATCGGGTCGCGCGCGGTACCAGGGCTCGGTTGTCCCTCTCCTCTCGAGCGTAGCGAAGAAGGGAGAGGGGGGCGCGTAGCGCCGGGTGAGGGAATCCTACCGGAGGTGCCCGCATGAGCGATGGACAGCGGCACGACGACCGGACGGTCCGACACGCATCCTCCGCCGAGATTGCCGAGGCCGCGCGTCGGCTGCGACAAGCCCAGAGCCCCCCCGAGGCGCTCCTGTGGGAGCGATTGCGTGCCCGCCGGCTGTGCGGCGCCAAGTTCCGAAGGCAGCACCCCATCGGCCCATGCGTCGTCGACTTCTACTGCCCGGAGGCCCGCCTGGCAGTCGAGGTAGACGGCAGGTTCCACGAGGACCAGCCTGAGGAGGATGCGCAGCGCGAGCGAGTGCTGGCCGAGGCAGGCATACGGGTGATGCGACTGCCTGCGGCTCTGGTTCTCGCCCGGTTGGACGAGGTGCTCCTGCGCATCGCGGTCGCCCTCGGTCACGACCCGGCAGACTGACGCGACGCCAGGGGCTCGGTTGTCCCTCTCCTCTCGAGCGTAGCGAAGAAGGGAGAGGGTGGCGCGTAGCGCCGGGTGAGGGAATCCTACCGGAGGTGCCCGCATGAGCGATGGACAGCGGCACGACGACCGGACGGTCCGACACGCATCCTCCGCCGAGATTGCCGAGGCCGCGCGTCGGCTGCGACAAGCCCAGAGCCCCCCCGAGGCGCTCCTGTGGGAGCGATTGCGTGCCCGCCGGCTGTGCGGCGCCAAGTTCCGAAGGCAGCACCCCATCGGCCCATGCGTCGTCGACTTCTACTGCCCGGAGGCCCGCCTGGCAGTCGAGGTAGACGGCAGGTTCCACGAGGACCAGCCTGAGGAGGATGCGCAGCGCGAGCGAGTGCTGGCCGAGGCAGGCATACGGGTGATGCGACTGCCTGCGGCTCTGGTTCTCGCCCGGTTGGACGAGGTGCTCCTGCGCATCGCGGTCGCCCTCGGTCACGACCCGGCAGACTGACGCGACGCCAGGGGCTCGGTTGTCCCTCTCCTCTCGAGCGTAGCGAAGAAGGGAGAGGGTGGCGCGTAGCGCCGGGTGAGGGAATCGGGCTTCCCACGAGAGGACCACTGACCTTGGAACTCCTGCACGTTCGCACGCACGGGGAGACGGGGCCGGAGATCGTCGTGCTCCACGGCGGTCCCGCGGCGGTGGGTAACGCCGCACCGATCGCCCGGGGCCTGGCCGACGCGTTCCGCGTCCTCGAGCCGTGGCAGCGCCGCAGCGGCGCCGTTCCGCTCACCGTGGCGAGCCACGTGGCCGACCTCGACGAGGTGATCGCCTGGCACTGCGACGAGCCGCCGGCTCTCGTCGGGGAGTC
>CAZRDB010000216.1:0-7880 GCA_964598695.1 uncultured Armatimonadia bacterium
GGCGACGCACCCCCCGAGCACCCGGACGTCCTGGAGTCGGCCCCCCTCGATCCGCGTCGGCTCCGCGGCCCCCACGAACCGCCTGGCAAGCGCGAGCCGTGGCTTGTCGACATCGGGCGAGCACTTGCGGCAGAACGGGCTCTCATCGAGCGTCACGCGCAGCTCCGGGATCGCGTCGACGGCGCGGCGGCAGGCGGGGATCTCCGTCTCGACGAGGGTCGCCTCGTCCCGGCCGTAGACGGTCCGCTCGCCACAGGCGGGGCAGACGTACTCGGCCCGCTCGGGGGGAGCGGCGACCTCGTAGCACATGGCCCCGACCGCCGAGAGGTCGGCGGGCGGCTCCGCGGCGGCCAGCTCCTCGAGCTGCCGCGCGATGCGCTCGCGCTGGCCGGTGTCGGCTAGCGCGTCGTCGGAGGCGCCGCCGGGCCCGGCCTGCGGCTCGCCGCCGGCGCGCGCGCGGGCGCACCCGAGGAGGAAGAGCACAAGCGCCGGCACGACGAGGAGTGCGAGGGTTGCGAGGGTGCTCACGGTGCGCGGTACCCTTTCGGCAGCTCGACCCCGAGCAGTTCCTGGAGTCGGGCGAGGTGGTGCTTGAGCGGCGTCGTGCCGCCATAGGCTCCGGCGTGGACGAGGGAGCCCTGGAGGAACTCGGTGAGGATCAGTAGGTCCTGGCTCGAGACGGCCCGCGTCTGCCGGGGCCGTGCCTCCCCCTCGAAGCAGACGAGCAGGTCGCACTGGGCCTCGCCCCCGCGCGGGTAGCAGTGGGCGCACATCCCGCGCTCGGCGAGCTGGACGGCGAGCCGCGGGATCTCGGCAACCTGGCGCCGGAGGGTGGGCAGGATCCAGGCGGCGAATGCCGCGCGGCTGTCGGTCAGGACGGTGCGCTCTCCGCAGACAGGGCAGACGTACTCCGCGCGTTCGGGCGGACAGGCGGGGGCGTAGCAGAGGGCCGTCGCATCGACGGGCGTCGTGGGCTCGGGCTCGCTCGCGGCGAGGTGCACGAGCTGCTCGCGTAGGGCGGAGCGCTGGGCCGAGGCGTTCGTGGGGGGCTGGGGGGGAGTGGCCGCGACCTGGGGCTCCGGTGCGGTGGTGCGGGGTCCCCGCCGGAGCAGCCGCCGGGCGAGCGTGATCGGAAGGATGACGAGGCATGCGAGCGCGTAGTAGAGGATGTCGAAGAGGAGAGCGGCGGTGCTGCCGATGCAGCCCTCCTGGCGCTCGGACGCCCCGCCCGCCTGCCGCGCCGCGCGGTCGCGGTGCATCGCGTAGACCACGTAGGGTGCGAGAAGCACCACGGCCGTGACCCACGCCCAGACGAATGCGCCCCAGTCACTCATCGCGCCGCTCCTCGCTTCCCCATCCCCCGCGACGGCCCTACGGGCCTGGGCACCCGATCAGCTCTCGGATCCGGTCGATCCGGTCGCGGAGCGGCAGCTCTGCGTCGTTGGCGGTGACGTGGCGGGCGCTCCCCTCCAGGAACTCGACGATCAGGGCGAGATCGTCGCGAGAGATGCCGCGCACGCGAACGGGCTCCTCGCCCTCGATCTCCACGACCAGGGCGAGTTCGGGGGCGTCGGTCGTCGGGCCGCACGAGGGGCAGAACTCGCTCTCGTCGAGCCGGACGTCGAATGCCGCCAGCGCGCCGATCGTCCTGCGGCAGACCGGCAGCTCGTAGAGGATCTGGAAGGCCTTGTCGGCGGCGTAGGTGGTGTGGAGGCCGCACTCGGGGCAGACGAACTCGGCGCGATCGGGCAGGGCGACGGGGCTGTAGCACATCGCGCCGATCTGGTTGAGATCGGCCGGCGGGTCGGTCTCGGCGAGGGCGCGGAGCTGGTCGGTCAGCTCGGGCCGGGTGAGCGGCACGTCGAGGTCGAGCAGCTCCGCGATCCGGTGTGCGTGGGCACTGAGGGCCGTTTCGGCGTCGACCTCGTCGCGGTGGCGATCGCTGCCGGCGAGGAACTCATCGATCAGGCGCAGGTCCTCACTCGCGATGCCCTCGATGCGAGCGGGCTCCTGTGCCCCCGGGTACGAGACGACGAGGGCGAGCGCCGGCTGGGTCACATGGGGCGAGCACTTGCGGCAGAACTGGCTCTCGTCGAGCGCGAGGCGCACCTCGGGGTTGCGCAGCTCGAGGGTCCCCTGGAGCGCGCGGCGGCACGTCGGCAGCTCCCACTCGATCAGCGCCGCCCGGTCGTGACCGTAGAGGGTTCGCTCGCCGCAGACGGGGCAGACGTACTCGGCGCGCTCGGGCGGCGCGGCGACGTCGTAGCACATGGCGCCGATCGGCTGCAGGTCGGTGGGAGGGTTGCTGACCGCGAGGGCCTCGAGCCGCTCACGGAGCAGGCGCTTGGCGTCGGTCTCGCGCGGGCGGGAGAGGTCTTGCCCGCACTCGCCGCGATGCGGCTCGGCCTCGGGCTTGGCCCGGGCGAAGGCGCAGCCCACCCACAGGAGCAGGGCCGCCACGAGCCCGCTGGCGAAGAGCAGGTTCCAGAGCGTGACCATCTCGACAGCACCTCCTGCGCCGTAAGAGGGAGAAGCCGGAGGAGAGGTTCCATCGGATGCGGCGGGGGCCTCCTTGGCGGGGCCGGTCGCCCGGCAGGCGTGCGCCCCGGCGGGCGGGTTGCGACGGGCCCCTACGAGGGCTCGTTGGGCGCGCGGGCGGGCCGCCGCCGCACGAGCAGTCCCAGCACCGTGAGGAGCGAGGGGACCAGGACGACCGAGTCGCCGAGGGCGTGGTAGAGGCTGCGGGGCGGGTGGAACCAGGCCTCGGTGACGACGGCGCGGGCCTCGTCGATGCCCACCTGCGAGAGCCAGCGGCCGCGAGAGTCGATCACGCCCGAGTAGGCCGTCGTCGCGCTGCGGAGCACGGTGACGCGGTTCTCGACCGCGCGGACCTGGGCGGCCCGGCCGTGGAGCTTCGCCTCCTGCACGTTCTGGAACCAGCCGTCGTTGGTGTGGATGGCGACGGCCTCGCCACCGGTGCGGAGCGATCGGCGGACATCGAAGCCGTAGCACGTCTCGAAGCAGATCTCCTGAGTGAACCGGATCACGCCGGCGTCGAAGGTGACGACCTCGGCGCCGGGTGTGACATCGTAGGGGCGGACAGGGAAGTGCTTGTAGATCCCCTGGAGCTGCTGTCGGAAGGGGAGGTACTCGCCGAAGCCGACGAGGTGGCGCTTGCGGTACTTGCCCTCGAGCTTGCCCTCGGGGCTGAACAGCCCGAGGCCGTTGAAGTGGTCGGCCTCACGGGCCGGGGCGCCCGGGTAGCGTGGGAGGTCCTCGGGGAAGCCGGCCGCGAGCCATGCCCCGCGCTCGGCGGTGAGGGGGGCGAGGGCCTTCGCGGCCCAGGGGAGGCGGTCGAGGTTCGTACCGAGGGCCGACTCGGGGAGGAGGATCAGCTCGGCGCCGTCGGCGTTGGCGGCATCGAGCAGCCGGCCATAGGTCTCGACCTCCTCGAGCAGCGTCGATTGTCGCGCGCCGGCCTCGTAGAACTGGGGCAGCTCGCCGGCGGGCTGGGCGATGGCCACCCAGTGCGGCGTGCCCCACTCGGGCCGTGCGAGCCAGCAGGCGCCGTAGAGGGCGCTCAGCCCCCAGGCGGCAGCGGGGAGGAGCAGGGGGCGCCAGCGGCCGGGGCCGCGCGCGGCGAGCGCCTCCCCCAGGCCGGCGGCCCAGAGGGCGATCAGCCAGGTCAGCAGCAGGACGCCGCCCAGGTCGGCCGTCTGCAGGAGGACGGGGGTCGCGTGGAGGGCGTAGCCGAAGTCGTCGAGGGTGTGGGCGATGGCCCAGGCGCGGTGGCGGATCGCCTCGCCGAGGACCCAGGCGCAGGCCCAGACGACGGGCCGCAGCGTGTGGGAGACGCGGCGGCTGGCGCACCAGCCCAGCTCGCACGTGAAGGCGGGGAACAGGGCGACGACGAGCGCGAGGGGGAGCCAGGGGATGACGCCGAGGCCGGTGCGGAGGAAGTCGAGGCCCTGGGCGTTGTAGGCGGCGCCGAACAGGTAGGCGCACCAGAATGCGCGGCGGGGTGTGGTGCAGCGGGCCAGCGCGTACCACAGGCCGGCGGGGGCGAGCCAGATCAGCCAGGGCCGGTCGATCGGGGCCAGCGCCCACATCGAGACGACGCCCGAGGCGAGCGAGAGGGCGAGGAGACCGAGGAGCGCGCCGCGCCGAGGGCGAGGGGCCTCCTCGGGGGTGGGCGTCGTCTGCTGCTCGCTCTCGGCCACACTCACGCCACCTCTCGCGGATCCAAGCCGGTCGCCGGTCAGCTTACCGCACGGCGCGCGGGGGCGTCACGGCCCCTGCGCGAGGGCGCGCGACGCCTCGGTGGCGAGACGTAGGGGAACGCGCTAGAATGCGGAAGAGAGTCAGACCGCCCCCGGCGGTTCACACCTAGTGAAAGGGGAACCCACATGCCCTACGTGATCGATGCCGGTGAGTGCACCTCCTGCGGCGCGTGCGCCGATGTCTGCCCCGCGGATGCCATCTCCCAGGGAGACTCCGCGTACGTGATCGATCCTGAGAAGTGCACCGACTGCGGCGCCTGCGAAGGCGAGTGCCCGGTCAGCGCGATCGCCCAGGCGTAAGCTCCGCCGGTTCTCCGGCATGCCGCCTCGGGGCTGATCCGATGCAACAGGTGGCGGGTAGGCCCGTGGGGCTTGCCCGCCACTTGCGTTTCGGGGGTCGAGGGGGAGCGGGGGGATCGGTGTTGAGTCCGCGCTCCGGCAGCCAACCCAGGCTTCCGGGGACCTTCCTACGCGCCCGCCGGCTCCCACGTCGCAATCCGGTCGAAGCGGAAGGAGCGGCGCTCGCCGCCGGCGCGGTCGCAGCGGCCGATGAGGTAGGCCTGTCCGCGGTCGAGTTGGTAGTACTCGACGGCCACCGTGCGGCCGCTGACCTTGCCCTCGGCGTTGCGGTAGCTGAGCTGCACGGTCGCACCGGGCGGGCAGGCGCCGGAGAGGCCGGCGAGGTTGTGCGCGGCCTCGGCCCCGGCGATGTCGAGGGGCTCGAGGATGGGCGTCTCACCGAGCATCAGCTCGAACTCCCAGCCGCGGGAGGACTCCCCCTTGCCGAGCATGGCCCAGAGGACCTGGCCGGTCGCGAGGGCATCGCCCACGGAGCGGTGACGGTCGGTGGGGACGACGCCCAGGGCCTTGCTCACGGAGTCGAGGTTGCGGCTGCCGAGCTTGGGGAGGATCCGCTGGGCGAGCGCGCAGGTGTCGAAGCAGGGGACGCGCAGCTCGATCCCGTAGGCGTGGAAGTCGCGGAGCAGGAAGCCGGTGTCGAACGGCGCGTGGTGGAAGACGAGGGCGTCGCCGCCGACGAACTGCGCGAAGCGTGGCAGCACGAGGCGCGCGGGGTCGGCCTGGGCCACATCGGCATCGTAGATCCCGTTGACGGCCGAGGCCTCGGCCGGGATGGGGAACGGGGGCCGGAGGAACTCCTGGAAGGTCTCGGTGGGCTCCCCATTGACGAACCGGACGGCGCCTACCTCGATGATCTCATCCTGCCGGTTGTCGAGGCCCGTGGTCTCGATGTCGGCGGCGCAGTAGCAGACGGGCATGTCCATGCGGGCGTGCCTCCCTCGCCGCGCCAGGGTACCAGAAAGGGCCTCCGGGGGACACCGGGCCATGTGCCGGGGCCCTTCGGGCCTGCGGGGCCTCACCCCCCGGCCCTTCGGGCCACCCCCCTCTCCCTCGCAGGGCTCGGGACGAGGGGGGAGACCGTCCGGCCTAACGGTACTCTCCGTACTCGTAGGCCGCGTCGAACAGCGCGACGACGTTCTGGGGTGGGACTCCGGCCTGGACGTTGTGCACGTTGTTGAAGACGAAGCCGCCGCCGGGCTTCAGGATCTCGATGTTGCGGCGGGCCTCCGCGCGCACGACCTCGGGCGTCGCGAAGGGCAGCACGTGCTGGGCGTCGATCCCCCCACCCCAGAAGGTGATCGCGCGGCCGAAGCGGGCCTTGAGCATCGCCGGGTCCATCCCCTCGGCGCTGGTCTGGACGGGGTTGAGCGCCTCGACGCCATTGTCGATCAGGTCGGGGATCAGCTCCATGCACCCGCCGCAGGTGTGGTACCAGACCTTCGCGGGTGTGAGCGCGTGGATGTGCTGGACGAGGCGCCTCTGGCGGGGCTTGACGACCTCGCGGTAGAAGGTCGGCGAGAACAGCGGCCCCGACTGGCCGGCGAGGTCGTCGCCGATCATCACGACATCGACCAGGTCGCCGACCTCGCTGAGCAGGCCCGTGTAGTAGTCGAGCCAGTAGGCGAGGGTGCGGTCGAGCACCGCGCCGCAGAATGCCTCGTCCTCGAGCATGTCCAGGAACCACTGCTCGAGGCCGCGCATGTACCAGCAGATCTCGTAGACGACGCCGCCGATGCCGGTGCAGAGCGCGTACCGGCCGCCCTGGCTGACCTCGTCGGCCCTCGCCCGGAGCCCCTCGAATCGGCTCGGGTCGCTGCCGTCGGGCCAGGGGTAGCCGTCGAGGTCGTCGAGCGTGACCTCGGCGAGCGGATGGCCCTTCGGGTCCATGAACAGGGGGACGTCGTCCGGCATCGACCAGACGACACCGAAGTCGTCCTGGAGGTCGTGCCACAGCCGGCCGTCGCGCTCGTTCATCGAGAAGCCGCCGGTGGAGGATTGGGCGGCGTTGGCGGTGAGGTACCGGGTGTCGACCCTGAGGCGCTCGAGCACCGCCTCCGAGGGCTTGGCGAGCTGCTGGACGGGGTCGAGGATCACGATCTGTTCCTCGAGGCCGAGGTGGGCGATCAGCTCGCGGTAGGCGCTGACGTGGATGCCGGTCTGGAAGCCGCCGAGGTCGATCGGTACGCGGTCGGGCTCCTCGTGGCGGAGCGCGGCCACAACCCGCTCACGCGGGGAGAGGTCATCGGTTGCGTGCATGGTCGGTCGCCTCCCGCGGCGGACGCTAGACGCCCGCGATGCTCTTCAGGTAGTTGCCGTAGCCCACGACCACCGTGGACAGGACGAGGATCCCGATGCCGGCCCAGACGAGGCCGTGGGTGCGCTTGCTCGTGCCCTTCCACTCGTGGAAGAGGATCCCCCAGAGGTTGCTGAAGACGATGATGAAGGCCATGTGGATCGTCCAGCTCGAGAAGTCGTACTTGCCCATCTTCGTGGTGCCCATGCCGTAGAAGAAGAACTGGCAGTACCAGATCACGCCCGCGAGGCCGGCGAAGAGGTAGTTCTGCAACTGCGTGTCAGGCGCTCCGCGCGTGTAGTCGCTCCAGGTGCGGTTGCGGGTGTTGAGGATCGCGCACCAGATGAAGTTGGTGGTGAAGCCGCCGGCCATGACGACGATGAAGACGGGGTTGTTCTTGTAGAGGTCGATCGAGCCGGACTGCACGGCCAGCTCGGCGATCGGCTTGCCGGCCTGGAGCGCGAAGGCCATGAAGGCGCTGGCGATGCCGGCGAAGACGGCGACGGCGAAGCCCTTGACGAAGGAGAACTCGCGAATGGTCTCCTTCTTCTGCTCGTCGGTCAGCTCGCGCTCCTTCGCCATGCCGGCGAGGCCGCAGACGGCGATGCCGACGAGGCAGACGACGACGCCGGCGATGACGGCGAGGCCGTACGGGGTCGCCACCATCTCCCGGATCGTGCCATCGACGATGGGCGGGACGAGGGTTCCGAACGCGGCGCAGAAGCCCAGCGCGATGGCGTAGCCGAGCGACATGCCGAGGTAGCGCATCGAGAGGCCGAAGGTGAGTCCGCCGACGCCCCAGATCGCGCCGAAGAGGTAGGCGAAGAGGATCGCCCTGGGGGGCGCCGCGCTGAGGACGCTCACCAGGGCGGGGCAGGTGATGGAGGCCATGACCCACGGGGCGATGACCCACGCCAGTACGCCCTGTATCAGCCAGTAGCTCTCCC
>CAZRDB010000217.1:0-7839 GCA_964598695.1 uncultured Armatimonadia bacterium
AGGTGAGTCGTGTGATCGGGCACTCCGCGGCGACAAGCTCGCCTGGGCCGGGGTGGCGCTGGCGGCCTGTGGCGTCGCCGTCGGCCTCGCCGCACGGGACGCAGTCACGGTGTGCGTGTTCGCTTCCGTTGCCTGCCTCCTGGGTTCCTACGCGCTGTGCAGGCCAACACTGGCGCGGATCCACCGCGAGAGGGACTGGGTGCGCGTCGATGAGACCGCCCTCGAGTACCGGAGGTGGCCGTTCGCCCCAGAGAGGGTGCCTCTGGCCGACATCGTCGAGGTCGAGGTGGGCCCGGCGACGTGGCGGCACCAGATGGACCTGGGGCGCAGGCTACGCATCGAGCATCGGTCGGGCGCCGTCGACCTGGGGGCGGACGCAGATCTGGAGGACTGGTCGGGCCTCCTCGCGGCCTTGGTGGAGGCCTGTGAACTGGTCCAGGCCGAGACAAGGCCCGATGGCACGGTACGCTACACACGGACCACCGGCGCTACCCCGACCCAGCGGTGAGCACCGTTCTCGGGGCTCCCCACGCGAGTGCCGTGGCCTCCCGCAGGGGGGCCGGGCAATCGCCTCGGGTGGTCCGGAGGGCCGCGCCCTCCGGCGGGTGTGGGCGGAGCCCACGGTGTGGTCTGGTGGCGTGGGCGGAGCCCACGGCCTGGTCTGGTGGCGTGGGCGGAGCCCACGGCCTGGGGCTACAGCAACCCGCGGAGGCGGTTGTCGAGCGCCTGCTGGTCGGTGATGAACGACTCGAGCGCGCTCCGTGTCATCAGGTCATCGAGAGCCACGCGGCCGAGCCATTTGGCGGTGGTGGGGATCTTCCCGTCGGCGCGGATCTCGGCGCACTCCTCGGGCGTCCAGGGGTGGAAGAGGTCGCCGACGGCGTAGCGCCGCGCGAGGTCGCACAGCTCCCGTGGCGTGATCGTCTCGCCCTCCTGGTCGGCGCGCGTCGCGAAGTCGAGGAACTCCGCCGGCACCTCCCAGAGGGTGTCCAGGTCGATCTCGGCCTCGACCGGCAGATCGGCGAGGGGGGCGGCGTGGACCTCGCTCGGGTCGATCGCGAGCGCGAGGTACTCGGCGAGCGCCTTGGGTGGGATCGTGTGCACATCGACGCCCGCGAGGGCGCGCACCTGTTCGCCGCTTCTCATGCTGGCCGCGATCTGGCGGGTGGGTGTGCCGCGCTCGACCCGGAGCCGCTTCATCCAGGCGTCGGAGGCGAGGCAGGCGCGTTCGCCGACCGAGTCGCCGCTGCCGTGGCCGTTGTCCTTCACGACGGCGTTCAGGCGACCGAGGAAGACGTTCACGAATGCGGGACGGGCGAGGAGCGCCGCGAGGACGTTCTGCCGGGCCGAGAAGCCGAGGGTGAAGTTCACCGGGATGGCCTCGGACGAGAGCCGCCGGACGGCCAGGTAGCCGGCCGGCGTGAGCGGCACCTTCACGATGAACGACTCGGGGCACAGCGCGTAGTAACGGCGGCCCCACTCGACCGTCGCGTCGGGGTCATCCGCTGTCGCGGGGTGCAGCTCGACGCTGACGCGCACGCCGAAGCTCCGGACGAGGTCGAGGGCGACGCGGGCGTTGGCGACGAAGCCCAGCTCGCGGACGAACTCCTCCTCGGGGAGGTCGGACGCGACTGCGCGCAGGCGACGCGCCGCCTCGGCGAGGGGCTCATCGAGCGCCCCGGTCTGGATCACCTGGTTGACGAGCGTGTTGTTGGTCGTGAGCCCCGACATCTCGGCACACCACACCGCGGCGGCCGCGCCCCGATCGCCCGTGTCGAGCCACGGCTCGGAGCCGGCGGCCCGGAGCGCGTGGACGAGCGGGCTCGCCGCACGCGGGACGGTCAGCTCGGGCCAGACGCCGGAGAGGGCGAGATCGCGGACGGCTTCGCGCACGGCCGTGGTGGAGTGCGACACGGGGCATCCTCCTTCAGGCGGGCGACGCGGCGCTCCGCACTGGTCGAGTTCGCCTGCAGCGTGGGGGCTCCTGCGGGAACCGTGCTCCTACCGCGCGAAGGGCCGGCCGACCCTCGTGCCCGAGCGGGCGAGGCGTGGTAGAGTCTCGGGACAAGAGAGACCGAGGGAGGCCCCATCGATGTCCCCATCGCGCGTTGCACTGCTCTGCCTCACACTGCTCCTCGCGGCGCCCGCGTCCCACGCCCAGGAGCGGGGATCGGTCAAGCTCGAGGGCGCCGAGAACATCACGGTCTTCCAGGATGGGAGCACGTACGCCGCGTTCCCGTTCCTCCCCAAGCAGCAGCCGGAGGGCGCGGTCATCCTGAGCTTCTGCTCGCGCACGCGCCCCTCGCACGATGACCCCACCGGCGGCACCACCGTCATGCGCTCGACTGACGGCTGCCGCACCTGGGAGGTCACGCAGAGGCGCGAGGACTGTGGCTCGCCTGAGGACACCTACGGGATCGCGGCGCTGAAGGCGCCGAACGGCACTCTCGTGACCGTCTATGCCGGCTGGGAGTACTACCCCGAGGCGAAGCGCGCCGAGCTCGAGGCGGCGGGCTGGGACACGGACAGCGCCTCCGAGGGGGTCATCGCATCGCTGTCGGCGCACGTCGCGAGAGTCTCGCGCGACGGGGGCGCGAGCTGGAGCGTGCAGGAGCTGCCGCTTCCCAACCGGCTCGGGGTCATGGGCTTTCACGGCGGGATCGTCACCGACGAGGGCGTGATGCTCTGGCCCGTCTATGGCGTCGCGATGCCCGGCGACTCGGGTCACTCCTACGTCTACCGCTCCGCCGACTCCGGCGAGACCTGGACGTTCCACGAGATCATCGCCGACTCGCGCGGCGCGATGCCGATGAACGAGACTTCGCTCCTCGATCTCGGGGGCGGGCACATCCTGGCGTTCGTCCGGTCGGGCGACGCCGTGGACCACCTGTACCGGGCTGAGTCGGTCAACGGTGGCGTCACCTGGGGCCGCCTGCGCGACTCAGGCATCACCGGCCACCCGGCCGACCTGCTCCGGCTCCGCAACGGCCACATCCTGCTCACCTACGGCTACCGCCACGCGCCGTTTGGGGTGCGCGCGACGATCAGCCGCGACAACGGCGAGACGTGGGGCGACGAGTTCATCCTGCGCGACGATGGCGCGGGCACGGATCTGGGCTACCCGATGTCGATCGAGCTCGCGGATGGCACGATCTTCACCTCCTACTACTTCCGGGTGCCGGGCGGCCCAACGCACATCGCCGGTACCCTGTGGCACGAGCCGGAGTGAGCGACGGGACGAGGGGACCTGCGGGTTACCCCCGCGCCCTCTCCGCCAGCGCCCGCAGCTTCGCGAGGTCGAGGGTGCTGACCTGGCCCCATCCGTCGATGCCCGAGGCGACCTCTGGGCGGAACTCCGTGTAGAGCCCGTAGGCGGCATCGTCCAGCTTGCCGACGGGGTACGCGGCCGCGAGCTGCTCCATCGCCGCACGAACCCGGTCGAGGTCTCCCTTGAACTTGCTCGCGAGGTACTCGCCAACGCGGCCGGGCTCGACGGGCTTGTCGCCCACCACGGCCCGGAGCCCCTCGTCGGCGTTGCGGACCGGCACGGGCCGACCGCAGACGGTCACCCATCCATCCTCCCCGCGCCCGCCCTTCGGGGCCTCCTCCGGCCCGTGCGGCTTGGGGCCGTAGATGCCGAGGGAGCGGCCCTTCGCCTGGGCGTTGAGCCCCGCGACCGCCTTCCCGAGCGTCAGTGCCGTCTCGCGGCTGTACCCGAGCCGCTCCGCCACGACGGCTGCCCAGAGCGTGAGCACCGGCGCGCGGTTGATCGCGACGAGGTCCTCGGTCATGGCGCGGGCTCCCCTCGTGTCGGTCCCCCCATACGGTTTCCATGGACACCCGCCGCGGGCCTTGTGGTTTCGGAGCGGCCCGGCCAGTCCGAGTCCCACCGGCCCGGGGCCGGAGGCCAGTCTCCGCCCCCCTCCACACCCGGGCGCGGAAGGCGTATCGTGTTTCCCGCACGGAATGCGGCCGCCGAACCTTCCGCCGTCGGGCGAAGGTTGTACGGTGCGGCCCCATGCACCTTACCCGGAGGAGTTGACGAGCACGTTGACCTTGCCCGAACCCAAAGTACTGCCCCCGCTCGACCCCGCGTTCCGCCCCGCGGCCCTCGCGAACCGCGCCTACCGCACCGCCGTCGCCGCCTCCGGCCAGGCCCTCCCCCTGGGCATCGCCGTCGAGCGGGCCGGCGGGCTCACCAGCGTCTACCGCACTGAGGTCTTTGCCGACCTCTCGGGCGGCACATTCGAGTACGTCGAGCGCATCGTGAAGACCATCCTCTGGGCTCGCGGAGGCTGGCGCGTCGTGATCGACGGCCCGGCCGCGGTCGCCGACCACCTCCGCGACGCCTACTCCGCGACCGGCGCCCGCGCCTTCGACGCGCAGCTCATGGGTGACCTCTACGACCAGCCCTTCACCGTCGAGCACTGCGCCCCGGGGACGCTGCCCGCCGAACGCGAGTCGGTCGCCGCGATCGGCGGCCATCTCGAGGGCTGCCGGATCGGCTTCGACGCCGGCGCGAGCGACCACAAGGTCGCCGCCGTCATCGATGGCCAGGAGGTCTTCAGCGAGGAGGTCGTCTGGAACCCGAAGACCGAGCCGGACCCGGACTACCACTTCCAGCAGATCGTCGGCGCGATGCGCAAGGCCGCCTCGCACATGCCCCGGGTCGACGGCATCGGCGTCAGCTCGGCGGGGATCTACATCAACGATCAGACAATGGTCGCCTCGCTGTTCCGCGCCGTGCCCAAGGAGATCTACAAGGACAAGGTGCGGCCGATCTACATCAACGCGGCGCGCGCGATCGGCCCCGAGATCCCCTATGCCGTGCTCAACGACGGCGACGTGACGGCGCTCGCGGGCGCGATGAACCTCGGCGACAACGCGGTGCTCGGGATCGCGATGGGCTCGAGCGAGGCCGGCGGCTACGTCGACCCCGACGGCAAGATCACCGGCTGGCTGAACGAGTTGGCCTTCGCGCCGATCGACTTCCGGCCCGACGGCCCGACCGACGAGTGGTCGGGCGACCAGGGCGTGGGCGTCGAGTACCTCTGCCAGATGGGGGTCATCCGGGTCGCGACCCAGGCCGGCATCGATCTCTCGGCCCACGAGACGCCCGCTGAGAAGCTCAAGGCGATGCAGAAGCTGCACAGCGCCGGCGACGAGACGGCCCGCAAGGTCTTCGAGAGCATCGGCGTCTTCCTCGGCTACGCGATCGCCCACTACGCCGACTTCTACCGGATCCGCCACGTCCTGATCCTCGGCCGGGTGACCTCGGGCGAGGGTGGCCCCGCCGTCAAGCGGATGGCCCAGCGCGTGCTCGATGAGGAGTTCCCGGAGCTGGCGGCGCAGATCACGCTCCACCTGCCGGAGGACGACAAGCTCCGCCGCGTCGGCCAGGCGGTCGCCGCCGCGAGCCTTCCCGCCCCCAAGTAGGGGCAGCCGGGGCGTCTCCGCCCCCCGAGGTGATGTGAACATGAACTTGCGCAAGCCCCATGCCGACATCTTCGTCCCCGACGGCACACCGATCGACGAGGCGCTCAGCCGCGTCACACGCGTCGCCATCGCCGCCCACCAGGACGACATTGAGATCATGGCCTACCACGGCGTGCTGGAGGCCTTCGCGACTCCGGGCGAGTGGTTCCTGGCCGTCGTCGTCACCGACGGCGCCGGCAGCCCGCGCGAGGACCACTACGCCGACTACACCGATGCGCAGATGAAGCAGGTGCGTCTGCTCGAGCAGCGCAAGGCTGCGTACGTCGGCGAGTACGGCGCCTGCCTCCAGCTCGGCTACAGCAGCTCCGAGGTCAAGAACGGCGAGAACACCGAGGTCATCGACGACCTCCGGGACATCCTGCTCGCCGCGCGGCCCGAGGTGGTCTACACCCACAACCTGGCCGACAAGCACGACACCCACGTCTCGACCGCGCTCCGGGCGATCAGCGCGCTGCAGCTTCTCGCCGGCGAGTACCGCCCCGAGGCCTTCTACGGCTGCGAGGTCTGGCGCGACCTCGACTGGATGTGCGACCCCGACAAGGTCGCCCTCGACGTCGCGGCCCACGAAGCCTTCGCGGCCTCGCTGCTCGGCGTGTTCGACTCACAGATCGCCGGCGGCAAGCGGTACGACCTCGCGACCATGGGCCGTCGCCGTGCCCACGCCACGTACCACGCCTCCCACGGGGTCGACACGACGACCGGGCTCACGTTCGCGATGGACCTGTTGCCCCTGCTCGACGCCGGCGGCCCCTCGCCCGACGACCACGCGCGGGCCCACATCCTGCGGTTCCTCGACGAGGTGAGCGGGCGGGTGCGCAAGTTCGAGACCTCGGCCACGCTGCTGGCCGAGGCCGGCCAGGCGCGCAAGCCGTGGCGCCGGCCCCTGGTGCGGACCAAGCACCGCGGGTAGACTGCTCGCGAACGAACGGAACCCCGGCCCATGCCGGGGAGTCCTTGAAAGAGGGACGGCGCACGACGATCGCCCGTACCGCGCGTCTCGAGCAGGGGGCGAGCCCGAGACGGACGCGGGGGGCACGGGAGAGGGAGTCGACGCAGATGCGTAGAGCAGCGTGGTTGTCACTGGCAGCGCTCACGGTTCTCGGCCTGCTCAGCCTCGGATGCACGGCGGTCACGAAGGGCTCGATCAGCGGCCTGATCTACGAGGCCGGCAGCGTCCCGCACGTCCCGGTCCAGGGCGCGCTGGTCACCGCGAGCCAGAACGGCGGCGAGGTGGCCTCGATGACCACCCTGACCGACGGCGCCTACCGGCTCTCCGACCTGAGCCCGGGCACCTACACCGTCACGATCCAGAAGACCGGCTTCACGGCCAAGGAGATCAGCGTCCGGGTCGACTACGGCGACAACATCGCCGGGAGCGTCAAGCGTGACATCCCGCTCTCCAAGGTCCGCGGGACCGTCAGCGGCCAGGTCAAGGGCCAGATCACCGGCGGCTCGACGATCGAGCTGGACGGCGCGACCGTCACGCTCTCCGGCGCCGCGAGCGCCGTCGCCCAGACCGACAGCAACGGCGAGTACGCCTTTGCCGACCTCGATGACGGCACCTACCAGGTGACCGTCTCGATGGCCGGCTTCCAGACCTCGGCCCCGCGCCAGGTCATCATCCTGAACGGCGCCAGCCAGACCAGCGTCGACTTCACGCTCGTCCAGTAGGCGCGCGGGGCAGGATGCCCGTTCGACAACCCGAATCGGGCGGCGTAGGGTAGTCTCACCAACGCCGCCCGCTCTCTTGTACGGAGGGATCGACCGTGCTTCTCGTGCAGTTCGGCGCCGGCAACATCGGCCGCAGCTTCATCGGGCAGCTCTTCGCCCGCGCGGGCTACGAGGTCTGCTTCGTCGATGTCGATCCGGCGATCCTCGAGGCGCTGAACGCGCGCGGGGAGTACACCGTCGAGATCCGCGACGCCCGGACCGAGCGGATCTCCGTGAGCGGCGTCCGCGGGGTCGATGGCCGCGACCGAGAGCGGGTCGCCGAGGCGCTCGTCCAGGCCGACATCGCCGGCACCGCTGTCGGCCCGAACGCGCTCCGCCACCTCTGCCCGGCGCTCGCCGAGGGACTCGTCCGGCGCCACGCCGCGGGCCGGCCGCCGCTCGATGTCATCCTCTGTGAGAACCTCCGCAACGCCGCCGAGCACGTCCGCTCCGAGCTGCTTCCCCTCCTGCCGGAGGGCTTCCCGCTCGACGAGGCCCTCGGGCTCGTCGAGACCAGCATCGGCAAGATGGTCCCCCTGATGACGCCCTAGACCCCCCCCCCCACCCGTTTCATCTTATTCCCAGGGCCACACACCCCTTTAAATTTTAGCCCCCGCCACACCATGGTGGGGC
>CAZRDB010000218.1:0-7836 GCA_964598695.1 uncultured Armatimonadia bacterium
CTGCCTGTGCGAGTACACGAGCCACGGCCACTGCGGGATGGTCGCCGACGGCCGGGTGCTCAACGACCCGACGCTCGAGCTGCTGGCGCGGGCCGCGTGCTCGCACGCCGAGGCCGGCGCCGACGTGGTCGCGCCGTCGGACATGATGGACGGCCGGGTGGCGGCGATCCGGGCGGCGCTCGACCTGGGCGGCTTCGAGGAGACCGCGATCCTCAGCTACGCGGCCAAGTACGCCTCGGCCTTCTACGGGCCGTTCCGTGAGGCGGCCGACTCGGCGCCGCAGTTCGGCGACCGCCGCGGCTACCAGATGGATCCGCCGAACGCCCGTGAGGCGCTGCGCGAGGTCTCGGCCGACATCGAGGAGGGGGCCGACATGGTCATGGTCAAGCCCGCCCTCCCCTACCTCGACATCGTCAGCCGGGTCGCCGCGACCTTCGCGACGCCGCTCGCCGCCTACCATGTCAGCGGCGAGTACGCGATGCTCAAGGCCGCCGTCGCGCGTGGCTGGCTCGACGAGAGACGGGCCGCCCTCGAGTCGCTCACCGCGATCAAGCGGGCGGGCGCCGACTTCATCCTCACCTACTACGCCCCGGATGTCGCCGGGTGGCTCAGGGAGAGCACGCGATGATCATCTCGTGGAACACCACGCGCAAGTGCAACCAGTACTGCGTTCACTGCTACCGTGCGGCGGGCCAGGAGCCCGACCCCGATGAGCTGACCACCGAGGAGGGCAAGGCGCTGCTCTCGGGGATCGCCGAGGCCGGCTTCCGGATCTGCATCCTGAGCGGCGGCGAGCCGCTCGTGCGGCCCGACATCTACGAGCTGATCCGCCACGGCGTCGCGCAGGGCTTGCGGGTCGTGCTCGGGACCAACGGGATCCTCATCACCCCGCAGGTGGCGCGCGAGCTGAAGGAGCTGGGCGTCGCCCGCGTGGGGATTAGCCTCGACCACATCGAGCCGGCGATCCACGACCAGTGGCGGGGGATGGAGGGCGCCTGGGAGCGCTCAGTCCAGGCGATGCGCGACTGCAAGGAGGCCGGACTGCCGTTCCAGATCCACACGACGGTGAGCGAGCGCAACCGCACGGTCATCACGCGGATGACCGACCTGGCCGTCGAACTGGGGGCGGCCGGCCACCACATCTTCTTCCTCGTGCCCACGGGCCGGGGGAAGGACATCGAGTCAGAGTCGCTCCACGCCCGCGAGTACGAGCAACTGCTCGCCGACATCCTGCGGAAGCAGGGCGAGGTCGAGATCGAGCTGAAGCCGACCTGCGCGCCGCACTTCATGCGGATCGCCCGCAAGAAGGGCATCCCGATGCGGTTCACCAAGGGCTGTCTCGCCGGCACGAGCTACTGCGTGATCATCCCCAATGGCGATGTCCAGCCCTGCCCCTACCTGCCGATCAAGGTCGGCAACGTGCGCGAGAAGCCGTTCCCGGAGATCTGGCGCGAGGCGCCGCTCTTCGAGGAGCTGCGGACCGCGGAGTTGGGCGGCCGCTGCGGCGCGTGCGACTGTGCCGATATCTGCGGCGGCTGCCGGGCCCGGGCCTACTACTACTCCGACGGCGACTACCTCGCCGAGGAGCCCTGGTGCCTCTATCGGCCGCCGACGCGAGAGGGGAGCGTCCGTGGAGAGCCTGTCGAGCCGACTGCTTGACGCGATCCAGGAGGAGTTCCCCATCGACCCGCAGCCGTACCTACGGCTGGCGGAGCGTCTCGGCACGACCGAGGGGGAGGTCCTCGCGGAGCTGACGCGGCTGCGCGACGCGGGGGTGCTGCGCGATCTCTCGCCGGTGCTGAACCCGGCGGCGCTGGGCTCGGTAACGACGCTGTGCTGCCTCACCGTCCCCGAGGAGCGCGTCGCCGAGGTGGCGGAGCTGCTCAACGGCTACGAGGAGGTCACGCACAACTACGAGCGGGAGCACGCGCTCAACCTGTGGTTCACGCTCGTGGCGCCGAGCCGGGCGCGGATCGAGGCGATCCTCCGGGAGGTCGCCGAGCGCACGGGCCTCGGCCCGATCCATGACCTGCCGGCGAAGCAGGTCTTCAAGCTCCGGGCGGTCTTCCGGTCGGGGGGGTAGGGCTACCCGGCCCTACTCACTCTCCTCCAGCGCCCCGTCGCGGGCGGCGAGGAGATTCGCGGCGGCTTCGCGGATGTGCGCGGGCGCGGCGGCCAGCACGGCCTTCTCGTAGGTCGGGAAGTACTCGTAGCAGGGGAAGAGCCAGGCCCGCTGCTCCTCATCGCTCTTGCGCTCGCCCACCTTGCGCCAGTTCTCGTAGAACCACGGGGTGTAGACCACGCCGCGCTCCTTGGCGAGTTGGCGGATCCCCTCCATCGAGAGATCGGGGTAGTGGTAGCGCGCGGCGAGGGCCCGCAGGTGGTCGACGGCCTCGACGACCAGCTCGGCGGCCTCGACCGGGCTGGTCGCCTTGTGGGCGCGCAGCAGCGCGAGGATCGTCAGGCAGCGCCACTCGGAGTAAGCCGACTCGCGCATGAAGCGCTCGGGAATGGTCTGCTCGTCGTCCTCGAGGGCCTCGAGCGCGATCGCGCGGGCCGAGCAGGCGGCCTCGAGCCAACTGCTGACCGCGGCGATCCTCTCGGCGAGCCACTCCCGGCTGACGTCGTCCCGCTCGGCAGCCTCGGCGAGCTGCCGCTCGAGTGAGAGGCTGGCGCCGGGCAGTGTCAGCTCGGGCACCAGCGCGGCCGCCATGTGCTCGTAGGCGCGCGCCATGCCGGCGGCGGCGTGGGCGCCGTAGCGCCGGCGGGCGTAGCTGAGCATGTGGGCCTCGGGCCGCAGCTCGGTGTTGGCGTTGAGTTCGGCGGCGTAGTCGCACAGGTAGCTCGAGGTGTTGGAGATCAGGTTGGTGACGATAACGCCGGCGGCGCCGAGGCGGGCGACCTCGGACCACTCGGCCTGCATGGTCTCGGGGGTGATGCTCGCGGAGACGGGCGGGTAGAGGCCCGGCCGGCTGATGTGGATGGTGGTGAGCCACGAGGGACCGCTGCCGACCTGCTCGGGCCGGGGGCCGCGCTCCTCGAGGCCGGAGGCCCAGTCGACGACCCCCACGTCGCCGGGGATCTGCGAGCGGTAGTGGCGCCACTCCTCGGCATTGGCCTCGGGGTCGAGGCCGCAGGGGGTCTCGAGGTAGACGCGGCCGTCGGGGTCGAGGTCGCGCAGCAGTCCGACGGCGTCGAGCGCCGGGAGGCTGCGGCTGTGCACGTGCTGGCACAGGGGCTGTCGGTGGTTGTAGGGGCAGATGATGTAGAGCTGCCGCTCCTCGGGCGGGTGGAGCTGGAGGATGCGGGTCCAGAAGCGGCGCATCAGGTCGGGGCACTCGGGGGTGGCGGCGCAGACGGCGACCGAGTCGGTGTTCTGGGGGTGGAGCAGCAGCTCGGGGTGGGCGTCGGCGATCAGGTCGGGCAGGACGGAGTACATGAACTTGTAGGCGATGGCGATCCCGTTGGCGCGGGCGAAGCGGAACATCGCGTGGTTCAGTTCGGTCCGGCGGTCGGGGTCCATGACGTAGCCGCGGAGGCCGTTGCGGCGCGAGACCTCGGGGAAGGCGTCGAAGAAGGCCCGACCCCACAGGTGGCCGCCCTCGTCGTTGTAGCAGACGAGGCCGGTGAAGCGTTTGCGCCGGAGCCAGACGATGAGCCGCTCCCACTCGCTCTCGTCCCACAGGCGCGAGCAGTGGCGCCACGGGGCGGCCCAGAAGGCGTTGGTGGCGTAGAGGCGCTCGTTGAAGGAAGGCTTGGCGCGGATCCGGACGGGCTGGGGCTGCCAGCCGGAGAGGTCGGGGATCTGCTCCTGCTCGAGGAAGAAGCCGAAGCCGAAGACCTCCTCCATCAAGCGGTAGATCGCCGAGCAGGCGGCGCGGGGCGAGACGCCGGTCGCGACGATGGCGGGCGGCTGGTTGCCGGGCAGCACCTTGATCAGAGTCTCGGAGGGCTCGGCGCTGTACAGGGCGCCGAGGTCGGGGTCCTCGAGCGCGCGCAGGGCGGGGTTGTGCTCCTGGCGGCCGACCAGGATCGCGGGGCCGCCGGTGGGGTGCCAGCGGCCGCGGTGCTCGGCGACGGGGCGTCCGAGGGCGCGCGACAGGAGCGTCACGAGATCGTCGAAGGCGACCTCCTCCACCGGGGTGGAGGAGTCGGGAAGGATCACCTGCATGGAACCGATACGACCTTCCGGGCGCAACGCGCGCGACGATTCATGTCGTTCGCGTAATGGCTCGGCGTCGCCCGGGGACCTAGCCCTTTGGCGGACGCCGAATCGAGCGCACCATACCTCGAATGCTATAATACGGCGTCCCGCGCGCATAGGGGTCGTTTCGGCCCTGCCCGCGGGGCAGTTGCGCGCGACGCAAGAGCGTGACGTGGAGGTGAAGTGGCGTGGGGCAGGAGGCCGCTCAGGAGACGCGGACGCCCGAGGGAGCAGCAACGACGGCTCCCGAGGCTCCCGTGATCGAGTGCTCTGGGCTCACCAAGTGCTACCGGCTCGCCCTGGGGTATGAGATTCAGGCACTCACCAAGCTCGACCTGGCGGTCGGGCGCGGCGAGGTGTTCGCGATCTGCGGACCCAACGGCAGCGGCAAGACGACGACGATCAAGCTGCTCCTGGGCCTGATCTTCCCGACCGACGGCAGTGCCACGATCCTGGGCGAATCGCCCCGAAGCCGGCGGGCCAAGCGCCGGATCGGCTTCGTCCCCGAGGGTCCGTTCTTCTACCAGCACATGAGCGGCGAGGAGGTCGTGCGCTTCTACGGCCGCCTCTGCGGGCTGCGGGGCAAGGACCTGAAGGCGCGCACCGACGAGCTGCTGACGCTGGTGGGCATGTCGAAGCGCCGCGACGTGGTCATGTCGCAGTGCTCGAAGGGCATGGTCCAGCGCGTGGGGCTGGCGGCGGCGCTGGTCAACGACCCGGACATCGTGCTCATGGACGAGCCGACCTCGGGCCTCGACCCGATCGGCGCGCATGAGATCAAGAACCTGATCGTCCGCCTTCGCGATGCCGGCAAGACGGTGCTCCTGTGCTCCCACCTCCTGGAGCAGGTCGAGGAGATCTGCGACCGGATCGCGATCCTCCACCGGGGCCGCAAGCTGGCCGACGGCCGGATCGACGAGATCCTGAAGACCTCGGACCAGAGCGAAGTGGTCGCCGGCGGTCTCTCCGAGAGCGGAGTGAGCCGTCTGGCGGCGATGTCGGCGGAGATGGCGCACAAGGGCGGCGAGCACCGCTTCGTCCTGCACGACGGCGCCGACCTCTTCGCGGCGGTCGACGCGGTGCGCGAGGGCGGCGGCAGGCTGGTCCGGGTGGGCCGGGTGCGTGAGTCGCTCGAGGAGGCGTTCATCCGCGCCGTGACGGAGTCGACCCAGGGGACGGGCCCCGTCTCGACCGACGCCGGCGACTCGACGGTCGCCGAGAGCACGCCGAAGGAGGGCGACTCGGCATGAGAGAGGTCCTGACCATCGGGATCGGGACGTTCGGCGAGGCGATCCGGCGGCGGATCCTCGTCGTCTTCCTGCTCTTCGCAATCCTGAGCATCGTGGGCTCGCAGGTCTTCAAGACCTTCTCGCCGGGCGAGGAAGACAAGTTCGTCATCGACCTCGGCATCAACGCGATCCGTTGGTTCTCCATTCTGATCGCGATTCTGCTGGGCGCGGTGATGATCCCGCAGGAGATCGAGCGCAAGACGCTCCACACGATCCTCGCGAAGCCGGTCGGCCGCGGCCAGTTCATCCTCGGCAAGTTCGTCGGCACCTGTATGGCGGTGCTGTTCAACGCCGGCATGATGTCGATCGCGTTCGCGATCGTCTACGTGATCCAGCAGAAGGGCGAGGCGATCAACCTCAACCTGCTGATCCAGCTCCTGCTCACCTACGCCGAGCTGGTGCTGTTCGTGGCGATCGTGATCTTCCTGTCGAGCTTCGCGAGTACGATCTTCGTTCTCGTCGTCTCGTTCTGCATCATCGTGATCGGGAGCACGGCCAGCTTCTGGGCCTCGATCCCGGGCGACAACCCGGTGAGCCAGTTGCTGTTCATCGCGATCCACTCGCTGGCGCCCAACTTCGAGCTGTTCGACATCTCGCGGGCGATCCTGACCAACTCGGCGATCTCGATGGATCTCGTCTACTACCCGATCACCTACGCGGCGATGTACTCGTCGATCGTCCTGGTCCTGGCCTTCGTGATCTTCAACGAGCGCCAGTTCTAGCGGAGGCCCGCTGGGCAGGGAAGGGAGGTAACCGGATGCCGAGTTCCCTCAGCCGTCCGGTACGGATCCTGGTGAGCTTCATCGTCGGGGTGGGCCTGGTGGGCCTGCTGATCCCCGTCGCGCGGTGGGGCGACCAGATCCAGTACTGGCGGAAGGAGCAGGGGCTTGCGCAGGAATCGGTTGCCGAGTCGGTCAAGGACATCCCGGTCGAAGAGCTGACCGGGATCGTGCTCGGGGCGCTGTTCGCCGGCTTCCGCTCGCAGGCCGCCAACTTCTGCTGGTGGAAGTCGCAGCAGTACTGGGAGGAAGAGGGCCATTGGCCGCGCGTCCTCCCGATGATGAAGGCGGCCTGCGCGCTCGACCCCTACTTCCCCGAGTTCTGGGAGGTCACCGGCTGGCACGAGGCCTACAACCTCGCGGCCGAGTACGAGACGCGCGACCTGCCGGTCGCGAAGTACGTGCGCATGGGCCTCGACACGCTCGAGTCCGGCCTGCGGTACAACCCGCACGCCGTTCAGCTCTACGAACAGATCGGGTGGACCAACCGCGACAAGCTCGGCAACCTCGACGAGGCGCTCAAGTACGCCCGCCAGGCCGCGACGGTCTACCACGTTCGCGCCCAGATCACGAAGCAGACGGCGCTGATCCAGCCGCGCTTCGCGGCCCATCAGCTCGAGGGCCTCGGGCGCCACACCGACGCGCTCGAGCAGTATGCCGAGCTGATGCTCGACTACCCCAACGACAACGTGGGCATCGGGGCATCGCTGACGATCCGCGACCGGTATCTCGAGGCCGAGCGCGCCCTGCGCGCCGGCAACCCCCTGGAAGCCGAGCGGCTCGTCCGGCTCCACCTCGCCGAGGATCCGTCGGACACGTTGGGCCTCCACCTGCTGGCGCTGTGCCGCGAGGCCTGCAACGACTCGTGGGGCGCGATGGCGGCATGGGAGGCGGCGGCGGCACTGTGGTCGGACGCGTTCGCCCAGCGCCGGTACGTGGAGTATCTGAAGGAGACCCGTCGTCGCGAGTTGCAGCTCGCCGACCTGTGGATCGACACGCTGTTCATCTCGAAGCGGACGGCCGACTACTGCGTCCAGCCGCGCCAGCTCAAGTCGGGCGGCGTTGCCGTTGCGGGCTTGGGCGTCGAGCTGCGGATCCAGCACGAGGGCAAGGGCGCGATCATGGCCCTGCGTCCGGGCGAAGCCGTGAACCCCGGCGACGTGATCCACGCGACCCCGTACGCGCTGCCCACCTACGGGATCGACCCGAACCACCTCCAGACCGTCTTCTACCTCCACGGACGGGAGATCGCGCGCGACAGTGAGGCGCCGTACTGCTTCACAGTCACGCCCGGGATGCTCCCCGAGACCTCGGAGGGGAGCGGCATCGACCTGTTCCTCAAGGTCGAGCTGTTCGTGCGTGCCGAGCCGGTGCCTCGCTTCGACCTGCGGGCCGTGAAGAACCCCGAGCAGGAGGGGCCGCCGATCGTCACCGGACGTCCGACCGAAGGCGGCGCCGCGGGCCCCATGCCGGCGCCGGACGCCCATGCGCCGGGAGGGCCGTCGAGGCCCCAGGCCGCCCCGCCCGACCCCTCGGCCGACCGGCGGGAGGCCCCGAAGACCTA
>CAZRDB010000219.1:0-1451 GCA_964598695.1 uncultured Armatimonadia bacterium
CGGACCGGCCCATCGGCCGCATGCCCAGCCCCAGGCGTCTGCTGACCACCCTCAACGCACGCATCCACGAGCACCTCGACGAGGACAAGCAGCTTGGCCACAGTTACCTCATGCGCGAGGGGGTCCCGCTCGACGACGAGGAGGACCTGCACGCCGCCTTCGTCCACGAGATCCTGCCGCTGCTCGAGGAGCACTGCTGGGACTCGCGCAACGCCGAGCTGCTCGCCCGCATCCTCGGCCGCGGCCTCGTCCACCCCACAGGCGGCGTGCGGCGCGACGTGGTGGAGGACCTGGCGCGCTGTGCGACCGCCCTGTACTCGATCGTCAACGGTCGGGCCGCGGGCGCCGACGAGTCGGTGCTCGCGGAGGGGTGACCTCATTGGCGTCGGCCATCCCAACCCCGGTCGTGGAGCTTGGCGAGTACGCGAGGACGGACCTCGCTGCGGGCGACGCCGCCCTCCTCCGTAGCGTGCTGCCCACCGGGCGTGCGGCAGGGCTCACCGTGTCCGATACCGGCACCCTCGAGACCCAGGGGTGCGTCGGGTCTCTGTGCGTGGGGGAGACCCGGATCCGAATCACCCCCAAGCTGCCCGGCCTCGCCGAGCACCTCACCGACCTCCTGGCCTTCGCCTATGGGCTCGACTGGCAGGGCGGCGCGACGCGCGTCCCGCAGGGCTCCCGGTGGCTGCCGGACCTGATCGTGGGGATGCTCCTCGACGAGATCGAGCAGGTCGTCCGCATCGGGCTGCGGCGCGCCTACGTGGAGGCGGAGGATGCGCTCCACGTGCTCCGCGGGCGCCCGAACTGGCAGCGTCAGCTCGCGCTGCGACAGGGCCTGCCCCTGCCGCTCGAGTGCGACTTCGAGGAGTTCACTCTCGACACCGCCGACAACCGGCTCCTCCGCGATGCTCTCCGGGCGGCATCGAGGCTGCGCCTGAGTGAGGAGACCCGCGAGCGCGCCCTCCGCCTGCACGAGCCGTTCGAGCAGGAGTGCTCCGAAGCCGACGGCGACTGGCAGCACTTCGAGCCGCGCTACGACCGGCTGAACGCCTACTACCGGAGCGCCCACCGGCTCGCGCTGCTGCTCCTCAGGCGCGAGGGTATCGACGACCTGCTGTGGGTCCACCCAGCCAGCCGCAGCGCCCCCGTCAGCGCCTTTCTCCTCGACATGCCCGCCTTCTTCGAGCGCATCGTGGGCAGGCTGCTGGGGCCGGGCATCGGCCCGCCCGGGATCTTCGTCCAGCAGCAGCGCCAGTGGGCCGGCTTCGCCGCCGACGCCGTCGGACTGCTCTCGCGGGGGAGCGATCTCGGCTGGATGCGGCCCGACTTCCTCCTGGGCCGCAACGGGGCCGTCACGGCCGTCCTGGATGCCAAGTACAAGGCCTACGCCGAGAGGACACTCGCCCCGGCCGACCTGTACCAGGTGAGCGCCTATGTGACGTCGCTCACGG
>CAZRDB010000219.1:1461-7802 GCA_964598695.1 uncultured Armatimonadia bacterium
CCCAGTGGGCGCGATCATCCACCCTGAGATCGGGGCGGTGACGGTGCGCCCGTACCGCCTGACGGGACCGGATGGCACGACGCGCCAGCGGTTCGTGGCGCTCGGCCTCGACCTCTCGGCCATCGCCGTGGCGTGGAGAGCGCGCGATGAGACAGCGGTCCGCTCCATCGCCCGCCAGGTGGTGGAGGCCCTCCTCCCGCCCCCTACGCCTGCGCCCGCACCGGGCTGGTGAGCGCGGCGCGCTCGAGCGTGTAGAGCATGTCGAGCGTCGCGAGGGCGTCGGTGCCGACCGAGAGTCCCTCGGCCGGCTCGCCCGCGAGGTGGGCAAGGAAGCTCCGGACCGTCTGGCGCATCGGGTCCTCGCACTCCGCGACGATATCGCCGCAGGTGAGGAAGGCCCGGAAGCCGCCGTCCTCGTCCGGCCGGCCCTCGTATGAGAGCCGCAGACCGTTGACCTCGATCTCGCGCGTCGGCTCGTTCGACTTGCCGAGCGAGAGCGCCACGCTCAGCCGGTGCTCCGGCATCCCGGTCTCGCTGGGCGCCATGCAGTCGAAGGCGGCCAGCGTCCGGTACCGCTCGACCGAGACCGCCAGCGTGTCCTCGAGCATCACCAGGCCCGGCACGAGCGCCCGGGCCAGCGCCAGCGGGTGGGAGCCCAGGTCCATCAGCACGTTCTCGTAGATCTGGCCTCCCGCGCCGTGGCGCGATTCCATCCGCATCCCGAAGTGCCAGATCCCCGCATCGGGCCCGGCGGCCAGCTCGCCCAGCGTGCGGAGCGAGGGCGCCAGCGAGGCGTACTGGGTCATCACCGCGAGCGTCAGCCCGCGGGCGTCGGCCGCGTGGACCAGGTCGACGGCATCGCCGAGGCAATCGAGCGCATGGCGCTCCGGGTCGTAGACGAACGGCTTCTCGCAGAGCACGTGGCAGTCGGCCTCGAGGCACAGCGCAACGTGCCGCGCGTGGAGCGGCGCCGGCGTGGCGATGCTGACGACCTCGGGCCGCTGCTCGCGCAGCATGGTGGCGACATCGGAGTAGGCGGGGCCGTCGTAGCCGATCTGCTCCTGTAGCTCGTCGCGCCTGAGCCACGCGGTCTCCTCGCGGCTGGAGCAGATCCCGACGAGTTCGGCCCCTTCCCACACGAACCACCGCGCGTGGAACTTGCCGATCCCTCGCGTACCGATCACCGCAACGCGAACACCCATGCGCGCGCTCCCATCGTGCGGGCCGTGGGAGGAGGATTCCCGCGCTCACGCGGCGCACCTGCCGGAGGCCGTCGGGGAATGCGGGCGAATAACAGGGGCCGAAGGAGGTGGGTTCGCATGTCGTTTCGGTGGCTCGTCGCGGCGCTCGGAGTGGCCCTGCTGCTCACCGCGCTGGCCGGCTGCCCACAGCCGGGCCCCCGCGCAAAGACCCCGACGCCGGCCCCGGCGGGTCCGAGCCTCGACGCGACCGAACTCGCGCAGTTGCTCGACCAGGCCCGCAAGGCTGTGGATGCCGCCGACCACGATGAGGCCCTGCGGCTCGCCGACCAGATCGCGCAGTACGCGCCCGACGATCCGGAGATGCGCGCGATCCGCGGCAAGGCCCGACTCGCCAAGAAGCTCTTCGCCGAGGCGGCCGAGGATCTCGAGGCCGCGGCGCGCTCCGAGTCGTCCGACCCCGATCTCCGCCTCGCGCTCGCCGAGGCCTACGACCAGGCCAACCTCCCCGACAAGGCCGAGCCCCACCTCCGGGCCGCGGCCGAGCAGATCGCCGACAACGCCTGGGCCTACTACAAGGACGGTATGCTGCTCGAGGAACTCGGCAAGGCCTCGCAGGCCGCCGAGGCGTTCCGGACGGCCGATGAGCTGGAGCCGGGCAACCCGGAGTTCCTGCTCGCACGGGCCCGGGCGCTGCTCGCCTGTGGGAAGACCGAAGAGGCCCGCGACAACGCCTGGAGCGCCGTGGAGGTCATCACCAGCCCCGAGAGCGGGGCTCCCGTTCCCGAGGGCGATCCCACGGAGATCGCAGCGCTCGCCTACGAGATCCTCGCCCGCGCCTACCTCGCCGAATCGCGCAAGGCCGAGAGCGACGGCGAGCGCGGCACGAAGCGCGAGGTCGCCAAGAGCTACCTCGACAAGCTGCGCGATGTCGTCAAGGACGCGGCCCTGGCCCGCTTCCACCAGGCCCGCGCCTGGCGCGAGGCCGGGGAGCCGGAGGTTGCGATGCAGGCGCTCGACGGCGCCGAGCCTCCCAAGGACGTGGGCTGGACCCACGCGGAGTTGGCCCGGATCCTCATCGCGCTGGGCAAGGACTGCGACCGCGCGGCCGCCGAGGCCGGGCGGGCGATCGAACTGGACGGTCCCGACGCCGACCTGATGAGTCTCCAGGGCTGGGCGCTCTTCAAGGCCAAAGACTACCAGGCCGCCCGCGCCAAGCTGACCGAGGCGCTCCCCAACGCCCGGACCCACAAGCAGCGGGGCGAGATCAACTACCGGCTGTTCCGCGCCTGCGAAGCGCTCAAGGACAGCGCTGCGGCGCAGCAGTACCGCGAGGCCGCGAAAAAGCTCGGCTTCAAGGAGCCCCAGTAGGCCCTCGCGGCCGTCAGGGCGCGAGCAGATCGAGCAGCGAGCGGATCTCCACATCCGGCTCGGCGACCGCCTCCGGCGGCCGCGGCTTCCCCGTCCGGTTCAGCCAGGCGGCGTGCAGCCCCAGGGCGACCGCTCCGACGACGTCGGCCCGGTAGCTGTCGCCCACGTGCAGCACCCGCTCCGGCCGCGCCCCCGTCTTGCGGAGCGCCTCGCGGAAGATGCCCGGATCGGGCTTGTACGAGCGCGCCGACTCCGAGGTCACGACGTCCCGGGCCTCGACCCCGGCATACTCCAGTGCCCGCCGCAGATCGTCGTGGTCGATGTTCGAGACGATGCAGATCGGCGTCGTGCAGGCATCGAAGAAGGCGCGGGTGTCGTGGTGCAGCATGGGCCGGACGCCATAGGCGAACACCGCCTCGAGCCACTGGCCCTGGTCGAGGTCGGCTCGGAAGTGGCGGACGGTGTCCCCGAGGCTGTGGGCGACGATCTCGCGCTGGAGCACGAAGCGGTCGGCGTTCGAGGCCTCGCAGAGCGCGTGGAAGCGCTCCTCCCACCAGGCGCCGATCTCCTCGGAGCCGTGGCGGCCGTGGGTGGAGCGCGCCATCTCGTGGCAGGCCTCGACCAGGAGCGCGTAGTCCTCCTGGACGACCGTGGAGTAGGCGTCCAGGAAGACCCAGTCGATCTCCGCGGGCCCGAACGGGTCGGCTAACGGCACGCTACGAGACTCCCTCCAGGAGGCCGGCCGCCTCCTCGTCGAGCAGCATCAGGCAGCGCTCCGGGTGCTCCCGGAGCAGGGAGGCGGGACAACCGACGCCGATCGGCCCGCACAGCGCGTCGTGGATCGCCCGCGCTTTGGCCGCGCCGAGCGCGATCAGCGTCATCGCCCGCGCCTCGAGCATCGTGTCGAGCCCGGCCGTCACGGCGTGGGTCGGCACGTTCTGGGAGCCGCCGAAGTAGCGGCCGTTGGCCTCCCGCGTGCTCCGCGAGAGCTGGATGATCTGCGTGCGGCTGCGGGGCAGCCCGGCCTCGTTGAAGCCGAGGTGGCCGTCGACGCCGATCCCGAACAGCACATGGTCGAAGCCGCCCAGCTCGGCCACCTGGCGCTCGTAGGCGGCGCAGGCCTCCTCGGGCGTCGGGGCCAGCGCGTCCGGGTAGTACAGGTTCTCCGGTCGCGCGTCGACCCACCGGTAGAGCCGCTCGCGCATGTAGTAGGCGTACGACTGGTCGTGCCACGGCGGCAGCCGCCAGTACTCGTCCATGTTGAAGCAGTGCACGGCGGCCCACGAGGGGTCGGGACCCGCGACCGAGGAGCGGCGGCGGTAGGCGCTCACGAGCGCGGCGTAGACGCCCTCGGGCGAAGCGCCGGTCGGGAACAGCATCGTGGCGGCCGGCTTCGCGCGAATCGTCTCCAGCACACGGGCGCAGGCGGCCAGCGCCAGGTCGTCCGGCTCCCCGATCATCACGCGGATCCCCGCGACGTGCGTCTCTCGCAGCATGGTCGATCCTCAGCTCTCTCGCGGCGCCCGGGGCGCCGCCGACATTCCCCTACTGGTCATCCAGTCGGTACCGCATGTTGGTGACGGCGACGCCCGGCATCGAGCGGAGAACGATCTGCAGCCACGTCGCGGTGTGGTTGTGGAGCATGCTCTCCCACCACCGGTTCACGACGAACTCCGGCACGATCACCGTCACGAAACCGAAGCCCTCCTCGCGCTGCACCTGCCGGATGTACTCGACGAGCGGCTCGGCGTAGGAGCGGTAGGGCGACTGGATGATGATCAGCTCCAGATCGCGCTCCCACTCCCCCCAGAGCCGCTTCACCCGCGGATTGTCGTGTCCCTCGATCTCGACGTGGATGCAGCGCGCGGTCCCCTCCAGCGACTGTAGGTAATGCAGGCCGTTTTGGGACCCGCGGTTCATCCCGCCCACGAGGAGGATGTTCAGGTTCTTAGTCTGGGGGCGGGCCTGGGCGCCCTCGAGCGTCAGGTGCGCCGCCACGTAGTCGTAGTGGCGCTTGGTCGCCCGGAGCACGAGGACGATCAGCGGGATCAGGAGGCAGACGATCCAAGCGCCGTAGACGAACTTGGTGACCGCGACCACGACCAGCACCACGCCGGTGGTCGCGGCGCCGATGCCGTTGACGATCGCGCCGTAGCGCCAGCCCGGCTGGCGGCCGCGCGTCCAGTGGCGCACCATGCCGGCCTGCGAGAAGGTGAACGCCGTGAAGACCCCGACCGCGTACAGCGGGATCAGCCGCGTGACCTCGCCCCCGAACGCCACCAGGAGCCCGATGGCGAGCAGCGCGAGGCCCACGATGCCGTTCGAGTAGACCAGCCGATCGCCCAGGTTGGTGAGCTGCCGCGGCAGGTACCCGCCCTGCGCCATGAACGCCGCGAGCCGGGGGAAGCCGTTGAAGCTGGTGTTGGCGGCCAGGATCAGGATCACGCAGGTCATCGTCTGGAGGAGGTAGTACGGAGCCGAGCCGTGCCCGTACGCCGCCCGCGCGATCTGCGACATCACGGTCTCGCTCTCACTGGGCTGGACGCCGATCCGGTGGGCGAGGTAGGAGGAGCCGAGCACCATCGCGCTCAGGAGCAAGCCGAGCAGCGCCAGGCAGCGGCCGGCGAGCTTGCTGCGCGGCTCCCGGAACGCCTCGACCCCGTCGGCGACGGCCTCGATCCCCGTGAGGGTCGCGCCGCCCGAGGCGAACGCTCGCAGGATCAGCCACAGCGAGACCGTGCCGGTCACCCCGGCCGCCTCCTCCGGAGAGAGCGGCGGCGCGACCGGGAGAGTGCCGCTCGCCGACTTCCACAGCCCGATCGCGACCATTCCGAGCATCAGGGCGATGAAGGCGTAGACGAAGGCGCCGACCATCGTCGCCGATTCGCGCAGGCCGCGCAGGTTGACGAGCATCGTGACGAGCACGGCCAACACGCCGAGGTGAACGCGCCAGGGGCCCAGCACGGGCCAGGCCGAGGTGATCGCCGCGACTCCGGCCGCCGTGCTTACGGCGACGGTCAGGACGTAGTCGGTGAGGAGCGCTCCCCCCGCGATGTGGGAGGGGAGAGGCCCGAGGTTGTCGCGCGCGACCGCGTAGGCGCCGCCCCCGCGCGGGAACGCGACCACCGTCTGGCGGTACGAGGTCACCACGATGCCGAGGAGCACCACGACCGCGATCGAGATCGGGCCGAGGTAGGCCAGGGCGCCCCGCCCCGCCTCGCCGAGCACGATCAGCACTTCCTCCGGACCGTACGCGACCGAGGACAGCGCATCCGAGGCGAAGACCGCGAGGCCGCCGAGCAGCCCCAGTGTCTCGTGCTCCCGTCGCTGTGTCGCGAGTGGCGAGCCCAACAACAGCCTGCGAACGGCGCCCATCATCGTGCGGAGTCACTCCTCAGGCGGGGTCGATGCCCCGGGGCCTCACGGGGAGGCGGCGCTCCCGTCACTGCCACGGACGAACCGGATCATACCACGTTGCTCGCCCGTTCGGACCGCCCCTCGGCCGGAGGAGCCGCGCGGTCGCGGCGCGAAGTGACCCCTCCGGAAGGGGACTGACCATGTCCAGCGCTCCCACCGAGTTCGAGGCCCACAACGACGAGGTCCGCGAGGTCTGGCGGGCCTACCACGAAGGACGGCCGACGCGAACCCCGATGATCCTCGGCGTCAACCCGCGGCTGCTGCTGCTCGACCCCGCGCTCAACCCCGAGGGCGTCACCTTCCGGCAGTACTTCGAGGACCCGGCGGTCATGTTCGACGTGCAGCTCCGCACCG
>CAZRDB010000220.1:0-7752 GCA_964598695.1 uncultured Armatimonadia bacterium
ACTCCGCCGCCAGCTCCAAGCGGAACCGGGTTAACCCGAGGCAGTGCGGGTACCCCCGCTCGTCGGTGAGGTAGATCAGCGGCCCCATGAAGTCGTTCCAGGCGCCCATGAAGGTGAAGATGGCGACCGCCGCCAGGGCGGGCTTGATCAGCGGCAGGATGATGCGCCAGTAGATCCCGAAGTAGCTGCAGCCATCGATCTTCGCCGCGTCTTCGATGTCCTTCGGGATCGACTTCATGAACTGGCGCAGCATGAAGATGAAGAAGGCCGAGCCCAGGAACGACGGCGCCCAGAGCGGCATCAGGGTGTTGTACCAGCCGAGCCAGCGGAAGACGAGGAACTGCGGGACCATGGTCACCTGCGCCGGCAGCATCATCGTGGCGAGCAGCAGCCCGAAGAGCACGTCGCGGCCGGGGAAGTTGAGTCGGGCAAACCCGTACGCCACGAAGGAGCACGAGAACAGGGCGCCGAGGATCCCCAGAACGACGATCGTGACCGTGTTCCGCAGGTAGCGCCAGAAGTCGATGTACCGCATCGAGTCGCCGTAGGCGCGGGTGAACTTGCGGAACGTGGCTGCCGCGGGGGACCGCTTGGTCACCGTGAGACTCACGAGAGCGGCGCCCGCCGGAGCGGTGCCCTCGCCGACACGCGCGAGGTTGGTGTAGTCCTTCTCCTTGCGGAATCCGGCCTCCGAGGCGGGCAGCCGCCAGGTCACCTCCTGCGTCAGCTCGTCGGCGAGCGGGAAGTCCTCCGCCGAGCGGTAGAGCCCCTGCGGCGTGTTGACCTCGATGCGGAGCGAGTGCCAGGACTTGTCGCCCGTGAGCGGGACGCGGATCCCGGAGAGCTGGTTGGCCATCTCGGGCATCGGACACTCGACGGTGTACGTGGCCTGGTTCTCGGACGACAGGTCGTACCGCAGCAGGACGCCCTTCGACTCCTCCGTCGGCTCAACCGAGGCCGTGCCGCCGCTCGCACGGTAGGCGAGCGAACCGCGCAGTGGGTAGGAGAGCTGCGAGAGATCCTCCAGGCTGGCCTCGCGGACCACCAGACCGCGGAAGACGTTGCGGTGGACCTTCTTCACGAGTTCGGCGTTCACGCGGGCTCGGAGTCGCTCGGCGATCTCGTCGGTGCTCCCCGCCCACTGGTCCTCAGGGAGCCCGGCCGCGGCCTCGACGAACAGCCCGCGCGCGAGCAGCTCCGGGCCGCCGTCGAGCGCCTCGATCTCCTCGCTCAGGATGGCGTCGGCCTCGCGGGCGGCGCGCGAGAGGGCGCTGAGCACGGCCGAGCCCTCGGTGACCTCGGCGGGCACCGGCTTGTCCTCGGGCATCTTGAGCTTGTCGTAGTACGCGTCGGTGACGTAGGGCGACACGGTCACCTTGCGGGGGGCGCTTGGCACCCACTTCGGGGGGGAGACGAAGATCTCGGTGCGGTCCTTCATGCTGGTGGTGACGAGCCAGTAGAACGGCAGCGAGAAGACGGCGCATCCGGCGAGGAGCACGGTATGGAGAAGCAGTTGACGGAGCCAGCGACGGCGGTCGGTCATCGGTTCGGTCCTCTTTCGCCTAGTCTGACTCGTAGTAGACCCAGCGCTTCGCCAGGCGAAGCTGGATGAGGGTCAGCGCCAGGATGACCACGAACAGGAACCACGCCTGCGCCGAGGCGAAGCCCATCTCGAAGTACCGGAACGCCTTGTTGAACAGGAGGTAGACGTAGAAGAGGGTCGAGTCGACCGGCCCTCCCTGGGTCATGATGTACGACTGCTCGAAGATCTGCAGGGAGCCGATCACGCCCATGATCAGGTTGAAGAAGATGTACGGCGTAAGCTGGGGCAGCGTGACGTGGCGGAACCGATGGTACACGCTCGCGCCGTCGACGGTGGCGGCGTCGTACAGGTGCTGGGGCACCCCCTGGAGGCCGGCGAGCCAGATGATCATGCCACTGCCCGCGCCCCACAGCCCCATGATGATCATGGCGGTCTTGGCGCCGAACAGCAGTGAAGGGTCGGCGAGCCACTTGGGGTTGAAGGGTTTGGCGCCGACGACTTTGAGCACAGGGTTCACCCCCATGTCGAGCAGGGCGTTGAGCAGCCCGTTCTGGGGGTTGAAGATCCAGATCCACAGGATCGCGCTCGCGACGCTCGGGACGATCGCCGGGAGGTAGTAGACCGTGCGGTAGACGCTCATGCCGCCCACCTTGGAGTTGAGCAGCATCGCGATCGCGAGGCCAACCACCATCCCCAACGGCACGCCGATCATCATGAACAGGGTGTTGCCGAACGACTTCCAGAAGGTCGGCTCGCCCCCGAGGAGCATCGTCTGGTAGTTCTCGAGCCCCACCCACCGGGCGGGGTGGAGCACGTCGTAGCGGCAGAAGCTGAAGATGATCGACGCGACGATGGGCCCGGCCGTGAAGACGAGGAAGCCGAGGAGCCAGGGGCTGATGAACGAGTAGCCCGCCAGGGTCTCGCGCCCGAGCTTGCCGCGCAGGGAGATCGCGCCGCGCCGGACAAGGACCCCGAGCGAGACCAACCCGCAGAGTGCGATCCCGATCCAGGGGATCCACCAGTTGACCGGCGGCCCCTCGGCTCCGCCGTACAGGCGGTCGAGTTGGCCCTGGACGGCGTGTGAGCCCGTCGTGAGCGCCTGCTCGGGACTCATCTGGTGTCGTGTGGCGCGCTCCCAGGCCCGCACGTGCTCGTCCCAGAGGAGCTGGCCCACGGCGCAGACCGGGCGGAACCGCGAGCGGTCCATCAGGTCCATGAACAGCCGGTAGTGGCCGGCGAGGCTGGGGGGGAGGTCTTTGTTGCTCGCGACGTAGCGCCCGTACAGCTCCTGGTTGACATCGCGCCGGGCCGTCATGTTCGGCACGTACGGCTTGCCGCGCGAGAGGTAGTAGCGGGAGAGCACCTCGGCGTCCATCAACCAGGCATCGCGCGAGGTCATCCACTCGATGAACCGGAAGCTGAGGTCGGGGTCGCGCGCGCCACGGGGGATCGCCCAGGCGAAGCCGCCCGACCAGGTGATCGGCTCCTGGCCCTCCGGGACCGGCGCGGGCGCGACGCCGTAGTTGAGGTTCGGCGCATACTCCGCGATGCTCGAGAGCACCCAGTTGCCGTCGATCTTCATGGCAACCTTGCCCACGTAGAACGGGTCGCGCTCCGAGCCCTCGAACGACTGCGCGAACGCGTCGACCTGCAGCGCGCCGGGCCGCTCGGCGCTCCCGCGGCCGACGGCGTCGTAGACATCGACCATGAACTGCAGCGCCTCGACGATCGGCGGGTCGTTGAGCGTGCACTGGCGCGAGTCGGGGGTCATGAACTCGCCGCCGTTCTGCCAGCCGTACAGGTACAGCCACGAGTTGCCGTAGTTGGGGATGAAACCGGCGCGCGTCAGGTTGTCGTGACCGTCGTACTCGGAGAGCCGCACCGCGTAGTCCTGCAGCTCCTGCCAGGTCGCGGGCGGCTTGGCCTCGCCCTTCTCATCGACCAGCCCCGCGCGCGAGAGGATGTCCTTGTTGTAGTACAGCGCCCGGTCGTCGGTCCCGATCGGCACGGCGTAGAGCTTGCCGTCGTACTGGGCCTCGGCCCAGCAGGCGGGGTAGAAGTTCTCCTCGCGGATCTCCCGGGCGCCCTCGACGTACCGATCGAGGGGCAGGAACGCGTCGCGCGCCGCCCACTGGCCGACGGCGAAGCGGTCCTGGTAGACCACGTCGGGCACGCTGCCGCCGGCGATCGCGCACATCAGGCGCTGGGGATCCATGTTGTTGACGATGATCGAGGCGGTGACGCGCACGCCGGTCTGCCGCTCGAACTCGTGGAGCCGCGCCTTGGTGCCGGGGTCGAGGCCGGAGGTCCAGACGACCAGCTCCGGGCGTTTCGACTGCTGCGCCGAGGCGGGGCCGGCGGGCAGGAGCGTGAGGAGCGCACAGCCGAGGAGCGCGAGCGCGGTCACGGAGAGAGGTTTCGGGGGTGGCATTCGGGTATCCATCACCCATCAGCATTCGGCGGAACGTCGCGGAGCCCTGCGAGACGCGCCGAGGAGGATGGTGGAGGATGAGAGTCGAGTTCGCGATGGCCGGCCTCCTGGCCGTGACAGGGGCTGCCTCCGCGGCGCCGATCTCGCTGCGGGCGGCGGAACACGGCGTAGCGGCCGACACCGGAGCCGACGTGGGCGATGCGCTCCGGGAGCTGCTCCGGCAGGCAGGCGCGGCCGGCCCGGGCTCCGAGCTGGTACTCGAGGCCGGCGTCTACCGCATCGGCAGTGAGGGGGTCGCTTCGGGCGCCTTGTCGCTCACCCATGCCGAACAGGTCACGCTGCGCGGAGCCGGCCCGGCCACGCGGCTCGTCTTCACCAACCCCCACAGCGGCGGCGTCTACCTCCACGGTTGCGCGGGCTGTACGGTTCGCGATCTCTCGATCGACTGGGATCCGGTGCCGTTCACGCAGGGCGCCGTGGTCGCGGTCTCGGCCGAGGCGGGCACGTTCGACCTCGCCCTGGCGGAGGGCTATCCCCCGCTCGATGCCGGCCCGTTCGCCGAGCTGCGCACCGGGGGCGGGAGTTGGGGCCTGATCTTCGATCCCGTGGAGCGGCGCCTCAAGGCCGGCGTCTCCGACCACCTGTTCCTCGAGACCTGGGAGCCGCTCGAGGGGACAACGTGGCGACTGCGGGCGCGGCCGGCCGAGGCCTCGAAGCTCGCTCGCATGGCCCCGGGCGACCGATTCGTCGTTCTGGCGCGGGTGGGGCCGGGCGGCGCGGTCGGCATGGTCGGCTGTCGGGAGTGCCTCGTGGAAGGCGTGACGATCCACGCGGCGCCGGGCTTGGCGATGGCGCTGCTCGCCTGCGACGCGGTCACGGTCCGCAACTGCGGCATCCGCTACATCGAGGGGGAGGATCGGCTCCTGACGACGGACGGCGACGGCGTACACGTCCAGCAGAACCTCCGTGGCCCAACGATCGAGGGCTGCCTGTTCGAGGGGATGGCCGACGACGGGGTCAACCTCTACTCGATCCCGAGCGTGGTTGCCGGCGCGCCCGCCCCGGACGCGCTGCTGGTGCGGGGTGGCGGGGCTATCGAGGCCGGCGATACGCTCCAGGTCTTCGACTCCGTGATGGGGGCGCTCCGGGCCGAGTTGCACGCGACGGCCGTCGAGGACCGGGGCGACGGTCTTCGACTCGTGAGCCTCGATGCCGCCGTGGAGGGCGTGCGCGTGGGCACCGACCACCGAGACTCGGACACGATCTTCAACCTCACGCGGTGCGGCGCCGGCTACGTCGTGCGCGGGAACACCTTCCGCGACCACCGGAGGCACGGGATCTACGCCAAGGCGATCGACGGGCTGATCGAGGGCAACAGGATCGAGCGCGCTGCCGGGCTGGGGATCGTCCTCTCGAACGAGGCCGGCTGGCCCGAGGGCGCGCTCCCCCGCAACGTGGACATCCGCGACAACACGATCGTGGCCGTCGGCTACGGGCAGGGCTACGGCGATGCGCCCAACGGCGCGGCGATCCAGCTCAACACCACCGGCTGCGGGGGCGGACAGGGCCGGGGCGTGCGGGAGATCCGCATCACCGGAAACCACGTCATCGACCCGCCGGGCGCGGCACTGTCGATCGCGGGCTCGCGCGACGTGGCGGTCTCGGGCTTGACCGTGCGCTTCTCCGGGTTGGTCCGGCCGCAGCGCGCGTGCGGGGCCGTGGTGATCGTGAACGCCGAGGGTGTGGTGCTCGAGGGCCTCTCCGTCGAGTCGCGCTGGCCCGAGACCACCTGTTGCGTCGAGATCGCCGAGAGCGTGAGTCCGGGCGAGGCGGGCGTACGGATGGCGCCGCCCACGGTACTGGGAGACGCGAACCTGGCAGTGCTGGCCGACCGGCGCCGCTAGCCCCAGCCCGCCGAGCGGAGCGTGAGGTACTGGTTCACGGCCTCGATGGTGAGGCTCTGCGGCGGCGCGTCCATCACGACGACTCCCTGGTGCCGGAGCTGCGCGAGCGCGACCGCGCGCTCGTGGAGCACCTGCTCGGCCACGGCCCGCTCGTAGACCTCGCCGACGCCCGTGAGCGGGCGCGTGGCGGCCTCCTCGAGCCCCTGATCGCGGATGGTAATGGCGAGCGGCAGGTGCGAAGGGGCGAGCGCCCCCACATGGGCGAGCAGCTGGGAGCTGGAGTCGGCGTCGATCAGGTCGGTGAACAGCATTGTGAGGCAGCGCTTGCGGTGGCGACTCTTGAACAGCGAGAAGGCGGCCGCGAAGTCCGGCTCGACCAGCTCGGGATGCACGTCGTAGAGGCCGTCGAGGAACCGCTGGATCTGGTCCTTGCCGTGGGCGGGTGGGATGAAGAGCGTGGGCTCGCCGGCGAAGACGAGGAGCCCGACCCGGTCCTTGCGCTCGACCGCCACCGACGCGACCATCACGGCCGCGTTGATCGCGTGGTCCAGCTTCGACAGTCCCCCGGCGACCGGGGCCATCATGCGTCCGGCGTCGACGAGGATCATCAGGTCCTTGGAGCGCTCTTCCTCGTAGTTGCGGACGATCATCCGGCGGGAGCGCGCGGTTGCCTTCCAGTCGATTCGGCGTGTGTCGTCACCGGGCACGTACTCCCGCAGGCTCTCGAACTCGTCGGCACGCTGGGTGACCCGCCGGCGCTGGGCCCCCTCACGCCGGATGTGCATCCGTGCCTCGAGCAGGTAGCGGGAGTAGTCGGCGTACCGGGGGTAGACGCGGCCGACGGTCGCGGCGGCCACGCGTTTCTGGCGCAGCACCAGGCCCAGCGGGCCCGACCACCGTTGGTTGTGGCCCCCTAAGGCCACGTCGCCCCGCGCGCGGGGGTTTCGGCGGAACTGGGCCGGCCGGGCCGGCCGCGGGCCACGACGACGCGGACGGTCTCGGGCTCGGGCGCCAACGCGAGCGGCGCCTCGTCCAGCACCTGGACCCGAACCGGAAGGCCTCCGGTCGTGGTGACCTCGAGCGGGACGGCGTTCGCGGCGCCCACGTACAGGCGCTCGGGCAGGGCGCGAGCGGCGGAGAGGTCGCGGGGCCGCACGCTCCAGGCGAGGTCGAGGGCCGCGCACAACAGGCACAGCCCGAGGAGGATCCAGACGTGCGCGGGCGGCAGGCCCAGGAGGGCCATCGCGCCGCCGGCAACGCCCGCGAGGGTCACCAACATCCCCAGACGCACAGTCGGGAGGATCAACCTGTAGCCTCCGCTTCCCCGGCGCCTAGCGCGGTACCTTGAGCGAGGAGACGACGGCCTCGATGGCGGCGTCGCGGCCCATTCCGTCGATCTCGGCCTCGGGCTGGAGGAGCACGCGATGCCGCAACACCGGCCTGGCCATCTCCTTCACGTCGTCGGGGATGACGAACTCACGTCCCCGGACGGCGGCGAGGGCCTTCGAGGCCAGCAGGAGCATGGCGGCGGCGCGGGGGCTCGCACCGAGCAGCAGGAAGGGCGACTCGCGCGTCAGGCGGATGATGTCGAGCATGTAGCCGAGGACGGCATCCTCCACGCGGATCGCGGTGATCTCGCGTCGGCAGTGGGCGAGGTCGTCGACGCTCGCGACGGTCGCGAGCCCGAGCGAGGCGAGATCGTGCGGGTCGAAGCCGGCGTCGTGCATCCGCAGCATCGCGTACTCGGCGTTGCGGGGCGGGTAGTCGACCAGGGTCTGGAAGAGGAAGCGGTCGAGCTGCGCCTCGGGCAGGGCGTAGGTGCCTTCGTGCTCGATCGGGTTCTGGGTCGCGAAGACGATGAACGGCTGGGGCAG
>CAZRDB010000221.1:0-7717 GCA_964598695.1 uncultured Armatimonadia bacterium
GGCAGGTCTTGCCCGTGTTGGGGTTCCCGGCGAGGGCATGGCCAGCAAAGTTAGATGTATCGCACTTAGTGTTCGTGTTCAGGTAACCTCTTCGTACGTACGAGGAACATGCGGCAGTCAGAGAGAAGCACCCGCCGCAGCCATCTCGGCGAGTGCTCGCATCCCCACACCGTGCGCGAGAGAGCCTTCCTAGCCCTTCTCGAGCTTCTTCGGCGCACACAGGCTCTTCTTGCTCGCCGCGGCGCGGCCGCACTTCTCACAGATGAACCGTGGGTCACGGACGAGCGGCCGGACGTCCTTCAGCCGGAAGCTCCCCTTCGCCAGCTTGCACAGCGGCACTCCCGCAAGACTCTCCTTCGCCATCTGAGGCCTCCCGTTTCCATCGCCCCCCGAGGGGCCGGCCGTCGGCGCGGCGCGTCAGCGTCCGAGCGCGAAGACCAGCTCGGCGGCGGCGACGCGCACATCGTAGACCGCGGACGCGTGTTCCGTCTTCACGGCGAGGCGCGCATCCTCGGCCGCCAGGAGGTCGGTGAGCGGGATCAGCTCGTTGGCGTAGCTGACGCCGGCGAGGTCGACGGCCTCCTCGGCGCTGGCGAGCGCGGCCTCGGCCGTCCGGACCCGCTCGCGCGCCGCGCCCAGGTTCAGGAACGCCTGCGTCACCTGCAGCGTGATCCCGTCGAGCTGGGACTGGGTCTGCGCGTCGACGCGCTCGATCTGGGCCCGCGCGCGGTCGGCGGCGCTCCGGGACTCACGCCCGTCGAGGATGCTCCAGGAGAGGCCCAGGCCGATCGCCCAGCGGCCCGTCTGCGGCATCGCGCTCGAGCGGAGGAAGTCCCACTGCGCGAACAGGCCGACCTGCGGATCGTCGCCGGCCCGGGCGAGGTCGACCCCTGCCTGCGCCGCGCGGCGGTAGGCCCGCATCATCGCGACCTCGGGCCGGGCTTCCTTCGCCTCATCGAGCGCGCCCGGCAGCTCCGGGGGCAGCTCGGCCTCGCCGTACCGGCCCGAGACCGCAAGCGTCGTATCGGCCGGCGCGCCGAGCACCGCGCGCAGCGCGGCCAGCGCGACAGCATGGCCGTTGCGGGCGCGGGTCAGCCCCTCCTCGGCCCCCGTGCGGGCCACGTCGGCGCGGAGGGCGTCGAGCTTGGGGATCAGCCCCACCTCGAACATGCGCTGGGTCGCCTCGGCCTGCGCGGCCAGGGCCTCGAGGTGCTCCTCGGCGACCGCGACCCTGTCGGCGGCCTCGAGCACACCGAAGTAGGCGAGCACCGCATCGTGCGCGACGGCCTGGCGCTCGCGGGAGGCGCCCGCGACGGCGACCTCTTTCATCGCCTCGGCTTGGTCCTTGCGGGCGCCGGCCCGGCCGGCGGTGTAGATCGGGATCTGCAGGGCGAGGCCGAGGTCCCAGTTCTGGCGCTCGCCGTAGACGAGCGTTCCCATCGCCGGGATCGTGAAGCGCGGAGAGGTCTCGAGCAGCGTGGCGCGGCCGGTGAGGCTGAGCCGTGGGTCATCGGCGCCGCGCGCGGCTCGGAGGTCGGCCTCGGCCGCGCGCACCTCGGCGTGGGCCGCGGTCAGCCGCGGGTTGTGGGCGAGGGCCAGGGCGACGCACTCCTCGAGATCGAGGGGCCGCCCGGCCGCCTGCTCCCACGCGGGCGCAGGAGTCGCCGGGGGCTCCTGGGCCGCGAGGGGGAGCGCGAGCGTGGCAAGCACCAGGGCCCACCGGAGTCCGTGGGCGATCCGGGGCGTATGCGTCGTCATCGGGAGACACCGTCCTCTCCGGCGGCCGGCGGGACCGCGCAGGCCTCGCCCCCGCGCACGGGCCGCCAGCCACGGCGCATCCGCCAGCTCGAGAGCATGTAGTAGAGCACGGGGACGGTCACGCGCGAGAGCAGCAGCGAGGCAACCTCGCCGGCCATCAGGGCGATCGCGAGGCCCTGGAAGATCGGATCGAAGAGGATGACGCTCGAGCCGACGATGACGGCGGCGGCGGTCAACAGCATCGGCCGGAAGCGCACGACGCCCGCGTCGATCACCGCCTCGTCAAGCGCCATGCCCTGCCCCAGCCGCAGCTCGATGAAGTCGACGAGGATGATCGAGTTGCGGACAACGATGCCGGCGCCGGCGATGAAGCCGATCATCGAGGTGGCGGTGAAGAAGGCGCCCATCGCCCAGTGGCCGGGGAGGATGCCCACGAGCGAGAAAGGGATTGCGGTCAGGATGATGAGGGGCGTCAGCAGGTCCTGGAACCAGCCGACGACCAGGAAGTAGATCAGCACCATGACGACGGCGAATGCGAGGCCGAGGTCCCGGAAGACCTCGTAGGTGATGTGCCACTCGCCATCCCACTTCATCGCCAAGCGGTCGGTCATGCGCGGCTGGTGCGTCGTGTAGTGGGCCATCGTGTAGCCCTCGGGCAGCACGAGCCGGTTGAGCGCGCGGTTCATCGCGAGGATGGCGTAGACCGGCGACTCGGCTTCACCGGCCAGGTCTCCGGTCACGTAGACCACGGGCTGCAGGTTCTTGTGGTAGATGTTCTGGTCGGCCGTGGTCTCGCGGATCTCGGCCAACTCCCCGATCGGGACCAGCGCCCCGGTCGCCGAGCTGACACGGACCGCCTTGAGCGCGGCGATGCTCGAGCGACGCTCGCGCGGGTACTCGAGCTGGATCGCGACGTCCTCCTTGTCGGCCGGCACGTGCGCGAGGCCGACCTGCGCTCCGTCGGTGACGGTCCGCAGCGTCTCGGCGATCTGCTCGGCCGTGATCCCGTGGAGCGCGGCCTTCTCCTTGCGGACGGCGAACTCGTACTTGGCCTGGGGATCCTGCACGTACCAGTCGACATCGACCACGCCGGGCGTGGTCTCGAAGACCCCGCGCACCTGTGCGGCGACCTCGCGCTGGCGGTCGTAGTCGGGACCGTAGACCTCGGCGACGAGGGTCTGGAGCACGGGGGGCCCGGGCGGCACCTCGGCGACTTTGACGCTGGCGCCGTACCGGGCGGCGATCTCCTGGACCTTGGGCCGCACACGCTTGGCGATGTCGTGGCTCTGGGCCTTGCGGTGGTGGCGCTCGAGCAGGTTGACCTGCACGTCGGCCTCGTACGGCGCCTGGCGCAGGAAGTAGTGGCGGACAAGGCCGTTGAAGTTGTGCGGCCCCGAGGCGCCCACGTAGGTCTGGGTGTCGGTCACCTCGGGCTCGGCCTGGGCGACGGCGGCGATCTCCTCGGCGGCGCGCGCCGTCCGTTCGAGGGGCGTGTCCTCCGGCATGTCGATGATGATCTGGAACTCGCTCTTGTTGTCGAAGGGCAGCATCTTCACCCGAACGAGCTTCACCGCGACCATCGACATCGCGCCGAGCAGCAGCACGACGACAGCGACGAGGAACCCGAGCCGGGTCAGTCGGTCGTGGAGCAGCCGCCCCATCCACCAGCGGTAGATCCGGGTGGTCGCGCCCTCCTTCTCGCCGTGGTCGTGGCCGCCGCACTTCAGCAGCCGGAGCGAGGCCCACGGCGAGATCGCGAAGGCGATGACCAGCGAGAAGAGCATCGCGGCCGTCGCGCCGACCGGAATCGGCTTCATGTACGGCCCCATCAGGCCGCGGACGAACGCCATCGGGAGGATGGCGGCGATGACGGTGAAGGTTGCCAGGATCGTCGGATTGCCGACCTCGTCGACGGCCTCGATGATGACCCGGCTCGCCGGCCGGCCGCGGTTCTCGGGCAGCCGGTAGTGGCGGACGATGTTCTCGACCACCACGATCGCGTCGTCCACGAGGATGCCGATCGAGAAGATCAGGGCGAACAGCGTGACGCGGTTCAGGGTGTAGCGGTTCAGGTAGAAGACGAGCAGCGTGAGGGCCAGCGTCACGGGGACCGCGACCAGGACCACGCCCGCCTCGCGCCGGCCGAGCGTCAGCGCGATCAGCAGCGTGACGGAGAGCGTCGCGATCGCGAGGTGCTTCAGGAGCTCGTTCGACTTCTCGGTGGCCGTCTCGCCGTAGTTGCGAGTGACGAGTACCTGGACGTCCTTCGGGAACGTCTTGCCGTGCAGCGCCTCGACCTTGCCGAGCAGCTCCTCGGCCACCGCGGCCGCGTTGGTCGCCTTCCGTTTCGCGATCGCGAGCGTCACGGCCTCGGCCGCGCCGGAGGGAGGCTCGATGCCGGCGTGTGCTTCCTCCCACGCCTTGCCCTGCCCCACCCGGACGTAGCTGGCGGGCTCCTCGGGGCCGTCGACCACCGTCGCCACGTCGCGCACGTGTACCGACTTGCCCTCGAACACCCCGACGACCACGGCGCCCACGTCCTCGGGCGTCACGAGGAAGCTGCCGGTCTCGACGAGGAACTCGCGGTCCTGGGACGAGAAGCTCCCGGCCGGGAGCTGCCGGTTGGCGCCGCCGAGCGCTCGACCGACCTGCCCCACACTCACCCCGTGGCCGGCGAGGCGCGCCGGGTCGAGCTGGACGCGGACCTGGCGCCGCAACCCGCCGATCAGGGTCGTCTGGCTGACCGAGGTGCACTGCTTCAGCTCGTCCTGCACCTGCGCCGCCACCCGACGCAGCTCGTGGCCGTCGTAGCGCGCGCCGTAGAAGGTGAGCGAGAGGATGGGCACGTCGTCGATCGAGCGCAGCTTGACGAGCGGCTGGCTGGCGCCGTAGGGGATCCGGTCGAAGTTGGAGGCCATCTTGTTCCAGGTGCGAACGAGCGCGGTCTCCTCCGGCGTGTTGACCACGAATCGCACGATGGCCATCGCCTGGCCGGGCGCCGAGGTGCTGTACACGTACTCCACGCCCGGGATCTCCCACAGGAGCTGCTCCATCGGCGTGGTGATCCGCTGCTCGACCTCGCGCGCGCTGGCGCCGGGCATCTGCACGAAGATGTCGATCATGGGAACGATGATCTGCGGCTCCTCCTCGCGCGGAGTGAGCGAGGCGCCGAAGGCCCCGAGCAGGATCACGGCCACGATGAGCAGCGGCGTGAGCTTCGAGTGGAGGAAGGCGCCGGCGATCCGTCCCGCGAGGCCGCGGGCGTGATGGGTCGCGCCCGGAGGGTGCGTGTCGTGGGGCTCGCTCATCGGGCGCCACTCCCCTCCGCCGGCGCGGACTCGGCGGCGATGTCGACCCGTGCCTCCGCCTCGAGGGTCGTCTCCGAGCCGACGCGTACCGGTGCGCCGTCGGAGAGCAACGGCGACGGCCGAACGATCACGCGGTCGCCCTCCGCGATCCCGGTGAGCGCCTCGATCAGGCCGGGGCCCGCGGGCGCGAACCGTGCCAGGCGTAGCTCGGCCATACCGCTCTCGCCGACGACCCAGGCGCCGGTGAGCGACTCGTTGCGCCACTCGGCGTCGGCCGGGATCGCGATGCCGTCACGCTTGCCCACGGGCACCAGCAGCCGCCCGAAGAGGCCCGATGTGAGGCCCGCGCTCGGGACGAGGTCGGCCTTCACGAGAAACGTCCGCGTCGTCGGGTCCGACGCCGGCACGACACTGCTGACCGTCGCGAGGAACTGCTTACCGGGGGCCGAGTCCACCTCGACCGGGAGTGTGTCGTTGAGCCGGATGTCACCCACTTGCCCCTCGGGCACATCGCAGTGGATCCGGAACTGATCGTTCGGCTCGACCACGATCAGGACGATGCCCGGTGAGGCCATGTCGCCCGGGTCGACCATGCGCTTGGTGACGACGCCGCCGAACGGCGCCCGGATCACGTGGTCGTCGACCACGACGTGGGCCGCCTGGGCCGCGGCGGCCGAGAAGGCGAGCTGGGCCTGGGCGACCTCGACCTGCCGGGCCGAGACCTCGGCGGAGAGCAGGCCGGTCTGCGCCGCCCGGTAGGCCTCCTGGAGCTGGCGAAGCTGCTCGGGCCGGGCGCCGGCGTAGGCGACATCGCGCTGCTTCTGGGCGATGGCGAGCGCCGCCTCGGCCTTGCGAACCGATTCCTCGGCCTGCTGGATCTCCTGGTCGCGCGGTCCCTCGTGTACCAGGGAGGCCTGCGCCCGGGCCTGCGCGAGCGCGGCCTCGGCCTGGGCGACGCCCTGGCGGGCGGTCTCGATGTCCTGCGCGCGCGGTCCCTCCTCGACGAGCGAGGCCTGCTCGCGCGCCTTGAGCACATCGGCCCGGGCCTGCGCCACCCGCTGGCGCGCCCGGACCACCTCCTCGGCCGAGTCGCCCTCGCCGACCAGCGAGGCCTGCTGGCGCGTCACCTCGAGCTGGCCCTTGGCCTGCTCCCAGGCGAGCTTCGCTTCGTCGTACCGCTGCGCGCTGATCACGTTCGCTTGGTGGAGCGCCTCGAGCCGGCGGAAGGTCGCGTCCGCCGTCTGGAACGAGACCTCGGCCATGCGGAGCTGCTCGGCCGCCTGGTTGCGGCGCTGGCCCTCGACCTCATTGAGCGCCGATTGCGCGGTGACCAACTGAGCCTCGGCCTGCTCGACCGAGGCCATGACCTGACGGCGCTCCTGGGGCCGGGCGCCCTCCTCGAGGGCCGAGAGGCCCTGTCGGGCCTGGGCGACCCGGGCCTCGGCCTGCCGGACCGACTCGCCGGCGGCGTCGCGCTCCTGGCGGCGCGCGCCCTCGCGCAGGATGTCGAGCTGCTCCTGCGCGGCGCTCACGACAGCGTGGGCCTGCCGCACCGAGGCGTCGGCCTGGTCCTTCTCCTCGGCCCGGGCGCCGGTCTCGCCCATCGCGAGATCCTGCTGGGCCTGCACGGCCCGCGAGTCGGCCGTGGCCCGATCGACCTTCTCCTGAAGGAGGGACTGCTCGACGGCTGCCCGGGCGGAGCGGACCTGGGCCGCGGCCCGGCTGGCCTCGGCGCCCGCGCGGCGCGCGTCGAGCCGCACGAGCACCTGGCCCGGCTCGACCCGGTCACCCTCGGCCACCGAGACCTCGGAAACGCGGGCCATCACGACGGCCGCCAGCTCGGCGCGTCGCAGTGGCTGCACTTGGCCCGCGATCTCGGTGTAGTCCGAGATCGGCTGCTTGACGGCCGCACAGACGGTCACATCGAGCGGGCTCCCGGCGGGGCCGGAGTGCTCGGCGTGGCCGCCGCGGCGGCACCCGGCGAGGCCGAGCGCGAGTGGGAGGGCGAGCAGAACGAGAGAGACCGGATGCCGCTTCACCGAGGGCCTCCTTCATGGGTCGCGGTCGGGGTCGCCGACACATGGATCGGGTCATGTCTGCGGGGCGTCGGTCGCCCCGAGCGGCTGCGGGCGCAATGGGCACACGCGGGCGTTCGCCGCAGCCCGTCGCAGACCTGCCGCCCTACCCCCCGGAGTGCCTGGAGGCGGCCTCGGCTGGAACGCCGAGCTTCCGGAGCAGGAACTGCATCGGGCAGAAGTCGGTGAGCCCGAACTGGAAGAGGTTGAGGCCCACGAAGATGGTCCAGACGAGCCACCAGGGGCTCACGAACCACCCGAGAGCGGCACTCCCCGCAACCATCAGCCCCGCGATCACACGGATCCATCGCTCAACCGTCATGGCGCACCTCCCACGCAGCAGATAAATGACGATATGATTATATCATCCGCTTGTCAATGGGCGGTGATCGGGTCCCCGGCTTGCTCGCTCAGCGAGGAGCGGTGGGGCCGATGTAGTCGGTCGCGACCACGACATCGTCGAACCAGACCGTGTTCGGAGCCGTGGGGGCGTCGAGGCCGTTCTGGACGGCCGCGTTCTCAGTCACGTAGTGCAGCAGCCAGTGTATGTTTATATTTAGGACGGTGATGGACCGC
>CAZRDB010000222.1:0-2676 GCA_964598695.1 uncultured Armatimonadia bacterium
ATCCCCTCGGCCCAACAGCGCGCGAGGAGCAGCCGGCGGTTCGCGGGCTCAGGCCCGAGCCATGCCAGGCACGCCTCCGTCGCCTCGATCGTGGCCGGCTGCCCGGCCACCTCGAATGCCACCGACGCGAGCGCGGGCTCTCCCACCGGGCTGAAGAGCGCCCAGACGGCGGCCGCGCCCTCGGGCGCCGCGCACGGCCCCGTCGAGACCAGCACCGTCCGGCCGTCCGCCTCGGCCGTCGGGAGCGTCAGGTCCAGTCCCAGGGCCTCCCATCGGCCCTGCGGGACCCCAGCCCAACTCCAGCCCTGGGCCGGGTCGACCGACACCGGGACCGATCGGTCCAGCGGCAGGGAGTCGAGCCGGATGGCGGCGACCGAAGCGTGGCTGAGAGCTGCGAGGAGCATGAGGGACGCGAGCAGCGGAACCGTGGGTCGAGTTCGCATGGACTGCGGTTCGAGGGTCCCGCCAGATTCCCTGCGTGCGTGCCGCCCCACGTGCGCGGACACGGAGGACGGGCGGGCGCCGTGCGGTGGGGGGGGAGCACTGAGGCGGTCCGGGGCGGACGAGCCGCCCCGGACCGGCCGTACCCTGACAGGCGCCGGATGCCGTCCCGAGGGCCAAGGGCAGAGTAGCGCCCGTCGGCCGGCCCCGAGCGGGCGTGAGACCGTGGTCTCACGCTTTCACCCTCCGCCGCCGGGCGAGCAGGAGGCCCGCGCCTCTCGCCGGAACACTCCGGCGTTGCCGAAGGGGTGACCGGTCGATGCGCCACCTGGACGCGCCGACAGTCTGGGGTCTCTGCGCCCGTTCGCTCCGCGAGGACTGGCTCCGCTGGAGCCGTGCGCGGGCCGCCCGGTCAGTCGCCGCACGCTCCGGGAAGCGCGTCGAGGCGCACCACGTCCGCGAGTGGGAGCGAGGCCAGCCCCCCGCCTCACTCGAGGAACTCGACGCCTACCTCGCCCTGCTGCGCTCCCTGGGCCTGACAGCGCCCGAAGTCGGCGATGTCGAGGCCGCCATCCACGCGGCGCTCGTACAGCGCTACTACGGGACCGCCGGCCGCTTCGATGCCCTCTCCCTGGCGGACGTGACCTCCGAGGCCGCGCTGTGCGCGTCGGCGCCCATCCTCGCGCGGGCTCTCCCTCTCCCCGAGCACATCGCCATCACCCGCGCGGTCACCGAGGCCCTCGACGGACGCTTCGGACCGCTCCATCCGACGACCGAGGCCGACCTGCGGCTGCACCTTGCCGTCCTCCGAACGGAGATGCTCACGCGCCACCAGTGGGCGGGACGGCTGGACCGCATCCTCGTCGAGTGCGACGCGATGGGGCCCTCGATGGACCCCTACGGCGGCCGCGGCGCGTTTGGCTTCGTCTCGCGTACGGGAGCCGCCGCGCAGGCCGCCTACGCACGCGCGCTGCAGGCCCCCTCGGAGACGACGGCGCTCGGGCTGTGGGAGGTCTGCCTCTCGGGCCTGCGCTCGGGGGCCGATCTCCCGGCAGGCGGCGCCTGGTGCTGGCTGCTCCAGCACATCACGCTCCTGCCCGAGGCGGTCCAGCGCGCGGTGTGGGCCCTGGAGCCGGAGATGGTCGACCGGATCGCGGTGGCCGATCCCGTCGGCGAGTTCGTCCAGCCGGTCTGGCACATCGTCGACGCGCGGATCCGCTGCGGCCTGCCCGACGCGGCCGCCGAGGGTCTGGGCGCCGTGGGCCATGTTCCGCCCGAGGCGCAGGCGTTCCGCGGCGCCCTGTGGTGGCTCCACTCCGGGCAGCTCGAGGCCGGTTGGGGGAGCCGCGACAGCGCCGCCCGGCTCTTCGGCCGGGCTCTCGCCATCGCCGAGGAGGCAGCCTACGTCATCCTCGCTCGAGCGGCCCGCGACGGCCTGGAGACGGCGTCCGAGTAGCGCTCACTCGGGCGGCCACAGCCGCGGCGCCACCTGCGGCCGCAGGTGGCTCACGCAGAGCCCGATCCGGTCGAAGGGGATCGGCTCGAAGCCCGGCAGCGCGGCGTAGACCTCGCAGTCGGCGCGCAAGCCGAAGTCGCCGCGGGCCGCGTCGACGAAGCCGGGGTCGTGGTCGACGACCAGCATCGCGGCCGGGTCGCACTGCCAGTTGCCCGAGCTGATCTCGCCGCACTCGACCAGCACGTTGTCGCGCGCGACGTTCACGCGCGGCCGGCCGGGCTGGGGATCGAGGAATCCGACCAGCTCCGGGTAGCGCGTGGTGTATGGGGGACTCGCGATGTCGACCTCGTGACGGAGCTTCTCGATCCAGAAGCAGTCCTCGCCGCCGTCGATCGCCCGCCGCCACCGGGCGTCATCCCACGGCGCCGAGCCGAGGGCCCTCCTGCACTCGATGAAGAGGTTGTTGGCCGCGGTGTTGCCGTGACCGCCGTGCGAGAAGACCGTGCCGAAGCTCCCCCGCCCCGGACCGCCACACCGGAAGAACACGTTGCCGAAGACCGTGTCGCCGCCGTCTCCGTCGTCGAAGTAGACCGCGGCGCTGCCGTGGCCCATGCGGCTGCCGATCGCGTACCACAGGTTGTGTCGCACGAGGTTGCCGCGGCACGAGGGATTGCGTCCCTTGTAGAGCGCCCCGCAGTCGTCGGTCGCCGTGCAGACGTGGTGGACCTCGTTGAGCTCGATGACATCCATGTCTTCGAGCGTCAGGCCCGATTTCTTCA
>CAZRDB010000222.1:2686-3120 GCA_964598695.1 uncultured Armatimonadia bacterium
TCGTTCCGCTCGAAGACATGATCGTTGCCCTGCAGGGAGACCGCCTGGTGGGGCGCGTCATGCACCAGGTTGTGGGCGGCCCGGTTGCCCACCCCGCTCAGCACGAGCCCGTAGGCCGAGGTGAACTGGTGGCGCGAGAAGCCGTGGATGTGGTTGTTGAGCGCCTCGTGCCCGGCCGGGGTGAGCGTTTTGCGGTCGCCTCCCTCGAGGAGGAGGCCGCCCGTGCCGGTCTCGTGGATCTCGCACGCCTCGACGCGGTGGGCGGTACCACCCTCGACGCGGATCCCCATCTGCCGCAGGTTGCGGACGTCGCACGCCTCGATCCGGCAGTCCGTGCCGCCGCGGACGACGCCCCCGACACCAACGCAAACAACTTTTTAAACCCCCCCAAGGTTAATTTGAAGGCCCCCCTCATCCCAAACAACCGCACCGAC
>CAZRDB010000222.1:3130-7676 GCA_964598695.1 uncultured Armatimonadia bacterium
CACCGAGGCCTTCCTCGATGGTCAGCCCCCGGAGGGTGACGTGGCTGGCGCCCTGCAGCCGAACGACCGGCTCGGTCACGAGGGAGAGCGAGACCCGCCCGCCGGCCGGCTCGGCCGGGGGCCAGACGAGGAGGCGGCCGCCCCTCGTGTCGAGGTAGTACTCCCCCGGCGCGTCCAGCTCCTCCAGCGCGTTCCACGCGCGGAAGCGTCGCGGCGAGGGGTTCCCGGCCATCACGCTGTACAGGTGGGGCGCGTCGAGCGTGATCCGGCGTGCCTCCGCGTCGATCGATCGCACCCGGATGGTCTCCTCGTACCAGTCGTAGCACCAGTAGCCCTGGAGCCAGACGCCGGCCGCCACGTCCCACGCGCTCGGCCGGTCGCCGGTGTACTCGAACGTGGCCACCCGGCCCGAGGCGTCGCCGTCGCGGGGCCGAGCACCTGGCTCGACGATCGAGGCGATCGTCGCCCAGCCCTCGTTGGGCCAGTGGGCGAGCGTGAGATGCTGGCCGTCCCAGAACAGCTCGGGCACGGCCGGCGCTCCGCGGTAGGAGACCGGGAAGGGCCACAGGGGGCCCACCCCCTCGGCGGCGAGATCCACCCAGCGGACGTGCGGGCGCGCCTCGGGCGCCAGCCGAGCGAGCACGGCCTCGTCGGTGACCGGCCTCAGGGCCTCGGGGGCGAGTGTCCGTCCTCCCGACAGCCGCACGGCCTCGCCCGCGGCCGCCCGGTAGACGACGGGCCGCCCCGGCGCGCCGGAGTCCCCCCGCGTGAGCACGAGTGGGCCGTAGGCTCCGGCGCGGAGGACCACCTCGAAGCCGTCGCGCGGGAGATCGCGCTCGCTCTGGTGCGCGCGGATCGTCGCCCGGGCCTGCTCGATCGTCGCGAAAGGCCCGTCGGTGCCGCGTCGATTGGGCTCGGGCAGCCTGCCCGACCACGCATCGTTGCCGGCCGGCGAGACGTACAGGACGGAAGGCGCCGCCACCGCGGCGCCGGCATGGATCAGGCAGAGCGTCAGGAGGGCGAGCGAACCCACCAGGCCGGCGCCGTGCGTCGAGAGCATCACCGCGGACTCCTCTCCCACCCCGCCGGACGCGTTCGCCCCGGGGCCGCCCCGGCCCTCTGCTCGCCGGCGCCGCGTTCGTGGTATCTTGGGCACAGGAGGTGGGTACGATGTCCGTCGTGATACGCACCTGGCGCGAGGGCGATGACGCGGAGCTGGTGAAGCTCTGGGCGCCGCTCTCGGGCTGGACCGATGCCTCGCTCTATGCGCGCAAGTTCGAGGACCCGGGCAACGCGCCGGAGCGGGTCTTCGTGGCCGAGCTGGACGGCAAGGTCGTGGGCCACGCGCTGGCCAGCCGCCGCCAGGTCTTCGCCGAGGGCGAGTGGCGCGGCTTCGGCGGAGTCGGCCACCTGATCGTCCACCCCACCGCGAAGGGCCTCGGCATCGGCCGCAAGCTGCTCGCGGCCTGCGACGACGCCGCGGAGCGCGCCGGCATGCGTGCGGTCCTGATGTGGACCAAGAACACCTACCACCCGGCCTACCAGATGTACCTGCGCGACCGCTACGAGCTGCTTGCGCAAGGCGTCCACCACGAGGTCGACCTCGAGTGGGTCGCCGACCGACTCGGCCCGAGCCCGCTCTGCGTGCGCCCCCTCGGCGCCGAGGATCGGGCGCAGGCGGCCGCGATCCGCGAGCAGTGGGCCCACGAGGCGTTTCCCGTCAGCACGGGTTGGGAGGTCGGCATCTACTGCCCACCCGCGCTCGGCTACTTCGAGGGCGAGGCGCTGGTGGGGATCTCCTCCAACGGGCGAGCCGACCCCATCCTCCCCGGCCGGGACGTCCGCGAGGCGATGGCCGCGCTGGCCGAGTACCGGCTCGCGCAGGGCGAGCGCGCATCCACCTTCACCGTGACCGCGAACGCCGCCGCCGACCGCGCCCTCACCTCGGTCTCGCACAACCGCGAACTGAGCCCGTGGTGCACGATCCTCAAGCACTTCGGGCCGCCGATCGACATGGTGGGCCAGGAGCCCGTACACGGCGGCGTCTGGTCCTGGTAGCCCGCGAACGGGAGCACACGAGAAGCGAGGCGGCCGGTTGGCCGCCTCGCTTGTCGGTTCCGCCGGTTGGGCGCCGCCCTAGAAGAAGTGGCGGTAGCTGACATACCACCAGGCCGTTCCGAAGGCGCTCCGGCCCGGGCTGGTGCGCTCGGTCCCCGCGGTCGAGATCCCCGCGCTGGCCTCCAGGAAGCCGTCGCTGCCGACCCGCTTCCGCAGCGAAGCCTGTGCGCTGAGCGGGATCCCGTAGCCGGCCTGCGAATCGTAGGAGAGCCCGGCGCCGAGGCCGACCGACCACCACAGGCCCTTGGTCGGGTTGTCCTCGCCGAAGGTGTAGCGCGCCATCAGCGAGTCGTAGCGCGTGGGCGACCAGTACCGGTCCGACGGCTGGCTGTTGGCCATCTCGCGGGCTTCGATGCCGAAGGTGGCCCAGTGGGCGCCCTTCCTGCGCATCTGGCGGTTCCACGCGATCGTGGTCCATGAGCGCACGTTGCCGTCGGAGACCCACATGCGGCTGTAGTCGATGTCCCACCGTGTCTTGGAGCCGGCGCGGTAGGTGAGCCCCATCGCGACCTCGTGGCCGGAGGTCCGATCGAGCAGGGCTCGCGTCGCCGCCAACAGGCTGTGGCGGTAGGCGGCGCGGAGGTCGATCCGGTCGCTCGCGCGGAGATCGGCCCGCAGCTCGTAGGTGGTCGGGCTGTAGGTTCCGAGGTTGCGGATCCGGTTCAGGTCGGCGCTGGCGGTGAGGCGCAGCGCGTTCGAGACCTGCCACTCGGCCGTCGCGCCCAGCGCGTTCCAGTCGGTGCCGACCACATTCGGCTCTCGGATCCACCGCATCCGGTCGCGCACCTCGAGGTGGAAGGTGGGCGTCACCGGCCAACGCAGCACCATGCCGGAGAGGATCGTCGAGACGTAGTCGGTGTCGATCGAGGAGCCGAACTCGAAGGCGACGCTCGGGTCGCGGTACGGCCGCAGCGTCCACTCGGTGCGCTTGAGCGTCGGCGAGTCGGCCGCCAGCACCTCCTCGAGCTTCTCGTAGGCGTCGACCGCCTGCTTGGGCCGGTTGCTGTCGAGCCCCACGCCCACGAGCTGGACGAGGGCGTCAAGGTTCTCCGGGTTCCGCGCGAGGACGTCGCGCAGCTCCTTGTAGGCCGCGTCGGAGCGACCCGACCAGCGCAGCGCTTGTGCCTTCGCCACCCGCAAACCGTCGTCGTCGGGCTTCATCGCGATCGCCCGCTCGTAGTCGCGCAGCGCCTCTCCGTACCGGCCCGCCACCGCGAAGACATAGGCGCGCGCCGCGAGGACCCGGACGTCGTCCGGATCGGCGGCGAGGTAGGCCTCGAGGGCGTACAGGGCGTCCTTCTCGCGTTTGGCCCAGGCGAGCGAACGGATCATCCCGAGCTGAGCCGACCAGTCGGTGTCATCCATGCGGATCGCCTGGCGATAGTACTCGATCGCCTCCGCCGGACGATCGGTCAGCGCGAGGATGTCGCCCGTCGTCCGGGCGATGTAGCCGGTCGGCGCCTCGGCGATCGAGTGCGCGACATGCATCGCCTGCTCGGCCTCGGCATACCGCTCCTGGCGCATGAGCAGCGTCGCGAGGTCGACGAGGATCCTCCAGTTGGCGGGATCGAGCGCGGCGGCCCGGCGGTACAGCGCCTCGGCTCGCTTCATCGTGCCGGTCTGGGCGGTCAGCTCGCGCGCCTGTTGCACGATCCGGCTCGCGGCCCGCGTACGGAGCTGCGCGGCGGTCGCGGCATCCGGGTAGTCGGGCGGCAGGCTCTCCCACACCCCGGCCGCCTTCTCCGCCTCACCGAGGTCGAGGTAGGCGTCGCTCAGAGCCGAGTAGCCGAGGACGGGGGCGTTCGGGAGCTTCGGCAGCCAGGTCGTCAGACGCTCGACCGCTTCGGCGCTCCGGTGGTCCCACGAGGCGACGATCCCCGCATCGACCTGCACCGCCGGATCGTCCGGGTACGCCGCAATGGCCGCCTCGGCCAGTCCCTTGGCCTCATCGAGGTCGCCCTTCCAGGCAGCCTGCAGCGCCAGCTCGCCCATCCCCGCCGGCACCTTGAGCAGCGCGTCGCGGGTGTGCGGATCGGCGGGGTCGAGCGCCAACGCGCGGCCGTACGCTTCGCGCGCCTCACGGTAGTGGCCCTGTGCGAGGTGGGCGTCGCCCAGCGCCCGCAGCAGGTAGCTCGGCGCCTGCGCGCCGGCGGCGCCGGTCGCGGTCTCGAGCACCGAGGCCGCACGGGCGGCGTCGCCCTCCCAAAGCAGCGCGATCCCCAGATCGCCCAGCACGCGCCACGAGCCCGGCGCGATCTCGATCGCGCGTTCGATCTGCGCAATTCCCTCGTTGAGCTTGCCCGAACGCGCGAGAGCGACCCCGTCGGCCGAGATCCGTCCGGCGAGCAGCTCGCGGACGCGGTCGATCTCGGGGTGGCCGGGCTGAACCCGCTCGAGCCGGTCGAGCACCGCGAGCGCGGGGTCCTGG
>CAZRDB010000223.1:0-7676 GCA_964598695.1 uncultured Armatimonadia bacterium
GCCACGCGCCTGCCTTCTCCGCCGCGGCGAGAAGCCCCTGCAGGAAACGCCCCGCGCCGAACTGCTCCGCCACGTCGCCGGCCAGCTCCTCGATCCGCTCCGGGCCCAGGGCCTCCCGCACGACCGGATCGGCCAGGACCATCGCGCTCCGCTCGAAGGCCGAGACGTAGATCAGCAGCCGCCGGGGGCGCAGCGGGTCGCGTGGGAGCGAGAACGCGAGCGCCGCCCCCTCTTCGACCGCGCGGCGCATCGCGTCCGCAGGCGTCATCAGCCGCCGGAGCCACTCCCAACGCTCGCCCACAACGTACCCGAGCGCGACTCCGGCGGCGAGCGCGACGACGTGCCACGCAAGGCCCAGCGCGAACCGGCCGTTCCACAGCCCCCACGCCGTGGGCAGCGAGCCGCCCCAGGCGACCGAGAGGCCGAGCAGCAACACCCCACCAGACAGCCCGGCGCACCAGCCGGGGCGCTCGTACCGGCGGGACTCCCCCGCCAGCGCACAGATGATCTCGACGTTGGTGCGCCAGAAGGTCTCCTCGAGCGAGCGCTCGAGAGAGCCACGGTCGGCCGACGTCAGCAGGCGATCGACTCTCAGTGGAACCAACCTCCACCCAGCGTGGGTGTCACCATCGCACGAACACCGAGTCCTCGGGCAGCTCGGGCAGCGCGCGCACACGGCCCGAGCCCGGCGCGCTCGCCGGCTCGGCCAGCCGCCGCCACCGCGGAAGGGCCAAGGGGGCCAGCGCCAGGAGTACCCAGGCGCCGAGTGCGAGCACCACGAGGAGCGCCGACACGACGAGCAAGCGCACGGGCCGCCGCCGCGCGCGGATCGCCGAGCCCACCAGACCGCCGAGGCCCGCGAACAGGAGCAGCCACTGGACGGCGGCCGGCCAGGGCACACCCAGCGGGCCGAACAGCTCGATCCGGGGGGCGCTCCAGACCAGCTCCCCCAGGCTCGGGGCCGTCGAGCCGCCTCGAGCCTGGTCCTCGGCCACGCCGCGCGCCGCCTGCACGGCGGCCACAACGGCCTCGCGCGTCCGGCCGGTCTGCAGGCGCGGCAGCATCGCGGCGGTCACGGCACGCCGTGCCTTGGCCCGCCACGGGGCATCCCAGACGGGGTCGGCGACGACCGAGACGGCGCGATCGGCGCGGGCGACCAGCACCAGGACGCCCCGAGCGGCATCGGCGCCCCGGCTGCCGCGAACGCCGATCTCCCACGCCCGGTACCAGGCCTCGGCGAACTCGTCGGCCGTGGCGCCCGCTCCTCCGTACTCGCCCCGGCTGCCCAGGATCACGACGTACACGATCGTCCCGGTCTCCCGGTAGCACTGCTTCTGGGCCGCGCTCGCCTCGGCGAGACCCGCGGCGCCCAGCTCGCCGGCGTAGTCGAACAGCCACGACCCGGTGGGCGGGCGCTCCGGCAGTCGCAGCCGCGCGGGCGCCGCCGGCGCCGAGGCCGCCGCCAGGAGCACGACGCCGCAGGCCAGAGCCCGGGCGGTCCGGACGGCCACGTCTCGCCAGTTCGATCCCGTCTCGCGCGTCATCTACTCAATCACCAGCACCCCGTCGATCGGACGGACGTAGTGGTACAGCGTCCAGAACAGGAGCACGCACGCGTTGCCGACGATCAGGCCGACGGGAAACGGCCGCACCCGGTTGTAGAGCGCGACGCTGCCGTACCGCAGGAGCGACGACTTGAGTGCCCAGCCGAGGAAGATCGAGAAGCCGTACCGGTCCATCATCCATGAAGGGCCGCACGAGGCCGCATAGGCGAGTGCCTGCAGGGGGAACGAGTGCCAGGCCATCCGCGCGCCGTGAAGCCCGGCCGCGATCCCGGCGCCCCACAGCATCGGCAGGTAGGCGTCGGCCCACTTGTACCGCGTGAGCGCCGTCGTGTAGTTGTGTACCGCGTCGGGCAGGCCGCGCGGCGCCTCCTTGCACCACCATCCGAGGTCGTAGACGCCGTGGGAGTAGATCGCCCACAGCGACGCGGGGTGCGAGGCGAACAACGCCAGGACCATCGCGGCGGCCATCAGCCAGCCGGCGCTCGAGGGCTTGAGGCCGGCGAGGTCGGTCACGCGGAGGCCCTGCAGGATGTTGGCCATCGTCGCCGAGGCCGTGTCGCTGATCTTGTAGCCGAGGAAGCACAGGCCTGTAACGGCTTGAGCGCCCAGCGGGTTCTTGCCGGGCCAGGCCGAGATGACCGTTCCCTGCACCGGCGACATCGGGGTCCAGACACAGAACATGCCGGACTCGGCCACGAGGCGCGAGAGCACGATCAGCCCCGCGAGCCACACGCCGAGCGTCGAGAGCACCGCGGGAACGGGCGCCCCGGCAGCGCGCCCCCACAGTGCGACGGCCGCGACGCCGACTCCGAGACCGTAGACCGCCCAGACCGGGGGCCGGTCGTCGTCCTCGGCGGCCGCCCCGCCCCGGCCCAGGCCCACGGCGCGCGCGAAGGCCGGTCCGAGACTGCGGCGGGCGCCCCACACGTACAGCAGCGCGAGGAGGTGGTAGGCGCCGATCCCCTGGCGCTCGACGTACTGCGCGTGGTTGAGCAGGCCCATCTGGTCGCGGGCGATGTACTGGAACCGGCGGGCGACCCAGAAGAACCACAGGCTGAACGCGGTCGCGGTGGGGATCAGGTAGGTGGCGCCGATCGACTCGAAGTAGAAATGGACGGGGAAGTAGTCGAGGTTGGTCCAGGGCGGCGTGCCGAACAGCACCCCGAGGTTCGGGACCACGTTGATCGGCCGGATGTCCGGGTAGTAGAAGCTCAGCGCGTTCTTCGTGTAGACGAGCGTGGGAACCGCGAAGCCGGCCCAGAACAGCCAGCTCCCGAACAGGCGCGGGAACACGGCCCGGGGTCCGTCGTAGGTCACGAGATCCACCGGCACCTGGGCGAGGGGGTACGTCAGCCGTTCTTCCTCCCACCGGCGCCGCAGCAGGGCCGACGCACAGAACTGGATCAGCAGGATCCCGAGCAGCATGGGGGTCCAGGCGAGCAGCGGACCCACCCACGAGCGCCAGGGGATCGCGCCGCCGTCCGGGAGGCCGTGGAAGGCCCACGCGATCTCCGGGCTCTCGGGATCCATGCTCGGGACCATCCACGACTTGATGTGGGGAATCACCTCGGTCGCGAACTGGTTCCCCTGCCCTGCCGCGTAGTACTGCGACCCGATCATCGCGAAGTACAGGTACGTGACCATCTGCTGCCCGGGGAAGCCCGCCATCACGAGAACCGCGATGTAGACGAACGCGAGCTGCGCCGTGGAGAGGGGGCGCCTCGCGCCGAGCCGGACCGCGAGACCGTTCACCAGCAGCAGCACAACAACGCAGAACACCGCGACGCGCGGCAGGTGGCCCAGGCCCACCAGGTCGTAGTTCACCAGCGCGGAGACCGCCCCGCCCGCGGCCACCGCCGCCACGAGGATCAGCGCCACCACCGCCGCGCCGGCGCTCAGACCGGCCCCCGAGGCCGCCGCCGGGTCCTCCGCTGTGCGCTCCCGCCTGCTCTCCGGGCCGGTCTCTCTCGCCATGGGGGCCTCCGGGTCCTCCCGCGGGCCGGTACCGCGACGGCAGGGGAGTTCGGTGCTCTCGCGGCACTCCCCTGCGTCCCCCGCGCGGGCTCGCGTGGCGCGCGCGCCGTGGCGTATGCTGTTCCGCGTATGAAGCGACCACCGGCTATAGCCTGCACGGCACGTCGGGTCCGGGGGCCGTTGGCGGTGCTGGCGCTCCTCGCGTGCGTTGCCGTGCTCGGCGCCGGGCTCGCGCGCGCGCGCCGCGACCGACCCATGGCCGCCCCGGCCGCTCCTCCCGTCGCGAGCCCGGCGCCAGACGCCGTCGGCCTCGCGTTCCCGGGCGTCGACCGCGGCCGACTCCGCACCTGGGAGAACGGGCCCGTCCGCATCGTCTCCGACTGCGCCGAACTCGACGGCTCCGGGCTCGCGGCGCGCCTCACCGCGGTTGCCGAGTGGGTCGCTCGGGACTTCCCCGGCGCGGTGGCGGAGGGGGCCAGGGGGACGCTCGTCGTGTTCGCTTCGGAGGACGACTACCGCGCGGCGATGCCCCGGATCGCGCGGGCTCTCGGCGAGAGCGGCCGGCCCGTCCCGGCCGACGGCTACACGGTGGGAACCCTCGCCTGCTCCTCGTGGGATCCAGCCGTCGGGAGCTTCCGGCCCGTCTACGCCCACGAGTTCGCGCACGCGTACCTGGCGAGCGCGCTTGGCCTGCCGAACCACGGCGACTGGCTCCAAGAGGGCCTCGCGACCCGCTACCAGCTCCGGCTGTTCCCCCAGCCCGAAGTGGCACGCCGCACGAGGACCGCCGCCGCCCACCCGGAACGCTGGAAGCCGCTCGAGAGCCTCGCCAACGGTCGGACCGTCGCCCCGGAGGACTACTGGCAGGCCGCCGCCCTGGTCGACTTCCTGCTGACGCCGCGCTACGGCGAGGGCTTCGCGAAGCTCCTGGCGGATGTGCGGGCAGGCGACGACACGGCCCTCGGACCGCATCTCGCCGACGACTTCGGCGCCGACTGGCCGGCGCTCACGGACGCGTGGGTGGCGTTCCTGGCCTCGGGGGCCTACGGCGACAGGTAGAACCCGCCGACGTACCAGCGGCCGTCGCTGCGCGACAGGAACAGCTTGCGGCCCGAGCCGCCGAGCAGCACGACCTGCTCGAACCGCCCGTCGCTCCCCGTGTACGGCAGGTGCGAGGCGTTCGCGACGCCCGAGTGGCCCACGTTGCGGAGGATGTCGGCGAGCGCGGCGTCGCGCTGGTCCTCCCACAGCTCCTTCACGAGCTTGCCGTCGGCGTCGACCCGCTCGAGCACCGGGAGACACAAGTCGCTGAGCCGGCCGATGTCGATCGTGTCGAGGGTCGCCAGCAGGTGGTCGCGGAAGACCGAGAGGCTGCGGTACAGCGACGCGGGGAGACCGGAGGAGTAGGTCAGGCAGGCGACGGGCTGCGGCAGGAGCTGGCGGGGACGCCCTCCCCCAATCGCCACGCCATACACGAGCGAGGCCTCGGGCGCTCCGCGGCTGAAGACGACCTCGCCGCCATCCGGCGTGAAGCCGAGAACGCGGATCGCCCCCTCGTCGTCGGCGCCGTCCTCCGTGCGCCAGACCTCGGCATCCGACTCCGGCTTGCTGACCGAGAGGACGTGGATCGCCTCCTCCCACCCGTCGCCGCTCTCGGCGAGCAGGTAGGCGACGGCCTCGCCGTCGGGCGACCACACCGGCCGCCGGATCCGGCCGCCCGAGCGCTGCGCGATCGCGACGGGGGCGTTGCCGTTGCCGTCGGCGAGACACAGGACGCTCGCCCGCGTCGCGGGATCAAAGTAGGTGTAGACGAGACGGGAGCCATCGGGCGACCACGAGGCCTGGCCCGCGTTCGCGAGCCGGACGGCGGTCGGCAGCGGGACGAAGTCGTCATCGAGCGAGATCAGCATCAGCTCGGAGTAGGGCGTCGCCGTCTGCGTGTAGAGCTGGGTCTCAGCCGCCAGCATCCGCTCGCCGGGGCGCCAATCGTCGATGCAGGAGAACTCCCGTCCCAGCCGGATGGGCGGCCCCGCCGTGCTGGCGGTCGCGGGGCCGGTGCGGTCGATGATCGACAGCGCCGGGAGCGCGCCCGTCTCGCCCCCTCCCTCACCGCCCGGCAGGTCGTCCGGCGCGGTCATCCGCACGGGGAAGAGCACGAGTTCGGAAGCCACCCCGCAGTGAGAGACCGAGAGCAGGTGGCGGCAGTCGGACGACCAGATCGGGCTCTCGCAGACCCAGGGCGCATCGAGGCCCTGCTCGGCGGCGAGCGCCGCCACGTCGGTCACCTGGCGGTCCTGCCGCCAGCTCACGTCGGCCACGAACAGCTCACCCATCTGGGCGTAGGCAAGGTAGCGGCCGTTGGGCGACCAGGACAGACGCTCCCACGAGAACCGGTGGCCGACCTGGGCCACGACCTTGCGACAGGCGCCGTCCCAGCCCTCGACCACGATGGCGCCCTCCTGCACGTACGCCCGCTTGCACCGTGGGTCCATCTGGCCGTCGACCTGCAGGGCGTCGCCCCGCCGAACCTCCAGCATCCGCGTGTAGCTGTCGTACTCCGGCGCGGTCAGCGTCACGCGATAGCGCTGTGACGCCTCCTCCTGGGCCGACTCGATGGTGACGGTGATCGGCGTGACGCCCTTGTAGAACATCCCGGCCCCTCCGCCCTCCGAGCCCACATACACGCGGGCCCCGACGGGGGTGGAGGTCACGGTGATCGTTGCTTTGGGGACCGGCGTACCGGGCGGCTCCTTGTCGCTCTGCGCCCACGCCGCGCAGGCGCAGAGCCCGAGGAGCACGAGTGCGAGCGGCCTCACTGCGGGCCCCCTTCCCGGGGCGGAAGCAGCGCCTCGGCCGCCTCCAGGGCCGGATCGACCAGCGGAGGACGATCCTCGCCCGGCTCCGGCCCCACGTCCTCGGTCGTCGGGCTCGACCACGAGGGGAAGCCGGAGTTGAAGAGGAGCAGCGTATCCGACGACGGATCGGCGAGATCGAGCGCGTAGGTCCGCGTCCCCGATCGGTAGACGAGGCGCGTGCTGTACGGCATGAAGGCCAGCGCGCTGAGATCGGGCGCGTTCGGGTGGGTGCGGCCGTCCAGCACGAGCTGCGGCTCCCCGATCTCCCCGGGCGCCGCCAGCATCCACAGCTCGTCCCACGACTGGTTGCGGCTCGCCTGCCGGTGGATCGTGCAGAGGATCTGGGTGCCCTCCGGCGACCACAGAAGCTCCGACGGGCCGGCCTCCTCCGAGCTGGTGAGCTGGCTCACCTCGGCCAGCCGGCCGTCGCCCACGTAGACCTCCCCGCGGAGCGCCAGGGCGATCCGCGCGCCGTCGGCCGAGAAGGCCGCGTCCGTCGCCCCCGCGACCGTGCGGACGAGCCGGGCCTCGCCTGACTCCTCGATCTCCACCAGGGAGGCGCCCTCGCGGGTTAGCGCCACGATCCGGTCCTCGGTCGGGCTCACCCGGAGGCCGTAGCAGTCCGGCAGCAGCACCTCCGGCGCCCTGCCGCCCTCGGCCGAAGCCAGGAGCGAGACGCTCGAGTGGCCGCCCCACCGGGCAAGGAAGGTCACCCACCGGCCCGAGGCCAGCACGCGCGCCTCCCGCAGCTCGACGGGTTGGCGCAGGCCCAGAGCCTGGCTGACGTCGGCGGGGGTGGCGATCTTCCCTTTCGGCTCGCCGTCCGGCGTGCGGCGCCAGAGGGCGCCCGCCTCCCAGAGGCAAAGGCTCCGGGAGTCGGCGAACCAGGCCGGCGCCTCGGTCGAGACCGGCTGCTCGAGACTGGCCACCTCGGTCGGCACGCTGCCGTCGGCGTTCGCGATCACGAGCTTGGCGTCGCTCACGTAGGCCATCATGCGGCGGGGCGAGAGGTTGGCGACCACCTTCAGCTCGTCGCCCTCGCGCACGGAGACCACTGCGGAGTAGGGCTCGTACCCGGGCTTCACGAAGGTCACGCGGAGCTGCCGGGGCTCGGGTCCGGCCTCGAAGATCTCGATCCGCTTCGGTGTGACGCCCTTCTCCCAGTTGTCGGGGGACATCGGGTGGCCCATGAGGATCTTGGCCCCGTCCGGCTCGGAGACGCAGAAGACCCAGGCCTTGGCCTTGGTCGCGCCCTCGGCCGGCTTGGGGGCCGTCTGGCCCG
>CAZRDB010000224.1:0-897 GCA_964598695.1 uncultured Armatimonadia bacterium
GCTTCCTTGACACGGAAGAGGTCGCTGGTTCAATTCCAGCAGCGCCCACCACCCCCCCTCATACCGCGGCCGAAGCCAGGGAGTCTTCGGCGGGCGGGCACTCTGAGCGCGCACTCGGGCGGCCGGCGTCACGCCGACCGCCCGTTTCGTTAGCTGGAGGCCCCCTGCCGGCCCGAGCGAGCCGTGGGGGCCAAACCCGAAGGATTGGAGGGATCTGCGGTGAGTGAGGGAGAGGCGCGTGTGTCCTTGCCGGACGGGAGCGAGAAGTCCGTTCCCCGAGGCGCCACCTACGCCGACCTGGCCGCGAGCATCGGCGCGCGGCTCGCCAAGGCGGCACTCGGAGCGGTCGTTGACGAGAGGCCTGTGGACCTCACCACCCAGGTCCGGGATGGCGCGCGCGTTCGCATCCTCACGTTCGCCGACCAAGCTGGACGGTCGATCTACCGGCACACGGCGGCGCACGTGCTCGCGCAGGCGGCCTGCGAGCTGTTCCCGGGGGCGCGCCTCGGCGTCGGCCCGGCGCTCGAGGACCGCTTCTACTACGACATCGAGTTCCCCGAGCCGATCTCCCAGGAGGCGCTCCTCGACCTGCAGGATCGCGTCTGCGCGATCATCGCGCGCAACCTGCCGATCACGAGGAGCGAGGTCTCGCGGGAGGAAGCGATCTCCCTCTTCGAGAGCCTCGGGCAGCCGTACAAGGTCGAGCTGATCCGGGAGATCCCCGAGGATGAGGCGATCAGCCTCTACCGCCAGGGCGAGTTCGTCGATCTGTGCATGGGGCCGCACCTGCCGAGCACGGGCAAGCTGAACCCGGCCGGGTTCAAGAACCGTAGCAACCCCGGGGCCACGGGGCGCCCCCCCAAAAAAAACCAGTGGCGGCCGGGGGTAGAGGCACGG
>CAZRDB010000224.1:907-7543 GCA_964598695.1 uncultured Armatimonadia bacterium
TCACCTTCAGTGCCCAGGCGGGGGCATCAGGGGCGGCGCCGCTCACAACCCGTTGCTGCAGCGGGTATACCGCACGGCATTCGCGGAGAAGTCTGACCTCGACGAGTTTGTACGGATCCTCGAAGAGGCGAAGAAGCGCGACCACCGGATCCTCGGCCGCGAGCTGGAGTTGTTCACCTTCTTCGAGCAGGAGGCCGGCCCCGGCATGGCCTTCTGGTATCCGAAGGGCGCCACACTCAAGCACGGGATCGAGCAGTGGATCCTCGGCGAACACCGGGCGCGCGGCTACCAGCTCGTCTGCACGCCGCACGTGACGAAGGTCGACCTGTGGAAGACCTCCGGCCACTACGGCACGTACGACATGTTCCTCACCGACATCGACGACAACGAGTACGGCGTCAAGCCGATGAACTGCCCCGGCCACATCCTGCTCTACAAGTCGAAGACGCGGAGCTACCGGGACCTGCCCTACCGCATGTTCGAGCTGGGCACGGTCTACCGCCAGGAGCGCGCGGGCGTGCTCCACGGCCTGCTGCGGGTCCGGGGCTTCACGCAGGATGACGCGCACATCTTCTGCACGCCGGAGCAGCTCCCCGCCGAGATCCAGCGCGCCTACGACTTCTCGGTCTACTGCTGGAGCAAGTTCGGCTTCACCGACCGCAAGGTGTTCCTCGCGACGCGGCCCGCGAAGTCGGTCGGCTCCGATGAGATCTGGGAGCGGGCGACGAACTCGCTGGCGGGCGCGCTGGAGTCGGCCGGCCTCCCGTACGAGATCGACCCGGGCGGGGGCGCCTTCTACGGCCCGAAGATCGACGTCAAGTTCCGCGACGCGATCGGTCGGGAGTGGCAGGGACCGACCTTCCAGTGCGACTTCAACCTGCCCGATCGCTTCGATCTCGCGTACGTCGGCGAGGACGGCGCGGAGCACCAGCCGGTGATGATCCACCGCGTCGTGCTGGCGGGGATCGAGCGGTTCATCGGGCTACTGATCGAGCACTTCGCGGGCGCGTTCCCCTTCTGGCTGGCGCCGGTGCAGGCGATGATCCTGCCGATCGCCGACCGCCACCTCGCGTACGCAAAAGGAGTCCAGGAGGCGCTCCAGGCAGAAGGGTTCCGCGCGGAGTTGGACGAATCGAGCGAACGGATTTCGTACAAGATCCGGGCCGCCGAGGTCCAGCGGGTTCCGTACATGCTGATCGTCGGGGACCGCGAAGCCGAGGCGGGCGAAGTCGGTGTGCGAAAGCGAGGCGACGGCGACCTCGGCTCGATGCCGCTGGATGCCTTGCGTGAGCGGTTTGCCCATGACTGTAGGGAGTGAAGACGCACGGACAAGTCGCTTCGAGTAAACGAGAGAATCCGCGCCCGCGAGGTGCGCGTGATCGATGACAACGGGGACCAGCTCGGAATCATGGCCCCCCGTGAGGCGCTGGCACGGGCGCAGGAGCGCGGGCTCGATCTGATCGAGGTCGCCCCGACCGCCAAGCCTCCCGTCTGCCGGATCATGGACTACGGGCGGTTCAAGTACGAATCGCGCAAGAAGGAGAAAGAGGCCCATCGGACCTCGAAGGTCGTCGAACTGAAGACCGTGCGGCTGCGCCCGCACACGGACGACCACGACTTCGAGACCAAGAGCCGCACCGCGCGCCGCTTTCTCGAGCAGGGCAAGAAGGTCCGCGTCACGATGCTCTTCCGCGGCCGCGAGATGATGCACCAGAACCTCGCGCGCCAGAAGGTGCTTCGCATGGCCGAGACCCTCGCCGACATCTGCGAGGTCGAGCGCTCGCCGTCGATCGAGGGCCGCGCGATGTCGATGATCCTTAACCCCAAGGCAAGTGCCGTGAAGGCCGATGCCGCGGATGCGCCCGAGGCCGACGGCGACGCCCCGGTCGCGCCCAAGCCGCTCGCCGCGGTGAAGCCGGCCGAGCCGACCGAGCCGACGGCGCCGCCCGCGCCGGAGGCCCCCCCGGCCACGCCGGCCGGGGAGTAGCGCCCGCGATCGTTCGCTGCACACTCTCGGGGAGGGCCACGGAGCCCTCCCCGAGCCACGTACGGCCGCGCTGAGGCCGTCGCCCACGGGAAGGGAGCGCCCCATGGCCCGAGCGCACCGAGAGCGAGCCGCCGAAACCGAGGCCGGGTCCCCTGCCCCCCCCTGGCGCCCGGCTCTGCTCGCCGGCCTCATCGCCACGCTCGCGTTCATCGTGGTCGATCTCCTGCTCACCTGGGGCTCCGAGGCGACGGGTTGGTTCCCGCCGGCGGTCTTCCTCACGGGCTTCTGCGTCGGCCTCACCCGGGCGCGTCCGCTCGTCTGGCTTGCCGGGGCCGCTGTCGCCGTGGCGGTCGCCCTCATCATCGGCACGCAGATCATGCCCCGCCTCGCCGCCCCCCTGGTGCGCGAGGATCCGCTCCGCCCCGCCGACGCCGTCGTCTGCCTCTCGAGCGGCGCGACGACCGAGGGTCGGCTCGACAACTTCGGCACCGAGCGACTGCTCGGCGCGCTGCGGCTGATGCGGGACGGCGTCGCGCCGGTGCTGGTCCGGACCCGCCTGCCCGAGGGCTATGCACCGGTGGACGGCGATGTCCGCGAGCTGGCCGACCTCGCGGGCGTCACCGCCGAGATCTGGGCGGTGGGCCCGGTCGGCAACACCCGCGACGAGGCCGCGCTGGTGGCCGAACTCGCGCGCGAGCGGGGCTGGAGGCGCATCGTGCTCGTCACGAACGCGACGCACAGCCGCCGGGCGGCGGCGACCTTCGAGGCGGTCGGCCTCGAGGTGATCTCGCGGCCGTGCCCGAGCCGCACCTACTCGACCCTCGGGCCCTGCAGCGCGCTCGACAACGTCTTCCTGACTCAGTCCTGGGTCCACGAGCAACTCGGCTGGGTCGCCTACCGGCACCGGGGCTGGGTCCGCTGACCAGCCCGCAGGACTCGGAATCGATCGGCCCCGGGCGGAGCCTCCACCCGGGGCCGTCGCGGTTCCCGACCGCGCTCCCTACACCCCCGGGGGCAGCTTGAGGCTGTCCTTCGCGAGCTTGCGGAAGCACAGGTACCAGTCCACGCACTCGTAGTCCTTGCCGGCGCCGACCACGCGCTCCTGCGCGGTCCCGCACGAGCCGGGCGGCGGGACGATCACGTCGTCGCCCGGCCTCCAGTTGGCCGGCGTCGCAACCTCGTGCTCGTCGGCCGTCTGCACCGCGATGACCAGCCGGAGGAGTTCGTCCATGTTCCGGCCGTTGGAGAGCGGGTAGTAGATCATCGCCCGCACCCGGGCCTCGGGATCGATCAGGAAGACCGCTCGCACGGCCTTGGTGTCGCTGGCCGAGGGCTGGAGCATCCCGTACTTGCGGGCGACCTCCATCTTGAGGTCGGCGATGACGGGGAACTTCACCTCGACGCCCTCGAGGCCCTTGAAGCGTGCCTTCTCCTTGACGTTGCGCAGCCAGGCGATGTGGCTGTACAGGCTGTCGATCGACAGGCCGATCAGCTCGCAGTTGAGCGCACGGAACTGCTCCTGCATGGAGGCGAAGCTCATGAACTCCGTGGTGCAGACGGGGGTGAAGTCGGCCGGGTGGCTGAACAGGATCACCCACTTGCCCTTGTAGTCCTCGGGGAAGTGGAGCGGCCCCTGCGTGGTCTCCGCGACGAAGGCGGGGGCCGGATCGCCGATCAGCGGGATGTGAGTCGGGGCAGGTCCCTCCTCGGGCGCGCCGACGACCTCCATCAGACTCGACAGTGCTGCCAATCGTCCAACCATGTCTGTCACCGGTCCTCTCGCGTGCTCCGATCGCCGCCGGGGCAGTCTCCCAACCGCGATCATATGCCCATTTCCTCATACACTAGCAGCTCGTAACTACTAATGCAACAGTACAGTCGCGAGCGACGCGTTGCCAGGGCGGGACTTCCCCCCCGTGCCGAGGGTTCCTGCGCGTTTGGCGGAACACGCCGAATGCAGATCGGTGAAAGGAAGCCGAGACCATGTCGATCACGAAGCTCATCACGGTCCCCGCACTGGCGGCCCTGACCCTGGCAGCCTCGCCGCTCGAAGCCGCGCCCCTGTCGCTGTACGTCTCTCCCGACGGCCGCGACGCGTGGTCGGGTCGCGTCGCCGAGGCCCGCGATGACGATGGCCCGTTCGCGACGCTGGCGCGCGCACGCGACGAGCTGCGAACGCTCCGGCAGCGCGGCGAGATCCCCCCCACAGGCGCCGTCGTGGAACTCGCGGCAGGCGCCTACGAACTCGCGCAGGCCGTCGCGTTCGGGCCGGAGGACTCCGGCGTCGCCGAGGGTCCGATCGTCTACCGGGCGGCCGCGGGCGCCGAGGTGCGGCTGATCGGCGGCAGGGTAGTCACCGGCTGGGCGCCGGTCACCGACCCGGCGGTGCTCGCGCGCCTCGATCCGTCCGTCCACGGTCGCCTCCTCCAGGCCGACTTGCGCGCGCTCGGGATCGCCGACTTCGGTGAGGTGGCGACCACCGGCGCACGCCTCGAGCTGTTCTTCGAGGATCGGCCGATGACCCTCTCCCGCTGGCCGAATGAGGGCTTCGCGCGGATCGTGGAGGTCACCGGCGGCGCACCGCATCGGATCCACGGGATCGAGGGCGACAAGATCGGCCGGTTCGTCTACGAGGGCGACCGGCCCAGCCGGTGGCTCGGGGAGCCCGACCTGTGGCTTCACGGCTACTGGTTCTGGGACTGGGCCGAGCAGAAACAGCCGGTCGAGCGGATCGACACCGAGAGGCACGAGATCCACCTCGCCCCCCCCTACCACACCTACGGCTACCGGAAGGGCCAGTGGTACTACGCGCTCAACGCCCTGGCCGAGCTGGACGAGCCCGGAGAGTGGTACCTCGACCGCGGAGCGGGTATGCTCTACTTCCTGCCTCCCGGGCCGATCGAGGGCGGCCGGCCGATGGTCTCGATCGCGCCCAGCCTCCTCGAGGTCCGCGACGCCTCGTTCCTCACGTTCCGGGGCTTCACGCTCGAGGCCTGCCGCGCGAACGCCGTCACGGTGCAGGGCGGCGAGAGCGTTCGCGTGGAGGCGTGTACCATCCGCAACACGGGGAGCTGGGCCGTCTCGGCCGACGGCGGATCCCGCCACGCGGTGGTCGGCTGCGACATCTCCGAGACGGCGTGCGGGGGGATCTCCCTCGCGGGCGGCGACCGCGCGACGCTCACGCCGGCAGGCCACGTGGCCGAGAACAACCACATCCACCACTACGCGCGGTGGGTGCGTGTCTACCAACCCGGCGTGATGATCCAGGGAGTCGGCCAGCGCGTCGCGCACAACCTGATCGACAACGCACCCCACATGGCGATGGGCTTCGGGGGCAACGACCACGTGATCGAGTTCAACGAGATCCACAGCGTCTGCTACGAATCGAACGATGCCGGCGCGATCTACGCGGGCCGTGACTGGAGCACGCGCGGGACCGTCGTCCGCCACAACTACTTCCACGACATCCGCGGCTTCGAGGGGCGCGGATGCGTCGGCGTGTATCTCGACGACCAGTGGAGCGGAACGACGATCTTCGGCAACGTCTTCTGCAACGTCACCCGCGCGGCCATGATCGGCGGCGGGCGGGACTGCGTCATCGAGAACAACGTCTTCGTCGACTGCGAGCCGGCGACGCATGTCGATGCGCGCGGGCTGGGGTGGGCCGCCTCGGGCTTCGAGGGGCTCAAGGGGAAGCTCGAGGCCCTGCCCTACCGCGAGGCGCTGTGGGCCGGTCGGTACCCGCGGCTCCCGGGGATCCTGGAGGACGATCCCATGGCGCCGAAGGGCAACGTGATCGCCCGCAACGTCTGCGTCGGCGGTCGCTGGGGCGACTTCGAAGAGAAGGCCAGGCCGATGGTCACGTTCGAGGCCAACTTCCTCGAGGGAGACCCTCTGTTTGTGGATCGGGAGTCGCGCGATTTCCGCCTGAGGGCCGACTCCCCGGTCTGGGCGCTCGGGTTCCAGGAGATCCCGCTCGGCGAGATCGGCCTGGTCCGGGATGCGGATCGGGCATCGTGGCCCGTCGAGAGCCCCGTGCGCCCCTAGCGCAGGAAGGAGCGTATCCGTGATCGCGAACCCCTCGCTCGCCACGACACTCGCGGGGGCCCTGGGGGCGTGCCTGCTCCTGGCGCACGCCGCTCGGGCCCAGGACGACGACATGGTGCTCGTCCCGGCGGGCCCGTTCACGATGGGCAGCTTGGGCGCCGCGCTCGATGAGGACCAGGCCGAGACGCCCGCCCACCCCGTCGAGGTCGCGGCGTTTCGGATCGACCGCACCGAGGTCACCAACGAGCAGTTCGCGCGGTTCCTCACGGAAACGGGATCCACGAGTGACGTCGACGGACACCCACTGCTCCGCGTCTGCCCGTACCTGCGGATCGAGCGGGCCGACGGCGTCTGGCGGCCGCTCCCGGGGGCGGAGCGGCGCCCGATGGTCTGCGTCACCTGGTACGGCGCCCGCGCCTACGCCGCGTGGGCCGGGAAGCGTCTGCCGACCGAGGCCGAGTGGGAGAAGGCCGCACGGGGCTCCGACGGCCGCAAGTTCCCGTGGGGCCCTCAACTCGACCTCGCGCGGCTCGCATTCGGTTTCGCCGACCTCCCGCCGGTGGGGAGCTTCCCCGAGGGCGCGTCGCCCTACGGGTGCCTCG
>CAZRDB010000225.1:0-7474 GCA_964598695.1 uncultured Armatimonadia bacterium
GGGAGGCCGTCCCCGCCGCCGTCACGCGCCTCCGCGACGCCTCCGGCCATCTCGACGGTCACCTCGAGCGGGGCCTCCGGGAAGACGGGGTCCGCCACGAGCAGGCGGAGCGCGCCTCGCGCCCCCTCGGCCGGCGTGAGAAGCGAGAGGGCCTTCGCGGGGTCGATCACCCGGAACTGGTAGTGGAGTCCGCACGAGGTGGTCACGTCGCGCTGCTCGCGCACGCTGCGCAGGAACGGGTCGTCAGAGGGGCAGTGCAGCTCGATCGTCCGCGCCCCGCGGGCGTGGGCCGCCGCGAGGAGCTTCGGTCGGGCGGTCGGTGTGGTGGCGCCGTGCAGGACGATCCGCGACAGCGCCTCCTCCCCCTCGGGTCTCGAGACGAGCGCGAAGCCGGTGACGGCGCCCCCCTCGCGGCAGACCAGCAGATCCGCGGTCGCCTTGTCCCTCGGCGCGAACGGGGACGCCGAGGCGAACGCGCCCATCACGCGCAGGCGCTCCGGCGACCACCGGCTCGTCAGCGTGTAGCGCCGGGCGAAGGTGTCGCTCACGGCCGAGACGGCCGGCAGGTCTGCCAGGTCCAGCTCCGAGACGCCCTCCGGCGAGGCGAGCGCCTCGGGCTTGCCCGGCTCGAACCGGTGGACGAGGTGTGGACCGACGAACTCGTAACCGAACTTGCGGTAGTAGGCGTAGGAGAACGGGTTGAGCACCGACAGCACCGTGCCCTCGCGCCGCATCTACCGCACGATCTCCTTCATCAGCTCGCCCGCGTAGCCGCGCCGCCGATAGGCGGGCTTCGTGGAGACTGCCGCGACGGCCCCCAGGGGCGTGAGCCGGTCGTGGAGCCACACCTCGGTCGGGATACAGATCAGCGCGGAGGCGAAGTCGCCGTCGACCTCGCCCGCGAGGAACATGCCCGGACCGGCGTGCTCCCACAGGGCGCGGAACCCGGCGCGCCACCAGCCCGGCTCGCGCGGGCCAAACGCCGCCTCGGCGGTGTCGGCAATGCGCAGGACCTCTTCCTCGTCCTTCGGCGGACGGATCACCATCGGTCGTCGCGCTCCCTTCCCGTCCCGCGCTCGTTTCCGCGGGCCCGGGCGGGAACCCTTCGCCGGTCGCTACCGCGCTCGGAGACGCCCCAGGAAGCCGCGCATCCGCTCCAGGGCGATCTTGATGTTGTCGAGCGAGGTCGCATAGGTGCAGCGGATGAAGCCCTCGCCGCTCTCGCCGAAAGCCGTGCCGGGGATGACGGCGACCTTCTCCTCCTCGAGCAGCCGCATCGCGAACTCGCGGCTCGTCAGGCCGGTGGCCCGGATCGAGGGGAAGCAGTAGAAGGCGCCCCGGGGCTCGAAGCACGGGAGGCCGATCTCGTTGAGCGTGCGGTGGAGGTAGGGGCGGCGGCGGGCGTACTCGGTCCGCATCCGCATCGCCTCCTCCTCACCGTGGTCGAGCGCCTCGATCGCGGCGTACTGGGCGAGGACGGAGCAGCACAGGGCGGTGTACTGGTGGATCTTGGTCATTGCGGCGATCACCTCGGCCGGGCCGAGCGCGTACCCCAGCCGCAGGCCGGTCATCGCGTAGGTCTTCGAGAAGCCGTTGAGCAGCAGCGTCCGCTCGCGCATCCCCGGCAGGCTCGCGAAGCAGGTGTGCTGGTGGCCGCCGTAGATCAGCCGGTCGTAGACCTCGTCGGAGATGACGATCAGGTCATGCTCCTCGGCGATCTCCGCGATCGGGAGAAGCTGCTCGCGGGTCATCACGGCGCCCGTCGGGTTGCTCGGGTAGCTGAGCAGCAGGGCACGGGTCTCCGGCGTGATCGCCGCGCGGAGGCGGTCGGGGTCGAGGCGGAACTCGTCGGCCTCCGTGGTGACGAGCCGTGTGACCTGCCCGCCCGCGAGCAGCACGCAGGCGGGGTAGGAGACGTAGCACGGCTCCGGGACAATCGCCCGGTCGCCGGGGTTGAGGATCGCGCGGAAGATGAGGTCGAGGGCCTCGCTGACGCCGTGCGTGACGATCGCCTCGGACGTCGGATCGTACCGGACGCCGTAGAGCCTCTCGGTGTGGGCGCAGATCCGCTCCCGCAGCGCCAGCAGGCCGGTGCTCGGGGTGTACGAGGTGTCGCCGCGCTCCATCGCCGCGACGACCTGGTCGCAGGCGTGCCAGGGGGTGGGGAAGTCGGGCTCGCCGACGCCGAGCGTGACGACATCCTCGACCTGCGCGACGAGGTCGAAGAAGGTGCGGAGCCCCGAGGGCGGCAGCTCGTCGACGATTCGGGCGACGCGGGGGCGGCTCATGGGGTCACCCCGAGCCGGCGGTCGGTGGGCTTGTCGAAGAGGATGTCGCCATCGCGCTTGTAGCTGCGCAGGAGGAAGTGGGTGCAGGTCGAGCGCACGCCGGAGATCGGGGCGAGCCGCTCGGCGACGAAGAAGGCGATATCGCGCATCGAGCGGCCCTCGATGACCACCATGAAGTCGAAGCCGCCGGAGAGCAGATAGAGGCTGTGTACCTCGGAGAAGCGGGCGATCTGGCTGGCGATCTTGTCGAAGCCGTGCTCGCGCTCGGGCGTGACCGAGACCTCGATCATGGCGTAGACCTTCTCGTTCTCGTCGAGCTTCTGCCAGTCGACCTTGGCCGCGTAGCGGACGATGATGCCCTGCCGCTCGAGTTCCGCGATGGTCGCCTCGATCGCCGCCGCCTCGGTGCCCAGGATCGCCGCGAGTTCCGCCGCCGAGAGACGGCAATCCTTCTCGAGTTCCCGCGCGATCTGCTTCGCAAGCTCCGTGTTCGGCACGAGGCATCCTCCATCCGGGGTGGCCGTGCGACGCCCCCAAGGCATCTGCGGCGTCCATTGTCTGCCCGCCCCACGTAATGGGCCGTATCTTACCCCAAGGGGGAGGAGGTAGGAACCCCGCGCCGGGCGGTCACAGCACCTCGACCGGGGCCACCCGCTCAGTCGTTGGGCGCGGGTGCCGGCGCCGGATCGGGGCGGTAGTCCGTCTGGTAGCACGGGCAGAACCTGTCGCACGCGAACGATAGCGCGCAACGGGCCGGCTTCTCGGTCTCCCACTCGGGGTCCACGATCGCGTCGGCGAGGATTAGCTCCCTGCCGTCCTCGGTGCCCTCCGCCGTCCGGGCAGCGCCCCTCGATGTGATGATCCCAGCCAGTTCGCCCAACCGGATCAGCAGTCCGCGCCGTCTGTCCCTCATCCCGATCCCACGTCCCTCCCAAGCGGATCCACGCCCCCTGCACGGAGGCATCAGCCCCGACTGGCGGCCGAGCGCGCCAGGTCTGATCGCCCGGACCCCATCCTTCCCTCGGACCACCAGGCTCTCCGGGCACGCGCAGTCGCGCCGTCCTTGGGGACGCTTCGGGGCCCCAAGGCGCGTCAGTCCCCGCATCGTACGGCTGCCCTGCGCTCCGTCAGACGCTTGCGGAGCCGGATGTCGCGGCAGCACATCGGGTCACGGTTGACCAAGCCCCCCGTTGCGCCAAAGGAGTGCCCCGGGCATCCCCCCGAGCAGTGCTGTGCCTGGTCGCAGGCCTCGCATTCAGGCCCGGGCCGCCCCATCAGCACGACCGCCTCGCGGCGCCGGGTGGATGCCAGGACCGAGTCCGCGCCGTCGGTCTGGACGTGCCCGAGCGTGTACGTCGAGCAGAGCGGCTCGCTGCCCAGGAACACGGAGCACGGCACCACGGCCCCGTCACAGCCGACTGCCAGTGATCTGACGCCCGCCCCGCAGCCCCAGGCAAGGCACTCCCGGTACTCCCCCAAGAGCTGCAGTGCTGGCGCCGCGGCTGTGTCGCCCGCCTCTGCCTGGATCCGGCAGAGTGCCTCGGCGAGTGTGCACCAGGCAGCTTCGGGCCAGATGGCGCCGTCAACCGGCCGGACGATGACGGTGTCGGGGCGCAGCGAGCAGGCGAAGTGAACGCTCTCCGCAAGGTCGCGGACGCAGTCGGGCGCCACGGTTACCCGGATGGTCAGCGGGACGCCCGCTTCGCGCAGGCGTATGGCGCCTGCGACGGCCAGGGCGTGCGACGGCGCGCCGCCCGCGAGGGCGCGATGCCGGTTGTGGGTGCCTGCATCGCCGTCGATGCTCACCATCACGGCGACTCGGTGGGCCGCAAGCAGATCGGCCACCGGCTGGGTGACGAGGGTGCCGTTCGTGGTCATCGACGCGGCAGGAGCCATCCCCCGGCTCCGTAGGCGCGCGAAGCCTTCCGAGAGGACCCACGCGACAACCTCCACGTTTGGGAGCGGCTCCCCCCCGAAGAAGCAGACGCTGACGGACGGATCCGTGTCGTTGGGGGGGGCGAGCAGCTCCAGCGCGGAGGACGCTGTCTCCACGTCCATCGCGCCGGTTCGGGCCCGACCCAGGAAGCAGTAGTCGCAGTCGAGGTTGCAGGACCCCGCGACCAGCAGCTCGAGGGCGCTGGGGGGAGGGATCGCGACGGCGGCGATGCGCTTCTCGACCAAGTCGACAACGCCAACCAGCTCATCAGGGGTCAGTGTGTCACCGGCCAACGCGAGGCGGATGCGCTCGATGACCGTCTCCGTCCCCAGGCGGCTCAAGTGCATACCGCAGCCCATCCCCGTCATCCCGCCCACTGCCGCCCCGCACAAGGCAGAGAGGCCATCGCGTCCACGACAACCGTCTCGACCTCCGAGTGCCCCAACACTCAGCAGTAGCAGTGTGTCGAGAGGCCGCATTTCCGTCAACGGCCGTCGGGCCGCGTCCGCCCCCTCGGTTTGACACCCCCGCGAGGCCGGTGGTACGATCCGCCATCTATGGGGAGCGCGGGCTCCGCGGGCCGCGCCACGCATCCATCGAGAACCCCCAGACCTGAAGAGGTGACTCCAGTGAAGGTACCGGTTGCCTGGCTCTACGAGCACCTCGACGCCGCTCCCGAGCCCCGGGAGCTTGCCCATCTGCTCACGATGGGCGGAGTCGAGGTCGAGGCGATCTCCTCGTACGAGGGGGCGAGCGGCTGGACCACCCCCGTCTTCGAGACCTACGTCACCCCCAACCGCGGCGACTGCCTCTCGATCCTCGGCATGGCCCGCGAGGCCGCCGCGATGCTCGACTGCCCGCGCAAGGTCCTCCCGATCCCCGCAGGCGAGCCCGGCGCCGGCCCCGCGCCCTTCGCCGTCGAGCTGGAGGCGCCCGACCTCTGTCCCCGCTACGTCGGGATCCTGGTCCGCAACGTCGAGATCGGCCCCTCGCCCGCTTGGCTCATCGAGCGGCTCGAGGCCGGCGGCATCCGCTCGATCAACAACGTCGTGGATGTCACCAACTACATCCTGCTCGAGCTGGGCCAACCGCTTCACGCCTTCGACTACGACGAGCTGATCGGCGCCCAGATCCTCGTCCGCCGGGCCGAGCCCGGCGAGCGCTTCGAGCTGATCGACCACACCGAGCGCATCCTCGACCCCGAGATGCTCGTCATCGCCGACGCCCAGGGCGCGATCGCCCTCGCCGGCGTGATGGGCGGCCTGCGGAGCGAGATCTCGGAGGCGACCGAGAACGTCCTGATCGAGTCGGCCCACTTCAGCCCCCCCTCGATCCGCCGTACCGCCCGGCTCCAGGCCATGGCCTCCGAGGCGAGCTTCCGCTTCGAGCGCGGCGTCGACCCCGGCGGCTGCGAGCGGGCCGCGATCCGCGCCGCGATGCTCCTCCACGAGGTTGCCGGCGGCGAGATCGTCTGGCCGCTCGTCGATGCGCGGGCCGGCACGTTCGCGCCCCGGCCGGTCGTGCTGCGCCCCGCGCGCTGCAACCGCGTGCTCGGGACCGACCTCACGGCCGAGCAGATGGCCGGGTACCTCGGTCGGCTCGGGCTCGAGGCGACCCTCGGCAGCGAGGGGCTCGAGGTCGCCGTGCCCTCACACCGGCCCGACGTCACCCGCGAGGCCGACCTCATCGAGGAGGTCGCCCGCGTCCACGGCTACGACGCGATCCCCGAGCGCCTGCCCGTCACCGCCGCCACCGTCGGGGGCGTGCGGCCCGACCGCGCCCGCGTCGACCGCGCCCGCGAGGCGCTGATCGGCTGCGGCCTGCTCGAGATGGTCACCCAGAGCATCTGCGACCCCGCTGACCTCGACCGCCTCGGGCTCCCCGAGGGCGACCCGCGTCGCCGGATGATGCGGATGGAGAACGCGCTCGCCTCGGATCTCTCCTCGATGCGGACCCAGCTCTACTCGCCGCTGCTGCGCGTCGTCGCCCGCAACCTGAGTCACCGGGCGATGGATGTGGCCGGTTTCGAGATCGCCCGGACGTACCACCCGGCCGCCGAGGGCGCGAGCGAGGAGGTCCGCCGCCTCGGGATCGTCCTCACCGGCGCCAACATGACCAGCCTGTGGAACGTGGACCCCAAGGCCGCCCAGGCCGACTTCTTCCGACTGAAGGGGGCGATCGAGGCGGCTCTCGCGAAACTCACCACGGCCGCGGTCACCTTCGAGCCGGCCGATGAGGCGCCGTTCGACCCCGGCTGCTGCGCCGCCGTCGTCGTCGGGGGCGAGCGCCTCGGCTTCGCCGGCCGCGTCAGCGGTGAGGTCGCCGACGCGTTCGAGCTGACCGGCGCCGTCTACCTTGCCGAGGTACTCGTCGAGGGACTCGTCCAGGCCGACCGCGCCCGCAAGCTCTACGAGCCGCTCCCCCGCTTCCCCGGCGTACGGCGCGACCTCGCGATCGTCATCGACCGCGCGACCCCCGGCGAGCGCGTGGAGGCCTGCATCCGAGAGGCCGCCGGCCTCACGCTCCGCTCTGTCGCGCTGTTCGACCTCTACGAGGGCAAGAACCTCGGCGACGGCGTCCGCAGCCTCGCCTACGCCCTCGAGTTCCGGATCGACGAGCGGACGCTCACCAACGAGGAGGTCGACGCGCGGATCGCCGCGGTCGTCAGCGCACTCGAGTCGAACCTCGGCGCGAAGCTGAGATCGTGAGGCGAACCACCTCCGGAGGGCGTGCCCTCCGGACCACCCTAGGGGATTGCGCATGAGGGCCCGCCTAGGCGCTACGCGCCGGCGGGCCCTCACACACAATCCCTTGTGGCAGACCAGACCGCAAGCACTCGGGGGGCCGCTCGCCGCACCGGCCAGCCCGCGTCAGCGCCTACGCTCCGGGCACTCCTCCGGGCACGTGCAGTCGGCGATCCCCCGGCTCTCCTCGAGCTCCGCGATGGGGCAGTCCTCACAGTGACCGCAGCAGGGCGTCGCCGTCGGCCCGGTCACGCGCCGGAGTCGCCGAGCCAGCCGGACGGCGAGGTAGACCCCCGCGGCGAGCACCGCGAGCGCCACGACCGCATACTGGAGGGTCTCCGAGGACATGGGCAGTCCGTCCTAGCGGAGGCGGCCCGCGCACCGGCCCACACCCGCCCCCTAAGGGGGGGGGTCCCAGTGCCCGTTCCCCTGGCCCCGTTGTGGTCCCAAACGAAGCCGCCGAGGTTCCGGTTCATCTGCAGGGCCCTTGATTGCATGCCCGCGAC
>CAZRDB010000226.1:0-7474 GCA_964598695.1 uncultured Armatimonadia bacterium
CGGGGCCGGCCCCGCCACCTCGGGGTCGGCCGGAGCGGCAACCTCGGGCGCGGTCGGCGCGGAGAGCACCGCTGCGATCGAGGGGTCGGCGGTCGGCGCGATCGTCGGCCCGGCGGGCAGGGCTTCGTCCGGCGCCGGCAAGTCGTCCTCCCTCGCAGGCGGTGCAGCCGTCTCGTCCGGCTCGGTGGGGGGCGGGCCGACGGCCTCCGGCCCGGCAAGCTCCGGATCGGCGGGGGCGATCGACGGCTTGAGCGGCGCCCAGCCCTCGGCATCGGGGCCGCCCGCGGGCGCCGCGCCCATCGGCTCGCCGGGGGCTACGTCGGGCGCGGTCGGTTCGGTCGGTTCCGCGCCCAGGTCACCGGTCGGGTAGGCGAGGACGGGCAGGAGGTCCAGGTCGGGGATCGGCAGCGGGCCGGGCGCGGCGACGGCCGTCGGCGTCTCGGGCCCCGGGGTCGCCGCACCGCCCGGGTTGAGGATCTCCGGGCCCGCGCCGGCCGGCGGAGCCGAGGGGCCGGCCGGACCGACGGGCCCCGGTCCGGGGCGCGCCCCGCTGTTGGCGAAGGTCACGCGCACCGGGGCGCTGTCGAGCATCGAGCCGTCCTGCATGCGCGCGCTGGCGCGCAGGATGTGTACGCCGTCGGGGAGGAGCGCGGTGTCGATCGTGTAGCGGAACGGCGGCGCGAAGACGGCGCCGACGTGCGTGTTGTCGAGGAAGAACGCCACCCACTGGGCCTGCCCGCCCACGATCTCCGCCTCCACGGAGGTTCGATCGCGCAGCACCTGCTGGGAGACAGGGCTCGCGAGCCGCAGCTCGGGGGCGTGCGCCGCCGCCGGCTCCGTCGTGCCCGTGCCGAACCGTACGGTGACCTCACGCCGGACCTTGGTCTGGCCGCTGAACAGCACGATGCTCAGCACGTGCTCGCCCGGGCCGTGGCGGTTCGCCTGCCAGTTGTACGTGGTGGAGCCACGCCGCTCGAACGTCTCCTCGTTCTGATCGGTCAGGGGCCACTGGCGCTCGTTGTCGACCCACAGCTCGATCCGGTCGACGCCGTCGGGGGCGTCCCAGGTGATCGTGATCGGCACCTGGCTGAGCGGGACGTCGAGCGTCGAGAGGTCGGTCTGGTCCCGAGGCTCCTCGATGGTGAGCTTGGGCTCGGTCTGCCCGAGCGCGCCGGCGGCCAGGAGGCCGACCAAGGCTGAGATCAGCAGCGCGGGGACGCACGACGACTCCACGCGGAACCTGTTCCTGTGCATGTCGCTTCCCTCCAGCCCCGCCGGCGCGGACCGCCGCGGGGCCAGTCGTTCGCTCGCTCCCGCACAAGCCGGCGGAAGCGCCACGCAACCCATCCTTCTGCTTCGGAGGGTGCGGCCGGTTCCCTTTTCCGCAAGACGCCGGCTCGACGGCCGACAGGAGCTTCCGCGCGACGCCCGAACTCAGTCTCGGGTATCGGCCGTCACCGGTCGTGCCCATCCCACGTACCGCTAGGGGGCATCATATACGATGACTTGCGACAGCACGAGGTTCCGCGGGACCGCCTGGCTCCTCTGCCTGATCGTCGCGGCCGCCGTGGGGGCGGGCTGCGCGACCGGTCCCGGCCCCGTCAGCGGCTTCGGGAGCGTGCAGTCGCGCGTCGCGCTACCGGCCGTTCCGACGGCGATCTCGATCGCGCCCGGCGGTGCGCAGGCCGCCGTGCTGTGCGGGAACCAGGCGAGCATCGTCGCGCTGCCCGCACTCACGGCGCAGACGGTCACCCTCCCGGGCGTCGGGCAGGATCTGGCCTGGCGCAGCGCGGCTCAGCTCGCCGTCTCCGCGGCCGCCTCCGACGTACTCTGGGGGGTAGCGGGCAGCCCGCCCGCCGCGAGCGTGCTGAGCAACCTCGCGGGCCTCGCGGCCGACGCGGGCGTGGCTCGCGTCTCCCCTGGCGCGATCGCGTGGCGGGGCGACCTCGCCTGGGTCGCACTCGGCGCCGACGGGCTGGGCGGCGCCGCGACCCTGAGCGCCACACTGGGCACCTCGGCGCTCCCGTACGAGGGCGGGATCGCGGGCGCCGGCCGTGACGTGGCCGCTACGGCCGACGGAAGCCGGATCGCGATCGGCGTCGATACGGGCGTCGTCGGGGTGGACGGCCTCACCTCGGCGATCTCGTGGACGGCCGGGCTCAGCCACCCGGCCACGCGGCTGACCGGCAGCCCCGCGAGCGACGTCTTCCTCGCCTGCGGTGCGGCGGGCGCGGGCAACACGGTCTCCACGCTCAGCGCGCTCTCCGGCACGCTCCGGGGCACGACGGCCGTCGGCGCCGGCACGGGCGATCTCGCGATCTCCCGCACCGGGCGGTACGCGTTCGTCGCCGAGATGGCCTCGGTGGCGGTGATCGACCTCTCGGCGACCTCCTACCGCGTTCTCATGCGCGCCGACCTCGATCGTCAGCCCGTCGCCCTCGCCCTCACGGCCGATGGCGCCCAGCTCCTCGTCGCCTGCGCCGGCGCGACGAACGAGCTGCAGGTCCTGGAGGTCGACCTGGCCGGGTAGAGGCGGCCGATTCGACCCATCGGAGAGCCCCGCCGTATACTCGACGGCGGAGGTGCGTGGTTCCGATGGTCATCGTGATGCAGCCCGACGCACGGGAGACGGAGATCGACGGCGCGATCCGTGCGGTCCAGGAGCACGGCTTCAGCGCCCACACCATCCGCGGCGTGAACCTGACGGTCATCGCGGTGGTGGGCGACGAGACCCACCGGTTCCGCTCGGTCTTCGAGGCACTCCCCGGCGTCAGCCACATCGCGCGGATCGACCGGCCCTACAAGCTCGCCGCTCGCCGGCCGGAGCAGCAACGGATCCCCACGCCGATCGAGATCGGCAGCGTGACCGTCGGTGGGCCGGAGATCGTCGTGATCGCCGGCCCCTGCGCGATCGAAGACGCGGAGAGCCTCTTCGCCACCGCCGAGGCGCTCAAGGCTGCCGGCGCGCGGATCCTGCGCGGCGGCGCCTTCAAGCCCCGGACGAGCCCCTACTCCTTCCAGGGCCTCGGCAAGCGCGGCCTCGAGCTGCTCCGGGAGGCCGGCGACCGGACCGGGCTGCCCGTCGTCACCGAGGTCATGGACACGCGCGTGACCGATCTCGTCGCCGAGTTCGCCGACATGCTCCAGATCGGCGCGCGCAACATGCAGAACTTCGCCCTGCTCAACGAGGTCGGCCGCACGGGCAAGCCGGTGCTGCTCAAGCGCGGGATGTCCAACACCGTCGAGGACCTGCTGATGGCCGCCGAGTACGTCATGTCGGCCGGCAACGAGCGGATCGTCCTGTGCGAACGGGGGATCCGGACCTTCGAGACCGGCACGCGCAACACCCTCGACCTGAGCGCGATCCCCCAGATCCAGCGGCTCTCCCACCTGCCGATCCTGGTCGACCCGAGCCACGGCACCGGCCACGCTTGGATGGTCCCGCAGATGGCCAAGGCGGCGATCGCGGCCGGGGCCGACGCCCTGATGGTCGAGGTCCACCACGACCCGCCGAACGCCGAGTCCGACGGCCCGCAGTCGCTCACGCCCCCGGGCTTCGCGCACCTGATCGACGAACTCAGGCCCGTGGCCCAGGCGGTGGGGCGGACTCTGTAGCCGGCGGCGCGATGGCCTCCTCGTGCTCGAACACCCCGAGTCGGCGGTACCACGTGCAGTAGAGCAGCCCGCCCAGTAGCAGGGCCGCCGCGAACAGGCCCACGGCCTCCTCGTAGCGGTGGATCACGAGGTAGATCGGGAACGTGTAGAGCGCGAGCAGGCAGGGCAGGCCGAAGACGATGTTCAGGAGGTCGCCGCGCGGCGCCGAACGGAACCGGAAGCCCGGGTCCCTCGCGAGCACGGCGGCGCGGACGGGACCCCAGAAGCCCCAGGGCTGCACCGTGCGGTAGAACTCCATCAGCGTCTTCTTGCGGGTCGGCCGGGTGGAGAGCGAGACCACCACGGCGATCAGCGCGACCGCGAGCAGAATCGCCGGGAACGTGTAGTAGAGCGGCTGGGCATTGAGCGCGGGCACGAGGGCCTGGACGAGCGAGAGCAGCATCCCCGAGAACGTCGCCGCCGCGTAGCCCTGCCCGTTGAGCCGCCACCAGTACCAGCGGAGGACATTCGGGAAGAGCACCCCGGCCCCGAGCGTGCCCATGATCCAGGTGAACATCTGGCCGATCGACTGGCCCACGAAGCCGACGGCGATCCCGAGCACGATCAGCAGCGCCGACGAGACGTAGCTCGCGACGATCAGCGTGGGCTGGCTGGCAGTGGGCCGGATGTACTTGCGGAAGATGTCTTCCACGAGGTACGACGCCCCCCCGTTGACCGTCGAGTTGAAGGTCGCGAGGAAGCCGGAGAGCAGCGCGGCGATCGCGAAGCCGCGCGCCCCGATCGGGAGCATCTCGTCGATGACCATCGGGAGGACCTTCTCCGGGTCGGTGACATTGTGGAGCCCGGTGAGCGCGAGGGCGGCGATGCCCATCGCCATCGGCCAGCGGATCGTGTGGACGACGCCCCACAGCGCACCGAGCTTCGAGGCCTCGCGCGGGCTCCTGGCGGCCAGGAAGCGCTGGAAGTCGTAGAGCTGCTCCGGGCCGCTCAGGTCGAGCAGGAAGCCCTTCACGACCCAGACGAGCAGCAGAGCCCCGAAGAGGTAGTACTCGCCGTTGAGCGACTCGCGGAGGTAGTCGAAGCTCCAGGCAGGCATCATCGAGCCCCACTCGGCCGGAGTCTTCGCCGCGATCTGCTCCCAGGTGCAGTGCGACCAGCCGAGATAGGCGATCAGCAGAGCGCCCGCGCTCAACACGATCGTCTGGAAGATCTCGACCATCACGACGCCGTGGAAGCCGCCGACGATGACGTACAGCCCCGTCACGCCGAGCACCAGCGCGGCGCAGAGGTGCTCGTTGTCCATCCCGAGGTAGACCGAGCCGAACTTGCCCATCCCCTGGGCGCCGTAGGCGAGGAAGGCCGTGATCGTCAGGACCGCGTAGACCGTGTAGCTGAGCCGCGCCATCTCACCGGGCTTGCCGTCGCCGAACCGGGTCTGCATCCAGGCCGAGCCCGTGAGTACGCCCGAGCGGCGGATCCACGGGCCCATGTAGGCGAGGTAGAAGACGGTGATCGGGAAACCCCAGATCCACTGGACCCACATCCCCTTCACGCCCATGGCGAAGAAGAGGCTGACGATCCACATGGTCCCCGTGATGTCGAAGTACGAGGAGCTGCCGCTCATCGCGAGCGCCCACCACGGGAGCTTCCGGTCGCCGAGGAAGTAGCTGCCGACGCTCTTCTGCGCCCGCCGCTTCATCCACAGGCCGAGCGAGACCACGACCGCGAGGTAGACGGCCACGATCACGGTGTCGAGCGGAGCGAGCTTCCACTGCATCGACTGCCTCCTGGGTCGGGGCGGCTCGGCGCGCCCTACACGCCGAGCGCCTGGAGCACGCCCTCGGCCAGAACCATGTGGCCCGCGAGGGTCGGGTGGACCCGGTCGCCCGCCAGCGCCTCGATCGGGTGGGAGCGGAGCGCGGCGTCGAAGGCCGCCTGCGTGTCGAAGACCACCGCGTCGACCTTGGCGGCGACCCTCTTGGCGGCCTCGGCGTACTGCCGCACGGTGACGAGGAACTCATCCTGCTGGTTGGTCTCCACGAGGAACGGGGTGATGACCACAAGGCCCTGGAGGCTCGGGCGCACCGCCCGGAGCAGGCGCTCGTAGGTGGTCTCGTACTCCTCGAGCGGGACATCGCCCGTGTCGGAGTCGAACCGGCGCCAAACGTCGTTAACGCCGATCATGCAGGTGAGCACGCCGGGCGCGAGGTCGAGGTGGTCGGTCTGCCAGCGCGCGTCGAGACTGCGGACGGTGTCGCCGCTGATCCCGAGGTTCAGCACCTCGGCCCGCAGCTCGGGCTTGCGCGCGATGAGGCTCGCGGCCACGAGCGAGACGTAGCCGCCGCCGAGGGTGTCGATCGCGGGTCCGCCGACGGGCCGTGCGCGGCCGCAGTCGGTGATCGAGTCGCCGGTCATGAGAAGCCGGACGCCTTGGGTGAGCATGGGGTGGTCCATCCTTCCGGTTCGCGGCCGCCTTGGCGGCACGGACCACCCATTCTCGCGCGGCGCGGGGAATCCTGGGTGAGCAGGGTTGTCCGCTCAGAACCCCCAGGCCGGTTGCGGCAAGACGCCGGACGGCCGCAGTACCATCGGCAGGGCATTGGCCGTCATCAGCGCGCCGCAGGCCGCCAGGTCCATCTCTCCATCGCCGGAGGGGATCATCGCCACCAGGTCCGGCTCGGCGTCGCCGACAGCCGCGCCCAGGATGTCCACGGCGCGGACCGCCTCGAGTCGCACGGAACGCTCCGGGTCGTGCAGGAGCCGTCGTAGCGCGGGCGCCAAGCTCACGGCGGTGGGGCCGAGTGCCGCGGCGCCGCGGGCGCAGGCGGCCCGTACGCGTGGGTCGGGGTCCTCGAGGCGTCCAGCGAGGTACTCGACCGATACCGAGTTCAGCGCCCGCAGTGCGCGGTCGGCCGTCGGCCCGTCTGGGTCGGCGAGGCAGTCGACGGCCAGCCGAGACTGCTCGCGCGTGCTTGCCGTGACGGCGAGCAGCGCGGCGAACGCCGCCTCGCCGACGGTCACGGCAGGGCGATCCGGGATCACCCGGCGCCCGAGTGCCCCCATCCACTCCGCGTCAGGGGGGAAGCGCCAGTCGAGTGAGGCCGGCGGGGCAACTGCGGCGGCGTCCCCGAGCAGCCCGCGGAGTTGTGCCTCGAAGCCGTTCGCCACGATGCGGCGACCCGAGATCAGCGAGCAGACGTCGGCACGCACCTGCGGCTCGGGATGTTCGAGCAGGCGGGCCAGCAGGTCGTCGGCACCGTCGGGGCCCGGGTAGCCCAGGAGAGCGCGTGCCGCGGCCCCCCTCACCGACGGGCTCGGGTCGTTGCCCACGAGTCGGTCGAGGGTCGAACGCAGCTTCTCGGTGTCGCTCATCTGGCGGCTCCCGACGCTCAGCGCGAGACGCAGGCCCTCGAGCCGCACCTCCTCGGCAGGGTCTGCCAGTGCGGCGTCGGTCGCGCTCGCACGCTGGGCGCCGATGGAGCGGCGCTGCAGGCCGCGGAGCGCGGCGCACCGCACGGCGGGATCGGCGTGGGCGAGGAGCGGTTGCGAGGCCTCAATGGCGTAGGAGCCGGCCTCGACGGGTCCGAGCGAGCGTGGCGCGAAGCCCATGTAGGGGGTCTCTGACCAGGCGGCGAGCGACCAGCCCTCCGCGGCGATGAGCAGCAGGCGTCGGACCTCGCCGTCACCCAGGTTGGCGAGTAGTGCGAGCGTCGCCTCGCGGTCGGCCTCGTTCCGCGCGTGCGAGGTGCTCAGCAGGGCTGCTGCTGCCGCTACCGTGAGCGGGTCCGGAGCGTCCAGTTGGGCTCGGCATCGCCCCGCGATTGCCGTGCCCGGTGTCCCCTTGCCCGCGAGGACCCGC
>CAZRDB010000227.1:0-2752 GCA_964598695.1 uncultured Armatimonadia bacterium
CGTCTTGGGGGCGCTCTCGGTCGCGGTCTCGCTCTCGCCCTTCGCGGCCGGCTCGGGCTTAGCCCCGACCAGCTCGCCCAGGAGCGTGAGGGCCTTCTCCTGGTCCTCGGCCTTCTTCGTGGCCAGCAGGGCGAGAATCTCCTTGACCTTGTCGGGGGTCTTGTCGGCGCTGCCCGGCGTCAGCTTGTCGCTGACGGCCTGGTACTTGGCCACGCGCTGAAGGACCTTCTCGGCGTCGCCGTAGTTGCGCGCCACGGCATACTCATGGGCCAGGGTGATCTCACCCTTGGCAAGCAGGCGCAGATCGCGGACGGAGTCGTTGACGCGGGACTGGACCAGCAGCGCCTCCGCCTCGGTGTCGTCGGTCGTGTTAGCGTCGAGCGTGTAGGCGCAAACCCAGCCCACGGCGATGCCGACGATCAGGAGCAGGAAGGAGTACAGGCAGCCCGGCGGCTGCGCGGCGGGCGGGCGGCGGACGGCACGGTCGCCGATGATATCGACGCTCCGTCGCGCCTTCGCCCCGGCCCCCGACCCCTCCCAGTCCTCCTCGTCATCATCGTGGGTAATGACCTCGATGACCTCTTCCTCTTCGTCGGGACGACGGGCCTCTTCCTCGTTGCTCACAGTCATGACTCCCTTCCCGCTTGGCGTCGAATCCGCATCGGGCGATTCACTCGCCCCTACAACCGTCAAGGCTCCCCGGGAACGGGGATCGTCACGCGCCCGGAGGCGTACCCGACCCTCGGTGTGAGGGCTGGGGGCTCCAGTGCGGACCGCAGTTCCTCGCGTGCGACGCGAATCCCTGCCACGGATTCCTAATGTGCGTGAAGGGGTTGGGGTTCAGGGAAGGGCGGCGGCTTCGCACTCCGGGCTCTCGCCGCGCGGCTCGCCCATCCAGGGCTCGAGGTACCGCTGCCAGCGGTCGGCCCGGCGGGCGGCGAGGTAGGCGGGGAGCGTGACGTAGGGGATCAGCCGGGGCCGCCGCGGGATCCGGAGCAGGCGCATGCCCGCTTCCTTCGGGGTCCGGTTGCCCTTGATGTTGTTGCACTTGACGCAGCAGGTGACCACGTTGTCCCACTGCGTCTTGCCGTCCCGCGCCCGGGGGAGCACATGGTCGAGGGTCAGCGCGACATCGCCCTTGCCGCAGTACTGGCAGCGGTGACCGTCGCGCGCGAAGATGCTCTTGCGGGTGAGCTTCAGTTCCGGCACGGGCCGCCGGACGTAGTACGAGAGGCGTACGACGCTCGGCGCCACGATGCTGCGGGAGAACGACCGCACCACATGGCCGTTGTGCTCGAGCACCTCGGCCTTCTCGGCCAGCACCAAGCTGATCGCCCGGTGCACGGTGGTGACGTTGAGCGGCTCGTAGTTCTGGTTGAGCACCAGCACCTGGGCGGCCAGGGCCGCTGGGCACTCGGCGCGCGGTAAGCTCGACTGGTCGACTAGGCTGACTCCCGCGAACACCTCCCACTGCACGCGGCCAGTATAGGCCATTCCGGCGCGCTGCGCAAAAAGAACCGCGATCGGGAGGCAAGCGGTTGCCGGCGACCGGCATCCCCGCAAAGCAGCGCGCCCCGGGGCTGGGCCCCGGGGCGCGGTTCGTGCAGGTTGCGACTACGCGTACCGAACGAGCTTAGAACTTCCAGCTCGCGTTCGCGCCAACCATCGCAGCGTACTGATCGATGGTGCCGCCGGTGCGGTGCGCGGAGAAGCCGGCGCCGATGTTGAGATCGAAGTCGCCGTGGATCGAGATGTCGGTGTCAACGAGACCGGTGAACCGGTCGGCATTGGCGCCGCCCTCGTGGATGACGCGGAAGTTCCAGTCGCGGTCACCGTCGTGCCAGGTCGCCTTGATCCACTGCGCCGACTCGCCGAGGACGGCGGGGACGGCGTTGTGGGCGCGGGCATACCAGAAGCCCGGTCCGTAGCCCGCAGCCGCAGCCTCGCCGTAGTTGCGAGTGTAGGGGTTGAGGACGGTGGACGGGTCGCCGAACGGATTGCTGTTGGCCGGAGCGCTCATGGCGCCGATGGTGATATCGGCGTCGTTGCTCTTGACCACGTCGGCCTCGGCATACCAGGCGAGGTTCTGGGCCGGAGCGGCCTGCGACGCGCCGGTCGAGGCGTCATAGTTGCCCATGGCGCCGACGACCTCGGCACGGATCTCCTTGTTGTCGTCGTACGTGTAGCGCGCGTCGACGCCGATGCGGCCGATCGGGCCGTAGGCCGAGGAGTCGACCATGACCCAGGTCAGACCGGCATACAGGTCGTCGTTGATCTCGTCGCCGATACGGAGCGCGGCGAGTTCCTGGGAACCGGTGCCGCTACGGGTGCCGAGGACGAGCTCGGCCTCCTTGAGGCTCCAGTCGCGGTTCTCGATGCGGACGACGTCGACAGACTGGCTGTCGGTGTCGAAGGTCATGCCATAGCCGTACTTGATGTACTGGCGACCGATGGTGAGATCGACAGCGGTGCCGAAGACCTCGGTGCCCTGAACCTTGACCCACGCCTCATCCGGGACCAGGAAGTTGCGGGCCGGGATGGAGTTGTTGTCGTCGAAGAGAACGACAGCCGCGCTGGTCTTGGAGTTGATCTTCTTGTAGACCACGAGGAGGGTCTCGAGGCTGTAGTGCCCCGCGCCCCAGCCGTTCGGGCCGACGTTGTTGTAGTTGGTGAGCGAGCCGAGGGTCGGGCCGGAGGCGACGAAGCCAGCGTCATAGGAGAGCACGCCGGTCACGACGTCGGGCTCGTTCTC
>CAZRDB010000227.1:2762-7435 GCA_964598695.1 uncultured Armatimonadia bacterium
CGAGCGCGGTCACACGGGCATCCAGCTCGGCAACCTTCTCGCTGAGGTCGCTGAGGTCGTTCTTGATCTGGTCGAACTCCGGCTTGAACTCATCGCGCAGGGCGTTGAGCTTCGCGGCCAGGGTCTCCTCGTTCACGAGCTTCTTGTTCGCGATCTCCGAGTTGACGAGGTCGGCAACCTTCTTGTAGTCGACCTTGCCCTCGGGACCCTGCGGGCCGGTGTCGCCCTTGGGGCCGGGATCGCCCTTGGCGCCCTGAGCGCCCGCCTTGCCGGCAGCGCCGGCCGGGCCGGGATCGCCCTTGGGGCCCGCGGGGCCGGCGGGGCCGGCGGGGCCGGCGGGGCCGGCGGGGCCCTGCTTGCCGCCCTTCATGGCCTTCGCGACCTGCTGGGAGAGATAGCTGTTCGCGTCGTCGCCGTTCATGGCGCGATACAGCGCGGTGGCGAACTCATAGCGGGTCATGGTGCGATTGCCCGCGAAGTCGCCATCCTTGATCCCCGGGGTGTCCTTGTAGCCGACGAGAACGCCAGCATCGTACAGGTCCTGAACGGCGTCGTACGCCCAGTGGGTGAACGGAACGTCGTTCGGGGTGCCCGCAGCCGCGGCGGTGGTCGTCGCGGTCGGCGCACCGAAGTCCCAATCGGCCATCGCCACGGGGGCGATGATCGCCAGTGCCAGAGTGATGAACAACGCTTTCCGCATGGGTGTTCCTCCTACGATTGTGAGACAGCACAACTACACTCAGCAGGGACGCGTGTGCTCGTAGGGGGAAGAGAACGGTCGGAAGCGTCTCGGGTCTTCGCTGGGTGAGTGTCCAAGTTTCCTCATCCGAAGCACTCGATCCGGTTCTCGGCTCGCGCCCTTCCTCTTGCTTCTGACTCCTTCCCGCACCGAATACGTCGCTGCCAGTTCGAGCGTATGGCGAAGAGGCTACCACAAGGCGATACGTTTGGCAACGATCGACTGCCTTCCGCATCGGCGGAGAACTCCGCTTGCCTTCACCATTGCTCTGGGCACTGTGTTCGCTCCGATTCTCGAACCCCCTGCATGGCCGGCGAAAAAAGTTCGTCGACTTGCCCGGCGGTCCATCTCGTGTGCGAATACCGTGCCCCGCACGCGGCTAGGACGAACGGCCGCGCCGCCGGTTCCCTCGGTCGCGCAACTTCGTGGCCCACGCCGGCGCCGCGCGTGGCAGGGCTCCGGGCCGCCGCGCGCGAATCAGCCCGCGACCCTCGAATCGCCAACGCGCCCGTGTCGCTCCGGACGCTCTCGGCCGGGAAGGTGCGACCCTCGTAGTGCGTGACACCATCCGTCCGCTGTCGATCCTCGCCCTCGCGCTCGTCGGCGTGGCGCTTACCCTCGCGGTCCTCACCTGGCTCGGCGCCGGGCGCCAATCGTGCCCCTTCCTCGACGCGGCCAACCTGATGGGGATCCTCAAGCAGTCCTCGACGACCATCGTGCTCGCGGTCGGCATGACCTTCGTCATCCTCGCGGGCGGGATCGACCTCAGCGTCGGCTCGGTGCTCGCCCTGGGCAGTGTGCTCACGGCGATGGCCCTGGCCGCGGGCTGGCCGCTGCCCCTGGCCGTGGCCGGCGGGATCGCCGGCGGCGGCTTGTGCGGTCTCGTGAACGGCCTGTGCGTCGTGCGGGGCGGTGTTCCGCCGTTCATCGCGACGCTCGGCATGTACATGGCGGCCCGGAGCGTGGCCTTCGTGCTCTGCGGCGGAGGCACGCTCTACCAGCGCGTCGACAGCCCGGCCGTCTCGATGCTGCCCGTGGTCCTGCCGGCGGTGACGTTCGGGCTGGGCTGGCTGCTGCTCTCGGCCACCCCGGGCGGCCGGGCCGTCTACGCCGTCGGGGGCAACGAGGAGGCGGCGCGCCTCTCCGGTCTCCGTACCGGCGCGATCCGCATCGGGACCTTCGTCGCCGCGGGCCTCACGGCCGGCGTGGCTTCCACGATCTACTGGGCGCGGACGCAGACCGGCAGCAACCTCGCGGGCGGCGCGGCCGAACTCGACGCCATCGCCGCGGTCGTGATCGGCGGCACGAGCATCTCCGGGGGCGAGGGCCACATCCTCGGTTCACTGCTCGGCGCCCTGCTGATGACCGTGCTGCGCAACGGCCTCGTGCTGGCAGGCCTCTCCGACGAACTCCAGAAGCTAGTCATGGGAGTTGTGATCGTCGCCGCGGTGCTGCTCGACCGCCTGCGCACGCGCAAGGCCGAGGCCGCGGCATAGCCGTGCTCCACGTGAACCGACCTCGGGAGGGAACACCATGCCCCACCGCCTTTCGCCGACCGTCCCCGTCTTGTGCGCGCTGCTGCTCGTCGCGGCGCTCCTCGCCGGCTGCGCCAAGCCGCCGGCCGCCACGCCCACCGGGGGCCCCGCCGGTCCCGCGGCGTCGGCCCCGTCGTCGGGCCCGGCCCAGCAGCCGGCCGGCGGCTCGTACACCGTCGCGCTCGTGATGAAGGCGGCGAGCAACCCGTTCTTCGAGACGATGCGCAAGGGCGCCGAGCAGGCGGCCCAGGAGGAAGGGATCAAACTGATCCCCCAGACGATCACGGATGAGTCCTCGGACCAGCAGCAGATCGACATCGTCAACGCGATGGTCGTGCAGAAGGTCGACGCGATCCTGATCGCGCCGGCGAACTCGAAGAGCCTGATCGCCCCGCTGCTCGAGGCGCAGAAGGCCGGGATCAAGATCATCAACGTCGACAACCGGCTGGACTCGGAGACGGTGGCCCAGGCAGGGCTTTCGTTGCTCGCCTACGTCGGCGCCGACAACGAGGCCGGCGGCAAGCTCGGGGGCGAGCGCCTGTGCGAGCTGCTGGGCGGCAAGGGCAAGGTCGCGATGCTCGAGGGCCGGCGCGGCGTCGACAACGCGGAGGCGCGGAAGGCCGGCTTCGTCGCGGCGTGCAAGGAGCACCCGGAGATCGAGATCGTCGACTCGCAGTCGGCCAACTGGGACCTCGCGGAGGCGCAGAACAAGTTCGGCGCGATGCTGGCGGCGCACCCGGAGATCCAGGGGCTGTTCTGCGCGAACGACAACATGGCCCTCGGCGCCATCGCCGCCCTCGAGGAGAAGGGTCTCGCGGGCAAGGTCCTGGTGGTCTCCTACGACAACATCGCGGCGGCGCAGGAGCGGATCCGGGAGGGCAAGCTGGCCGCGACCGTCGAGCAGCACCCGGACCGGATGGGCTACGAGGCGGTCAAGACGGCGGTCAAGGCGCTCAAGGGCGAGAAGACCGAGCCCGAGGTCCTGGTCCCGCTCGAGGTGATCGACAAGGCCAAGCTCGGCGGGTAGCCGGACGCGCCTGGCCGCGGAGCATACCGACGGGCCGTTGCCGGGAGACCGGCGGCGGCCCGTTCTTCTACGCGCGGGTCAGGCCCCACCGGCGCGCGAGCGCCCGCTCGACCGGCGCGAAGCACCATTGGTTCGCGGCAAGTCCCAGTGCGAGGATGACCCCCATCGTGGCGAGCACCTGGGCCATGTCGCCCAGCTCGCGCCCGACCGTCAGCACGCGGCCGAGCCCCGACTCGGAGTAGAGCAGCTCGCCGGCCATCAGCGAGCGCCAGGCGAAGGCCCAGCTCAGCTTCATGCCGGTGACGATGCTCGGCAGGGCGGCGGGCAGCACGACACGGAGCTGCAGCGCCCAACCTCGCGCCCCGAGTGTGCGGCCGGCCTTGATGTAGAGGGGGGAGACGTTGCGGATCCCGTCCTCCGTCGCGGTGGCCATGCAGAACGCCGAGCCCATCACCACGACGAAGATGATGGCCGACTCGTTGAGGCCGAACCACAGGAGCGCGAGCGGGAGCCAGCAGACGCTCGGGAGCGACTGCAGCCCGGCGGAAGCCATGCCGAGGGTGTCGCGCAGCAGGCTGGAGCGCGCCGTCGCCAGGCCGAGAGCGAGGCCGATCGCGAGCGCCATGCCGTAGCCGACCGCCATGCGCCGGAGGCTCGCGAGCACCCCGAGCGGGAGGCTGGTCAGGGGGTTGGTTCCGACGGTGTTGTCGAGGAGAGAGCGGAGGACGGCGCCGGGTCCCGGCACGAGCATCTCCGGCCAACGGTGGAGGCTAACGATCGCCGTCCACAGCAGCAGGATCAGCACCAGGAAGCCCGCTCTCCGGGCCAAGCCAACCATTGTCGAACTCCTCCCGCTCGACCTTCGCGATCTCCTCGCGGAGGTGATCGAGTGCGATGTGGGCGAGCCCCGCGACGGCGGGGTCGGTGACCGACCGGGGCCGCGGGAGGTCGACCTCGATCGTGTCGACGATCCGGCCCGGCCGGGCGGAGATCAGGAGCACGCGGTCGCCGAGGCAGACGGCCTCGCGGACGTTGTGCGTGACGAAGACCACCGTCTTGCCCGTGTCCGACCAGATGCGCTGCAGCTCGGCGTGCATCAGGTCGCGCGTCTGGGCGTCGAGCGCCGCGAAAGGCTCGTCCATCAGCAGGACGGGCGGGTCGATCGCCAGGGCGCGGGCCAGCGCCGCACGCTGCTTCATCCCGCCGGAGAGCTGGTGGGGGAAGGCCGTGGCGAACCGCTGGAGTCGCACGCGGGCGAGCTGCGCACGCGCCCGCTCCCTGCGCTCGGGTCTCGGTATGCCGCGCAGTTTGAGCCCGAACTCGACGTTGCCCTGGACCGTGAGCCACGGGACGAGCGCGGCCTCCTGGAGGA
>CAZRDB010000228.1:0-7418 GCA_964598695.1 uncultured Armatimonadia bacterium
TCTCGCGCGCAAGAGCGAAGAGCGACAACCCGCGGGGCGTTCGGGTACCGCTCTAGTCATCCTCGTCGACGGGGTACCAAGCCGAGAACGTCTTGCCTGGACCTCCCGAGAGCAGGTCTCGCGCGCGCTGCTCGGGCGTGCGGAGCAACTCCTCGGCGAGCGCCGCGGCGGCGTGCGCGCGGCCGGGGCTCTCCTCCGGCAGTCGCCGGAACAACTCCAGCGCCCAGCCGGAGTCGCAGCAGGCAGCCGTCTCGATCACCGTCGCGTACTCCCGCTCATCGAGGGCCCCGACGCCGCCGGCCGCGGCCAGCGCGCACTCCAGGAGCGCGCGCCCGACGACCCGGTCGGTCAGCGGCGCCTCCACGATCAGCGACCACCAGTTCGAGATCATCTGGCGGTCCATGTCGACCGAGTCATCCTCGACGTTCATCCGGATCGCCTCGGCGAGCAACCGGCCCGCAAGCGGGCTGCCGAGGTGCCGAGCGAGCCCGGCCAGCCCCGCCGTCTCCCCCGCGACCTGCTGCGCCACCGTCCCGCGCAGGTTGGCCCGCAACGCCTCGAACGCCTCGCCGAGCAGCCCATCGCAGCTCTCGGGGGGGGCCATCGCCGCGATCCGGCCAAATGCCTCCGCTCGAGCGCCGGGATGGACGATCGTCCGCGCCAACTCCACGGCCGACGGCTGGCCCGGTTCGTGGCCTGCCTCCAGCAGGCGCTCCGGCGCGAAGAAGGGCACGCACTGCGCGATCGCCTGGTCGCGGCCCCATTCGTCCTCGATGCGCGCGAGCAGCGCCACCGCCCGGTCCGGTTCCGTGCGGGCGAGGTGCCTGGCGACCGTGGCGAGGATGCGGGGCCTTAGGTCGGGGTCGGAGATCGGTTCGACCAACGCGAGAGCCGAATCGGGATCGATCTCCGCGAGCTGCGCCGCCGCCATTCCACGGACGAACCCCGGCCACTCCGCCGTCGGCATCGCCGTGATCTGGGTCTCCACCCGCCGCAAGAGGCGGACCCCGGTCTCCTCGCCCAGCCGGGCGAGAAGCCCCCCTACCTGCGCCAGCAGCGCCACGCGGATCTCCGCCTCGCTCGACTGCTCGAGGAACTCGATCGAGGCGTTCAGGCACCGGGCGGCGCCGGACGGGTCGCTCCTGAGACGCGCACGGCCCTCCTCGATCAGCAGCTCCGCCGCCTCGTCGGGGATGTGCGCCGCTCGCAGCTCGGCCACCGCCTCCTCGAAGTCGCTCGCCAGCGACGCCCGCGCCAGCTCGATGGAGACCGCGGTCGGCGTGCCTCCCAGGCAGCGCCGGAGCGCCTCATCCGGATCGGTGCGCGTGAGCAGGCTCAGCAGCCGGGCATGGGTCCGTTCGTCGGGATGCCCCCCAGGGGCATCGAGCGCACTCATGAGCACCCCGCGCGCGATCGCGCGACGCTCGGTGTCGCCCAGCTCGGGCACGACGGCCACCGTTGCCGGCATCCGCACCGTCGTCTCTTCACCCGTCGAAGCCGCCACCAGCGCGGGAGGGCCGTCGGGAGCCTCCACGAGCAGGACTGCTCGGCCCTCCGGGAGCGGCCCGAGCGCGAAACGGCCGTCCGGGCCGGTGGAGATCACGGGGGAGCCGCCGATCCCCACGTAGGCGGTCACCTCAACGCCCGCAACCGGGTTCCCTGCCCCATCGACCGCGACCCCGCGGACCTGTCCCCGGAAGGCGCGCAGCGTGAGCGTCCCGCAGTCGACGTCTCCGCCCGCGACCAGGTCAACCCAGGGGCTCTCGGCCGAGTAGTGGTTCGGGGCCGACGCGCACATGCGCCCCCGACTCGCTTGGACCGCCTGGGCGAAGACGGCGGTCCCGTCGGGCGAGAGGTCGAGGGGCTCCCACCATCCGCGGTTGCCGCCCAGCAGCTCGCACGAGACCTTCGCCCCGGGCACGAGGTTCCCGTCATCTCCCCGCACGCGAGCGGTGAGTCGGCACACCGGGTCGGCGTGCAGCGTGACCACGACGGGCTCGTCCCGATCGCCGTCCACGTCCACCTCGACGGCCGGTGAGGAGTGGCCCTCCGTCTTCGCGTACAGCTCGGTCCGGCCCCGCAGACCCTCGACGAGCGCGTGACCGGTCTCATCGGTGGTCGCCGCGGCGGCGTCGGCGCCGAGGTCGTCCTCGACGCTGGTCCAGCCGACGACGGCTCCGACCACCGGCTCGCCCGAGGCGTCGCGGACCTCGACGGGAACCCGGTACAGGCGGTCAAGGGCCAGGTCACCCAGGTCCGCGCCGCCGGCGGGAAGCACCGCCGCCTCCTGGTACCAGGTGAGCCGGACTCCCAGATCCTCCGGCGGCGGCATGATCGAGAAGTAGAACTCGCCCGGCAGCATCGGGATGTCGAAGCGCCCGTCCGGCCCGGTGGGACCCAGGTTCGAGGTGTAGATGACGGTCGGGCCGGTGATGTAGGCCTGGCCCGTTGCACCCGCGATCGGCTCGCCCGTATCGCCCGCGACCACGCGGCCGCGCAGCCGCAGAACCTCCTCGGCCGGCAACTCGAGCACGGTCTCGCGGCCCGGCGGTACCTCGATGTCGAACATGCCGCGCACGTGGTGCGCGGTTCCGACCTGCGCCTGGGGGACGCAGTGGTAGACCCCGGAGGGGAGAGCCGCGATTGCGCCGACGCCGTCGGGACCGAGTGTCACCGTAGCCCGAGCCAGGCAGTTGGGGCCTACGCCCTCCCGGCCATGGAACGAGAGCCGCAGCCCGGCCTGCTCGGCTGGATCGAAGGGCCCGACGACCCGGACCGTCAAGCTGCCGGGGAGCGGGAATCGGACGTCGGCGCCGTCGGCCAGTCCGCCCACCTCGATCGTCCCGAGCCCCGCCGTCTCGATGGTGAGACGCGTCACCCAGCCCTGCGGCAGCCCCGCGATCGTGAACTGGCCATCGTCGCCCGCCGTGGTGCGGAAGCGGCCCTGCAGGTCGGGAGGGATCACCGCGAGGTACCCGCCCAGCCCGCGACGGCTTGCGGACCGCAACGCCACAGAGGCCCCGGGCACGGGAGTGCCGTCAGAGGCCACCACGCGCCCCGAGACCGAGCACGGCGGCGGCATCTCGAGATCCACTTCCTCGCCGCGGAAGAAGCGAATGGTCTCCCCGACGATCCCGCGATCCTCCCGGTACGCCACGAGGAAACATGCCGAGTCCATCGAGGAGCCGGCCTCCGGCGGGGCCGCGAGCAAGAACGCCCCGTCGGCGCCCGTGGTCGTCGAGGCGCAGACCGTGATCGACCTCTCGTCGGCGTCGTGGTCGTAGAGGCAGAGGTCGACGCGTACGCCGGCCAACGGCGCACCTGCCTCGTCGCGGACCGTTCCCTCGAGATCGGCGCACCATGCAGGGGCAATCGAGAGCGGGAGGGCGAGCAGAAGCAGTGCGGGCAGCGCGCGCAGCGACACCGGGACCATCCTTCCCAGAGCACCAAGGGCTTCCTCTGGGGTAGAGGCTTCGGCCGCGCTGCGAGTTACACCCGCATTGGGGTCCGCGCCCGTCCCGGCTCAGTCGCGCGGGAGCTTGCCCATCCACTCCGCCACGCGGCCATGGAACCGATGCAGCCACATGGCGCCGGGGATCGTCATCAGGGGACATGCCTCCGCCACACACGGGATCCCCGCCTTGCGCGCAAGGGCCGCCGCCTCCGAGGAGTCGCCGCGGGTATCGAGCCAGATGCGCGGGGCTCCGGCCCGGACGCAGGCCTCCACCGCCTCCGTGGACCGGTTGGGCGCACAGACGACGAGGACGCCGTCGAGGGCGGGGGCGCCCTCCAGGCCGGTGGAGACGGTGCGCCCCTTCAGCGGCTTGGGGTCCTCGTCGACGAGCCAGACGGTCTTCCCGGCACGCTCGAGCGCTCCGACGAACTGGCCGATCATCGTCCGCCCCGGGGCGTGAACGCCCACCACCGCATAGGTCTCGCCGTCCCAGAACGTGGTTGCCAGCGACATCGGGCTCATCCTCTCGCCTCCCCCCCGGTCGCTTCGGCCCGTGAACCGGAACCCCTTCCCCCCCCCCGCAGGAGTTCGGCTCCCGGTCCGGGAATGCAGGGGTCAAGAGCGCTCGAGACGGCGCGGAGAGTCCCCGGAGAGGGGGAGAAGGACGTGCTCGGCAGGCTCGCGCGGGATCCGGCCTTCCGCATGTCCGCTGCCTACGTCCTCGCCGGTGCACTCTGGATCATCGGCTCCGACAGCCTCGTCGGCGCCCTCCCCTTCTCCAGCGTGTTCGGGTTCGACGTCCAGACGCTCAAGGGTTGGGTCTTCATTCTCGTCACGGGCGGCCTGTTCTACCTCGTCGCCCATCACATCTTCCGCGCGCGCGAGCGCGCGGAAGAAGCCGTCCGCGACAGCGAGGCGCGCTACCGCCTGCTCGCCGAGCACTCCAGCGACATCATCTGGACCTCCGATCTCGACCTGCAGCATGTCTACGTCAGCCCGGCCGTGGAGCGGGTGCTCGGGTACCGGCCGTGTGAGGTGGAGGCGCTCGGTCTCCCCGCGATCCTGACGCCGGGCGCCGAGCAGCTCGCGCGCGGCGTCATCGCCGGCGCGCTTCGACGCTGCGCCGAGGATGGCGCTCCCGCGGTCCCCGTGACCCTCGAACTGGACCTGCGACACAGGGATGGATCCACCCGACGGGCCGAGGTGCGGGCCGTCTTCGTGCGGGGCCCCGAGGCGCGCCCGTACACCCTCGTGGGCGTCGCTCGCGATGTCACGGAGCGGCATCGGATGCAGCTCCGGTACGAGCAGGAGCTGCGCGCACGGGCCACGCACCTGCAGCTTCTGTCACGGGCGACGGCGATCGCGCACCAGGCCGACGCCCCCGAGGAGGCATGGCCCGGCGTTCTCGAGCTTCTCTGCCGCGACGCCGGCTGGGCCGTCGGCGCCGTGTTGGTCCCCGAGGCGGGCGGGGAGCCACACCTCGTCGCGACGCCGGTCATCTACGCAGAGGACCCCGCGCGGTGGGAGGGCCTCACGCAGGCTTGGCAGGAAGCACGCTGGGAGGCCTGCACCGGGGTCGCCGGCCGCACCCTTCGGACCGCCGAGCCCCAGTGGTTCTCGGCAACGGCCCTCACGGCGCCGGAGTACCCCCTGGTGGGCGAGCTGATCCGAGCCGGCCTCCGCGCCGCCTGCACGTTCCCCGTTCTCGTGGGCGGCGGGGTCACGGCGGTGTTCCTGCTCGGCTCGTGCGACGAACGACCGCTCGACCCGGCGTTCCTCGAGGTGCTGCGCGACATCGGCATCCAGCTCGGCCGAGTCGTCGAGCGCGCGCGGGCACGCAGAGCGGTCGAGGAGAGCGAGGAGCTGCACCGCAGCCTCCTCGAAGGCGCCCGCCTCGGGGCCTACCGCACCGACGGCCGACCCGAGGGGCACATGGTCTGGGCCAACGAGGCGCTCCTCGCCCTGTATGGGTACGACTCCCTCGACGAACTCGTCTCCGTCCCCGCCTCGTCGCTCTACGCCGCGGCCGAGCAGCGGGACGCGCTGCTGGAGGAACTCCGCCGGACTGGGGAGATCCGAGGCCGAGAGGTCCGCCTGCGGCGCCGCGACGGGGCGGTGATCCACGCCGCGATCAGCGCGGTCGCCCACTTCGGCCCCAACGGCGAGCTGCTCTGGACCGACGGGGTCGTCGAGGACATCACCGAGCGCCTGCGCGCCGCCGAGGAGCAGCGGAGCCTCCAGACCCAGCTCGAGCGCACGCAGCGACTCGAGAGCCTCGGTGTGCTCGCCAGCGGCATCGCGCACGACTTCAACAACATCCTCGCCGCGATGCTCGGCTTCACCGAGATGACCGCCGACAGCCTGCCCGAGGGGAGCCCGGAACGGACCAACCTCGACCACGTGATGGCCGCCGGCGCGCGCGCGAGCGACCTCGTCAGCCAGATCCTGGCGTTCGCGCGCCAAGGCGAGCAGCAATCGAGGCCGCTCAACCTGAAGACGATCCTCGGTGAGGTAGCCCAGTTCCTCCGCTCGTCGCTGCCGACCACGATCCGGATCTCCCGCGACATCGCGGCCAACACCGGCCTGGTGATCGCCGACCCCACGAGCATCCACCAGATCGTGATGAACCTGTGCACCAACGCGCGTCAGGCGATGCCGGATGGAGGCGAGCTGGGCATTCGGCTCGACGAGGTTACCGTCGACGAGTCGCTCGCCCCCCCGTTGCGGGGGCTCCCGCCCGGCCGCTATGCGCGCATCGCGATCTCCGATTCCGGCTGCGGGATGGACCGGGAGACCATCGAGCGGATCTTCGAGCCCTTCTTCACGACGAAGCCGCCGGGTGAAGGCACGGGCCTCGGCCTCGCCACCGTCCACGGGATCGTCCAGCGCCACGGAGGCGCCGTGACCGTCGACAGCGAGCCGGGCGTGGGCACCACGTTCCACGTCTACCTGCCGTGCGTTCCGGGCGTCGAGGTCCCGGAGGTCCCGGCAGCCGAGCCCCCTCCGACGGGCACGGAACGGATCCTCCTGGTCGACGACGACCGCTCGGTGCTCTTGCTCGCCCGCGAGATGCTCCGCTCGCTGGGCTACTCGGTGCGGGCCGTCGAGAGCAGCACGGAGGCCCTGGAGCTGATCGGCGGCGACCCCGGCCTCTGCGACATCCTGGTGACCGACCAGACGATGCCCGGGATGCTGGGCACGCAGCTCGCCGAGAGGGCGCGGCGGATCCGACCCGATCTGCCCGTTCTGCTGATGACCGGCTTCAGCGGCCAGGTTGACCCGGCCGCCGCGGCCGCCGCCGGAGTGACCACGGTGCTCCTCAAGCCCTATAACCTCCGGCAGCTCGCCGAGGCGGTGCGGACAGCCGTTGCCCGCACGGAGTAGGCGCCCCCTCACCCACCCGGGCTACGGCGCACCCTCCTGGATCTCCCACACGGGTTCCTTCTTCGACGCGGTGTAGCTCGACACGGCGACGCCTTCCACCTGCGCCTCCCACCGGTGACCGACGTAGGTGTTCTGCTTCACCTCGGCGCCCGGCGCGAGGTCGTGGTACTTCGTGAACGACCCGTCGAAGCTGAGCCACAGCACCTCCACCGGCACGCTGAGCGTGTTGCGCACGGTGATGACGCAGTTGGCGCCCGTGTCCTCTCCCCCGCCGAACTGGTACTCCTTCGGCGGGGTCTCGCCGAGCAGGTTGGCGGTGAAGTAGTCCCACATCCGTCGCTTCGCGTACGTGCCCGGGAAGCCATGGTCGTCGCGCGGGAGGATCAGCAGATCGAAGTCCTTGTTCGCGCGGATCAGCGCGTCCACGAGCTGCATCGTCGCGCCGTAGGCGTTGACGTTGTGGTCGAGCGCGCCGTGGATGAGCATCAGCTTGCCGGTCAGGGCGGCCGCGTGGGTGACGTTCGACTGCTCCTCGTACCACGGACCGACGGGGTAGCCCATCCACAACTCGTTCCACCAC
>CAZRDB010000229.1:0-7317 GCA_964598695.1 uncultured Armatimonadia bacterium
CCCGCGCCGACGGCGCCGGCGGGCGGCGCACCGGTGCCGGCGCCGCCGCCGCCACCCTCAGGATGTCCGGAATTGGCGCCGCCGGGGGGCGGGGGCGCGTTCTTCTCGGCCTCGGTGAGCTTGGTCTTGCCGCTGCCGCAGCCGGCGGCGAACGCCGCGACGACGACGGCGAGCACGAGACAGGCGATCGCGATCGTGCTGAGACGCATCTTCCGGTCCTTCCCTTCAGCATCCCCGCCAGGCGGGGAGACGCTAACACACGGGCTCACACAACAGCCACCGCCCTAGGGCTCGACGCAGTTGGGGCGGAGGATCGGGCGCTGGCGGAAGTCGGTCCAGCCGCTGGTCATCGCGAAGCTGACGACGCTGCCCTTGGAGTAGTACTTGGCATGGCCGTCGAGGTAGGTGCCGTTCTGGCCGTCGTTGTGGTGGCACTTCCACGGATCCCAGCCACCCCAGCGAACGCGGCCCATGCCATCGGCCGGGGCGCCGCTGCCGTCCCAGTCGTTGACGATGCCGGAGGCGAAGGTCTCGCACTGGACCAGGGTCTGCGCGACCAGCGGGGTCGCGGCGAGCGAGGTGTAGCCCGCGTCGCTGTTGTACATGAACTCGCTGTAGCCGTAGCTCATGCCGCCGGTGCCGGACCAACGATCATTCTCCGAGTCGCTCGGGCACTGGAGGAGCTGGAGGTTCTTGATGTAGGGCTGCAGCGCGACGGCATAGACGCGGGCCCAGCCCTCGGTCGGGGCGCCGGCCGGGATGGTCGGCCACAGCTCCCACGGCCAGTAGGCGCCGCCACCGGGCTTCGCCGCACCGAACGGCATGCCGGGGAGACGCTCGTCGTAGTCCTGCGCGTAGCTCAGGAACGCGGTCCCGAGCTGACGGCAGTTCGAGAGGCAGGAGGTCTGGCGCGCCTTCTCGCGAGCCTTGGCGAAGACGGGGAAGAGGATGGCCGCGAGGATTGCGATGATCGCGATGACTACGAGTAGCTCGATAAGCGTGAAGCCTCGTCGGGTCTTCATGGGGATATCGCTCCTTCCTGTCGTCACGGGATGTGGGCATGGGTCGCGAGGACCCATGTGATGCTGAGCCGTGGTCACACCGCGACCACCGCTCGGCGTCCTACTGGGGGGGTGCGAACCACCTCCCTACCGACGCACAACAGCCATCCCCGCGCCCAGTGGCCGCGCTGTCGGGGCGAGGCCCGACACGCGACTTACTCCGATGTTCCGTGCGAGGAGGGTGAAAACCTCGCACAGACGCAAAACCTTCGTGCCGGCCCTCCGCGGGCGGGTGGGGAAGGACCGGTCATCCACCGGCGGAGGGCCTACCGGTACCTTACCCGCCGGCCGCGGCCGGCTCACTCCACGGACGGCAGCGCCCGCAGAATCTCCTCGACGGTTCGACCCGTCACGTACACGACCTGCGCGCCGATCTCTCCTGCTGGCCGAGGGTTCCCGAACAGATCGACCGCCTCGAGGCCCTCGGGCAGCGCGCAGGGCGCGTGCCCCGGCTGCGGACAGACGGCCGCTACGGCGCGCCCGGACCCTTGGAAAAGGAACGCGGAGACGCCTTGGTTCAACGCAACCACGCGGACGAAGCGCGTGCCCTCGAGCAGCCAGGCCAGCGCCGAGTGCGCCGCTCCCGCGGGGTGGAGGTAGCCGTCGTTGCCTACGAGACAGCGCCACAGCGGCTGGCCGCTCCCCGGGTAGTAGCCCTGGCTGTGCATCGAGTACAGGAACAGCCTCTCGACGCCCCCGCTCAGGGTCGAGAGGACGTACCGCGCCGTATCGTCGGCGGTCGAGAGATAGTCGTCGGTGTTGGCGTACGGGAGGCTCTCGCGGAGCAGACCGTCCCACGTGCCATACCGCAGGATGGTGCCCTCGCTCATCCATGCCGGCTTGCCGAGGGATCCTCGCTGCTCGACGATCGGGCCGGCGGCATGGGTGAGGCCGTCGGCGCTCACGTCATCGCCCGGGAATCCCAGGCGCGCCGAGGTGTACTTGTGGTAGGAGAACACGTCGCAGGTCTCCCACCCGCCCGCGCCGAGCACTCCGGCCGTCCACTCGGCGCCGTTCAGGCCCCCGTAGCTGTTGAAGCCGACGATCGTGAGGGCCCCGTCGACCTCCTTGGCCGCGCGGTAGGCTGCCGCCTGCAGGGCCGCGTAGTCGGCGTCGGCCGTCGCGCTCCGCCTCCGCTCATTGGGGCCGGCAGGGTCGTAGAGTGCCCAGAAATCGCCCCACGGCTCGTTCCAGACCTCCCAATGACGGATCTGCTCCCGGTAGCGGCCCGTGATCGTCCGGACGTAGGTCGCCCAGGCCTCGAGGTCGTTCGGCTGGTACCAGCGGTCCCAGTAGGAGCTGCAGGGCTTCGGGTAGCCGGTCACCCACGCGGGCGCGGTCTCGAGCTGTCCGAGGACCATCAGGTGCGCCGCGCGGTACCGCTCGACCTCGGCGTCGAAGAAGGTCCAGCGCCCCTGCTCCGGCTCGACCCACGACCAGCCGACGTACTGCATCCCGGCATCGTGGAGCCGGACCCAGTTGATCCCCATCGCCTTGGCCATCCGGAGGTGGCGCGTCGCCGGCAGCGTGTGTACTCCGAACGGCGAGCCCGGTGCGTCCTCGCCCCAGTGGCGCGGTCGACGGAGCCGATAGACGACTACCTCGTACGGAGGGCTCAGGGGCGTGCCGTCGGCGGCCTCTGCCCAGGCCTCGACGCGGAACCCTCCGTACGGGGGCAAGCCCGGCGCCGCGAAGTCGAGCACGCCCGTACGCACGCCTGTCCCCCGCAGCTCGGCCGGCGGCAGATCGACCGTCGTCCCGTACAGGTCGATCACCCGCGCGCGGAGGGTCGCGGCCTCGGCCCCGGTCACGGCGTAGGCCACCGTCGCGGGCTCGTCCTCGAACTGCACGCGGGCCATCGAGGCCTCGGACGGGGGCACCGCGAGCACCGTCTCGCACGGCGTGGGCGCCCGGTAGGCCGTCGCGGCGGCGCCTCGCTCGACCTGCAGCCCGTCGAGCAGCAGCTCGCCCGAGGCTTCGATCCGCAACCCGTGGACCTCGCCCGCGAGTACGGGATCGAACGGAACGGTGACGCGCTGCCACGAGCCCGTCAGCTCCACCGGCAGCCACGCGATCTCGCGTCCGTTCTCCGTCACCACCACGAGCCGAGCTGGACCGCTTCCCTTCAGGTCCAGGCCGGCCGTGTGCTTCTCGAAGCTCCAGGGGACCGCGAACGGGGCCGTGTACAGCCGGAACGCGCCCGGCGCTCGCACGCGCATCGCCGGCGAGCCGCTCGGGCCGAGCTGGCTCGGGTCGCTGTCGACCACCACCGTGGCGTCGTCACTCTCCCGGTCGAGGAACCAGCCGCTCGGCAGCCCGAGCGGGAAGCGGGTGATCCGCGCGAGGTTGCCCTCGTCGGCGGTCGGGTGGTCGGCCCGGATCCGCGCGACCAACTCCTCGCGCGAGAACCGCTCGAGCCGCAGCCGCGCGAGATCGAACCGCCCCACGCCGCCGTGGCTGATCTGCAGCCGGACGCTCTGCGGCTGCGGGTCGAGGCGAACGGCGTAGCGGTACTCGCGCCACTCGGCGGTGAGGTTGGGCGCAACCTGCCAGGGGGCCGAGTAGGGCGGGCCCTCGAAGCGGATCAGGAACTCCGGCGCGCCGACGCTGTCGCTCCGCGCCTCGAAGGTCAGCCGCAGGAAGGTGGGCTCGGTGAGAGCGCCGAGGCCGTGCGCAAGCTGGAGGTTCCCGCCCCGGAGGTTGTCGAAGCGGAGGAAGCGCCGTCCCTCCTCCTCCCGCGGCTCGTAGCGGATCGCGATGTCGGGCTGCCAGCTCCCGGTGGAGTTGTCGCCCCATCCGGCGGGCAGCGCGCCGGTCACGTCGGTGCGGCCGTCGGCGCTGACGACGCGGACGGGCTGGTCGGCCGCGCCGAAGTCGGTATCCACCAGGACCTCGGCGGAGGCGGCGGTCACGGCAAGGGTGGCGAGCAAGCACGGGATCCACGGGCGCATGGCTACCTCCGGACGGGTGTGCCGTACCCGGGGGGAGCATTCGGCGCGCGCCGCTCCGTGCCCTGTCGCCGCGAGGGGAGGGGCCGAACGGCTGCCTAGAGCTGATCGACCCTGTGCTCGACCTGGAAGTGGTCGCGCGGCGCTTCCTTCTGGATCGAGAAGCGCTTCTCCGCGTGGGCGTCCTCGTGGGAGGCGGCCGCGAAGACGCGCCCCACCGAGGGCAGCAGCAGGAGGCCGAGGACCACGCCGTAGAAGCCGGAGAGGATCGCCGCGAGCTGCAGGACGCCTTGCACGTCCTCCATGTCCTCGGCGCCGATCATCTCCATGTCCCGGTCGTCGAACATCTCGGGCTGCATGTTCTCGGCGGTGTAGGCGCTGAAGACGCCGCCCGCCACCAGAACCAGTGCGAAGATGATCGCGAGGCGTCGGGCCCACAGGCGCATCCTCCAGACGCCCCAGGAGATGGTCGCGAGAACGGCGGCCAGCACCGGCACCAGCATGACGGCGGGGCTGACGACCTCCTCGGTCTCGGCCGTGATCTCCTGGTAGGTGTTGCCGAGCGCGTTCAGCTCGAGGCCGCTCGAGACTTGCGTGTGGTAGCGAACGAGGAAGGCGACCAGCAGGAACAGGCCGAGACACTGCGCCAGGGCGACGATGCGGGCGATCGAGCCGACGAACTGGCCCTCGCGCGTGGCCAGCACCGACGCGCCGGAGGCGGCGGGCGACGCCGGCGCTTCCGAGGGGGAGCCCTCCGCGCCCTGCTCCTCGTGGACCGCTCCCTGCTCGTCTGCCATCGAGTCCTGACCTCCCTGGAGTGCGCGGCCTGCGCCGGCCGCGAAGGCAACGCCATTGTATACGTCCCTCGCCGGCTCCGCCAACGTTACGGTGGGGCCCCGATCCCGCGAAATGGGTGGCGGGGCGACTGCCGGAGCCTTATCATCAGGCGGGCTCGGGGAGAGGCGAGACGGCCGGCCGGGCCGAGGCCCGGTCCTGCGGGATGCGACGGTGTAGCCCATGGACCACCATATCCGGTACCTCCTCGATCGCGGCGGAGACGGCGACGACCACGAGGCGCTCCGGCTCGTGGACGAGGAGCTGACGCGGGCGCCGAACAACGCCCAGCTCCTGGTGCTGCGGTCGGAGGCGCTTCGGAACCTCGAGATGTACGGCGATGCGGTGGAGGCGGCCCGCGCGGCCTCACGCGCCCACGAATCGGCCGCGTACACCCATGCGGCGCTCGGCGAGGCGCTCCTCGACCTCGCCGAGGAGGAGGACGACGAGGCCCTTCTGGGCCAGGCCGGCGAGGCATTCCAGGCCGCCCTGCTGCGCGACCCCGAGCTGTGGAGCGCCCACTTCTGGCTCGCCGAGTGCACGATCCGGCTCGGCGCGGCCGACGACGGGCTGGTGCGGATGGCCGGCGTGGCCCGCGCGACCTCCTGGGACCAGGCCGCCCTGACGCGCGTGGCCCGGCTCGTCGCCGACGGCGTTCGACCGATCGCGCAGGCCGAACGCGAGGCGCAGCGCACGCACCCGGACGAGAACCTGGTGCTCGGGATCGCCCTGCGCCGCGCGGGGGATCTCGCCGCGGCCGGGCAGGAGTTCGAGACCGAGCGCCGGCTCGACCCGCTCAGCCGCGAGCCGGCCTACCAGCTCGCCCGGGTCGAGGCCCTCGCGGGCAACCTCCCCGAGGCGCTGGCCCAGCTCGCCTGGCCCTGCGACGCCGAGGGCTTCTTCGAGGCGTGGGTGCTCCGGGGCCAGGTGCTCCAGGCGCTCGGCCGCGCGACCGAGGCGAAGGCATCGCTCGAGCGCGCGCTCCCGCCGGCCCGCCGCTGGTCCGACCCGGCAGAGGTCGAGGCACTGGAGCTGCGACTGCTCGAGCCCGATGGCGACGGCGCGTGGCGCCAGGACGGCGACAGCCTGCAGGAGGAGATCCTGCGCGCGATGGTGCGGGAGCAACGGCTCGCGAGCGCCCACGACAGCCCGCAGGCGCATTGCCTGCAGATGGCGCGGGCGGCGACCGAGGTCTACGAGCGCGCCGGCCGCGCCGAGGAGACGGCCTGGCGCATCGTGCGGACGGCGCGCGCGCATTCGGCTCCCCAGCTCGCCTCCGAGGCGTGGTCGGCAGCGGTCAACCAAGCCGGCGACGCGTGGGAGGTCCTGACCGTCTCCGAGACCGCGGCACTCGCCGGGATCATCGTCCTTGCGAGCTGGTATGCGACGAGCGGCGAGTTCGAGGGCCGCGACTGCGCCGTTCTCGGCGCCGCCGCTGTCTCCCTCGCCGAGCACGCGGTCCGCGACGCCGAGGCCAACGGCCGGACGGTGACCGCCTACGACGAGCTGCTGAACCGCTGGCGGGCGGAGCTGCGCGAGGCGGCCGAAGCCGGCCCCACGACCATGGATGGCGCCGGGCGAATCGTCGGCGAGGCGATCGGGCAGCCGGGCGGGGCGGGACTCCTCCACGAGCTGGCGGTTCTTCGGCCCCGGAGGCGGTTCTAGCGCCCGGGCGGCGGGCCGCCGGAAACTCGACGTCTTCCCGCGGATCTATCAGTATCAGGGGCTGGACCACCGCACGGGTGCGCGTTACCGTTAGGCGGAGTGTGAGGCTTCGTTCGGGGGAATCGCGACGGGTAGGCCGCTCGGAGTGCGATCGGCAGACCGAAGGAGGCAGCATGCACCACTCGAATCGCCGGGAGTTCCTTAAGCGCGCGGCAGCATTGGCCGCGGGCACCAGCCTCGGCTCGCTGTTCGTTGCGGGCTGCGCCAAGAAGCCGGCGGAGACCGCCGAGACCGCGGGCGGGTCCACCTCCGGCGCCGCGAAGCCGACCGGACCGAAGACGCCGGGGGCAACCACGGAGACCATGAGCGGCCCCGGCGGCGGGCCGGCGGCGGTCGCGGGGCAACCGGGCGAGCAGGGCGGCGCCGCTCCCTCGGGCGAGACGGGCCCCAACGCCGCGAACGGCGTGGCCGCCGCGGGCGGGCAGGTCATCGTGGCGAAGGGCGGCGAGTCGCCGGCGGCGCTTGTGCGGGCGGCGATCGAGGCGCTCGGGGGCATGGGGACCTTCGTGAAGGCGGGCCAGACCGTCTGCCTCAAGCCCAACGCCAGTTGGGACCGCGCGCCGGGATCGGGCGCCAACACACACCCCGAGGTGCTCGCCGAGGTCATCAAGATGTGCAAGGCGGCCGGCGCCCGTGAGGTCATCGCCATCGACTACACGCTGGCCAGCGAGCCGCTCCAGTGGAACGGCCTCAAGGAGGCGGCGGAGGGCGCGGGCGGCAAGTTCATCGAGTTCACGAGTTCCAACAGC
>CAZRDB010000230.1:0-7230 GCA_964598695.1 uncultured Armatimonadia bacterium
GCGCGGCTGCACTGCGAGGTACCGGAGCCGCGGGCTTCAGCCCGCGGACACACGCTACCCCTGGTGGCTCGCCAGGCCCCGCGGACCTACCGCACGAGCCGCACTTCCCAGGGCGCGAGCCGCAGCTCAGTGGGCGTGTCGCGCCAGCGCAGCGTCGCGCGCAGTGGCTGGTCTGTCGCGTTCACGAGGATGGCGGCCTCGCTCCCGTCCGGCGCGCGGTACGCGTTGCACAGCACGGCAGGCAGGCCGTCGGCGGTGGCCGGGGGGCCGTCCGTCTCGACGACCGGCGGGTGCAGCATCCGACCGTGGAGGAGGTACGGCCTCCCCTCCCCCGCGAACAGCTCCACCCACCGGTGCATCAGCGCGTGGTCGGGCGGCAGCTCGGGACGCCCGACCTCGGTCGCGGTCCCGTCGGCCGCGATCTCCTCGAGGCGCATGTCGTCGATCAGCACCTCGCCGGGGCCCGCGAGGTGCATCATGATCCGCAGGAAGTCGGCACCCGCCGGGAGCGTGAAGGTGGCGCTGCGTTGCACCCAGCCCTCCTCCGGCGCGGGCATCGGGAGCCCCCAACTGCCCTTCGAGGTCAGATCGTGCGTGAGCGCGCCGAGGCCGATCTGGTTGGGTCTCCCGAGCGACCGCGACCGGAGCCACGCGCTCAGCCGGTAGGTCGCGCTGGCGTGGAACGGGCCGCCGAGTGGGAGGTTGCGCGAGACCTGCACGGTCTCGCCGTCGGCGCAGGCGAGTCGCAGACACGACGCGCCCCCGTGGCGCTCGCCGTCCTCGCGCGCGCACGCGCCGTTCCAGGTCTCGCCCTGCCAGCCGCCGACCTTGTCCCAGCCCGCGGGAACCTCCCCGCGCCAAGTCTCGAAGTCGCCATTGCCGAGGAGCGGGCCGGGGCCGATCTCCCGCGAGGGGATGAGGTGCGGGATCTGCCCATTCACCAGGCAGTAGGCCTGCGAGCGCAGATCCCCTGCACGAGGGTTGCTCTGGAAGGTGGGGAGGTACTCGTGGTAGAGGTAGTTGAAGACCGAGGCGCGCTCGGGCGCGGGGCCCGACCACGGGGGCTCAAGATCGCGGTAGTCCTGGATGAAGGCCTGCTGGATGAACTGCTCGTTCGGCTCCTCGAAGCAGACGACGGCCTCCGGGTCGATGGCGCGCAGCCGGCTGAGCATGGTCTCGAGCTGCGTGCGGAAGACCTCGCCAGCCCACGGCCCAGGGCCGGGCTGGTGGCCGTGCGTCGTGGAGTAGCACGGCGGGAAGTTGCCGCCGACCACCTGGTCAACCTGGATCATGTCGGCGCCACGCTCGGCGAGCTGCTCGGCCGAGCGGTTGAGCCAGTCGATCGTCCAGGGGTCGCCGGGGCACATGCACGCGTTCTCGCCTCCGAGCAGCCAGCTCGGCTTGACCCGCCAGGTGGCGCCGTTGCGCTGGACGACGGCATGGGCCTCCGCCTCGCGCCCGAACCGCTCGCGGTCGTCCCACGCGAACGATCCATCCTCCTGAGCCCGGTAGCTGAGCGTGTAGTGGTAGCCCGAGGGCCAGGGGAAGACGTGGCCGCCCAGGGCCCGGACCTCGCCCGCGAGGCGCCGGAACTCGTCGTCCGAGGGGAAGAGCGGGAAGTAGTCGGGCGTCACCCAGCTCTCGACCTTCTCCCAACCCCAGAACGCGGCGATCAGCGGCGTGCCGGCGGGGAAGCGCACCTGCCAGTAGTCATGGAGCCAGCGGTCGATCGCGTCGGGCTCTGCGAGCCAGCCACGGTGGAACCGCACCATCGCGGGGCCCGACGTGAGCCACGCGGGCACGTCGGGCCGGTCGACGAAGCGCCGTGCGCACCAGGGCTGCGTCTCCGCCCAGGCCTTGTAGAGATCCGCGGCATCGCGCCAGTCGGTCGGCGTGGCGGCGGCGGCGAAGACTCCGGTGACGATCTCGTAGGCAAGATCGAAGCGCGCGACCGCGAAGCACGCCGCGCTCCACCCGACCTCGAGCCCCTCCTCGACGCGGTGCATCGCCAGGCTCTTCGGGTGTGGCGCACCGTCGAACGCCGCTGTGGTGAACCCGCCGGCGGCATCGTAGTAGCAGCCGAACTGGGCGGCCATCGAGCCCGGCTGCCCGGCGCCGATGGCCTCACCCACCCGCCAGGCGCTCGGCGCACGATGGAGGCCGCCCTTCGTGTGACCCAGCACGGCGAGGTCTTCCCTGCCGTCCTCGAGCGGCGCGCGGAGGACAACGAGAGGGAACCGGACCTCCTCCAGCACGAGGGCGTCAGCGATCCGGTCGACGCGCAACCGCCACCGGACGAACGGCTCTCCCTCCACCACCCGCGCCTCCACCGTGCAGTCGACGCCTCGGCCGCCCAGGTCGCGATACTGGAGAGAGAGCGAGGGTGTGCCGTCGGCTTCGGTGAGCGAGACGTCGACCGACGCTGCATCCTGGCTCGAGAGATAGATGCGCTGTGAGCCATCGCTCGCGCGCTCGGTGAGCGTCAGCACGAAGAGGCGGGCCTGCGGCGACGGGGCGACCAACTCGCGGCCCGAGAGCGGATCCCGGAGCGATACGATCGCGCCCTTCTCGGCCTTGCCGACGGCGACCTCGACGCGGTCGCTCGCCAGCACGACGCGCGTCGGCCCGTCCTCCGCCCGGACGCCCGGAGCCGAGAAGCTCAGCACGAGCGACACCACCGCGCACACAAGACCGCCCATCGGTTGCCTCCTCGCGGGCACGGATGCACGCCAGCGGTCTCGGCCGCGGGCTCCCGCCCCCGGGCGGGTCCACCTTCAGCCGCGGACGTGCGGCTAGAGGATGTAGCGCGTCAGGTCATCGTCTCGTACGATGTCGGCGAGGCGCTCGCGGACGTAGCCCTCGTCGACGACGACCGACTCCCCCGCCCTCTCCGGCGCGCTGAAGCTGATCTCCTCGAGGACGCGCTCCATCACGGTGTGCAGGCGGCGGGCGCCGATGTCCTCGTTGCGCTCGTTGACCTGTTGGGCGACGCGCGCCACCTCGCGGATCCCGTCCTCGGTGAAGGCAAGTCCGACCTCCTCGGTCGCGAGGAGCGCGGTGCACTGCCGCGTGAGCGCGTTCTCGGGCTCGGTGAGGATTCGCACGAAGTCGGCCTCGGTCAGCGGCTCCAGCTCGACGCGGATCGGCAGCCGGCCCTGCAGCTCGGGGATCAGGTCGGAGGGTTTCGAGATGTGGAAGGCGCCGGCCGCGATGAAGAGGATGTGGTCGGTCTTCACCGGACCGTGCTTGGTCTGGACGGTGCTGCCCTCGACGATCGGCAGGATGTCGCGCTGCACGCCCTCGCGGGAGACGTCCGGGCCCTGGCCCGAGGTCCGGCCCGCGACCTTGTCGATCTCGTCGATGAAGATGATCCCGCTCTGCTCGGCGCGCTCGCGCGCCTGGCGGCGGATCTCGTCCATGTCGAGCAGATTCTGGGCCTCCTGCTCGGCGAGGATGTCGATCGCCTCGCCGATGGCGACCTTCCGCTTCTTCTTCTTCGAGGGCATCATCGGCCCGAGCACGTCGCCCAGGTTCGGGAAGCTGACCTCCTCGAAGCCGGCCTGGGAGCTGAGGACCTCCATGATCGGCCGGCCCGTCTCCTCGGTCGTGATCTCGACCTCGCGGTCGTCGAGCGCCCCCTCACGCAGCTTGGTCCGCAGGCGCTCGCGGATCCGCGCGACCCGCTCCTCGTCCTCGTTGGGCTCCTGCTGCGCGGGCTCCGGCGTCTCATCGGCGCCGTGGATGGGGGACATGCGCTCGAGGAGGGTTTGGAGCGGCGAATGGCCCTTGGGCTTGCGCGGACCGGGCTGGAGGATCTCCAGCACGCGCTCCTCGGCCAGCTCTCGCGCGCGGGCGCGCACCCGCACGAGGTGCTCCTCCTGGACCATCCGGACCGCGGTCTCGGCGAGATCGCGAACCATCGACTCGACATCGCGGCCGACGTAGCCGACCTCGGTGTACTTGGTCGCCTCGACCTTCACGAACGGCGCGTTCGCGAGCGAGGCGAGGCGGCGCGCGATCTCCGTCTTGCCGACGCCCGTCGGGCCGACCATGAGGATGTTCTTGGGGAGGATCTCGTCGCGGAGAGGCTCCTTGACCAGCCGGCGCCGGTAGCGGTTGCGCAGCGCGATCGCGACGGCGCGCTTCGCGGCCTTCTGGCCCACGATGTAGCGGTCGAGAGCGGCGACGATCTGCGCCGGAGTCAGCTCGCCGGCGATCGCGGCCTCGGTGGGCATGGCCGTGGCGTTCCGTGTCTCCATCATGCGCGCTCCAATACTTCCACGAGCAACGACTCGTTGGTGTAGATGCAGATCCCCGCCGCGATGCGCAGGGACTCCTCGACGATCTCGGGCGCGCTCAGCGTGGTGTGGGCGGACAGCGCCCGCGCGGCGGCGAGTGCGTAGGGGCCGCCCGAGCCGATCCCCGCCATGTCGTTCTCGGGCCGGAGCACCTCGCCGCTGCCCGCCACGAGCAGGAGCTGCTCGCCATCGCCCAGCAGGAGCATCGCCTCGAGCCGGCGGAGCACACGGTCGGTCCGCCAGTCGCGCGCGAGGTGATGGACGGCGCGGGTGAGGTTGCCGTTGTACTCCTCGAGCTTCTCCTCGCAGCGCTCGAGCAGCGTCAGCGCGTCGGAGACGGCGCCCGCGAAGCCGGCCAGAACGCGGCCCTTGTACAGCCGCTTCACCTTCTGCGCGCCGGCCTTCATGATCGTGTTGCCGACGGTCACCTGGCCGTCGCCGCCGATGGCCAGCACGCCATCGCGCAGGACGCCGACGATCGTCGTGCCGTGCATCCCGGACATCGTCTCCGCCTCCCTCACGCCAGCGGGTGGGCGCGGTCGTAGACTTCCTTGAGACGCGCCGGGCTGACGTGCGTGTAGATCTCCGTCGTCGAAAGCCGCGCGTGACCGAGCAGCTCCTGGATCGAGCGCAGGTCGGCCCCGTGCGCGAGCATGTGCGTCGCGAAGCTGTGCCGCAGCATGTGGGGGCTCACCCGCGGCCCCGCGGCCGTTCCGACCGCCGCCCGCCGCAGCAGTCGGCGGATCGCGCGGTCCGAGAGCCGCAGGCCTCGCGTGCTCAGCCACAGCGCGGTCTCCTCACCGGCAGCCTTCGCCGCCAGAGCGGGGCGAGCCTCCGTCAGGTACCGGCCGAGCGCCCTGAGCGCGGGCTCTCCCAGGAAGACGATACGCTCCTTGTTGCCCTTGCCGACGACACGAAGTTGGCGACGGCCGCCGGCGACGTCCGCGAGGTCGAGGGCGACGCACTCCGAGACGCGCAGGCCCGAGGCGTAGAGCAGCTCGAGCACCGCCCGGTCGCGGATCCCCTCCGGCGTCGTCTCCGAGGGGCGCGCCAGCAGTTCGCCGATGTCGTGCTCGCGGACAAACCGCGGCAGCCGCTTCTCGAGCTTCGGCCCCGTGACCAGCGCATCGGCGCCGGCGGCGAGGATCCCACGCTTGGCGAGGTATCGGAGGAAGCTCCGGGCGCTGGCGAGCTTGCGCGCGACGCTGCGCTTCGCGAGCCCGCGACGCTGGAGAGCGGCCGCCCAGCCACGGACATCGCGGAAGGTCATCGCGGACGGCTCGGCCTTCGGCCGCGTCGCACGCCAGTGGCGCAGGAACTCGGCGACATCGCGCGTGTACGCGGTCACGGTGCGGGGCGAGAGCCTCCGCACGCTGCCGAGCACAGTGGCGTAGTCCTCGAGCAGGGGCTGGAGGACGGGGTCGCGACCGTCCGCGGCCCCGGGGCTCGGGGCCCTGCCGCCGCTCTCACGAATCCGGGAGTCCATGGCGTTCCGCGAAGCGGGTCATCTCCTCGAGGGCATTCGCGACCATAACCCCCCGCCGCTCCGCTTTGTTCCGGGGCCCGTCCTCCAGGGGGGGCAGGAGACCCAGGTTGGCGTTCATCGGCTGGAAGTCGGGCGACTCCGGGGAGGTGATGTGCCGCAGCAGCCCCCCGGACAGCGTGGCCGCGGGCAGGAGCACCGGCTCCTCGCCCCGCGCGAGCCGGGCCGCGTTGAGGCCGCAGAAGAGCCCACTCAGCGAGGACTCGACATAGCCCTCGACGCCCGAGAGCTGCCCCGCCACCCAGACGTTCGGGCGGGCCCGGAGGCGTGCGTAGGGGTCGAGCAGCCGCGGGGAATCGAGGAAGGCGTTGGCGTGCATCACGCCGTAGCGGAGGAACTCGGCCCGCGCGAGACCCGGGATCAGGCGGAAGACCCGCTCCTGCTCGCCCCAGCGGAGGCCGGTCTGGAAGCCGACCAGGTTGTACATCGTCGCCGCGTGGTTCTCCTGGCGGAGCTGGCAGACGGCGTAGGGCCGCTTGCCCGTCCGCGGATCCAGCAGCCCGACGGGCTTCATCGGGCCGAACCGGAGCGCGTCGCGTCCGCGCCGGGCGATCTCCTCGACGGGGAGACAGCCGTCGAAGAGCAGGATCTGCGGGATCTCGCGCTTCTCAGAGACCAGCGCCTCGAGCAGCGCGTCGAGGAAGACCTCATACTCCTCCTGGGTGAACGGGCAGTTGATGTAGCCCGGGTCGCCCTTCTCGTACCGGGAGGCGTCGAAGGCGATCTCGCGGTCGATCGAATCGGCGCTCACGACGGGCGAGACGGCGTCGTAGAAGCGCAGGGTGCCGAAGGGGGCGAGGCGGCGGAGGACCCGGAGCATCGCGTCCGAGGTCATCGGCCCGGTCGCGAGCACGGTGAGGTCCTCCGGGAGATCGGTGACCTCCTCGCGGACCAGCTCCACGAGGCCCGTGCCGAGCAGCCGCTCCTCGATCCGTTGCGAGAACGCCTCGCGGTCGACGGCGAGGGCGCCCCCGGCGGGGACGGCCGTCTCGTCGGCGCAGGAGAGGATCAGGGAGCCGAGCGCCCGCATCTCGGCTTTCAGCAGCCCGGGCGCGCGCTCGAGGCCCGAGGCCTTGAGGGAGTTCGAGCAGACCAGCTCGCCGAGGCCGCCGGAGCGGTGCGCGGGGGTCATCCGCTCGGGGCGCATCTCGTACAGCCGCACGGAGACGCCGCGCCGCGCCATCTGCCACGCGGCCTCGCATCCGGCCAGGCCGCCACCGATCACAGTCACCTGCGCGCTCAGGCGAAGCTCCCCTCTCGCTCGCCGCAGCATTCGCCGTCGCGGGAGGGCGTCATTCTAGCACAGGCCGGACGCGGGAGGGGCCGCCGGACCCCGGGCCTGACGCACGGCGCACTTCGGAGGGGCCGCATTGGGGGGGGCGGCCGAAG
>CAZRDB010000231.1:0-6516 GCA_964598695.1 uncultured Armatimonadia bacterium
CTTCGGGCGCGAACGGAGCCGCTGGCGCCTGGACGCCGGCCGGCTGGGGCGCGGGGGCCGTGTGCGGCAGCGGCGCCGGCGGGGGAGGGGTCACATGGGGGAGGCGCGGCTGCGGGGGCGCCAAGCTCGTACCGGGCTGACTGAGGAGCGAGTCGCGCATCACCCGTGCCGTGGCGGCCAGCTCCTGGCTCAGCCCGGCCACCTGGCTGCGGATGTCCTCGATCCCGCGCAAGAAACGACCCAGCGCCACCGTCAGGTAGACGAGGAACACGAACGCGCAGGCGATCAGGGTCCACAGAGCGATCGCGAATGGGTCGGCAGCTCCCAGGGCAGCTCCCACGACAACACCTCCATGCCCGCCACGACCAGCCACGGGCCTACTCGATCTAGTTCGGCGCAGGCCCCGTCCGGCACCTGCCCCGGCGTGGCCGATTTCGCGCGGAGGGCTCGCCGCCGGCCCGACGAATCGGCCTGCATCGCCCCCTGGAGGTGGACCATGCGGCACCACACCCGGCTCTTCCCTCGGCTCTGCGCGCTCCTGCTGCTCGCGGGAGTGATCCTGCCCGCGCGGGCGGAGATCGTCCGGCAGCCGCTGACCGGGGCAGCGGCCTCGGGCCTCGAGCTGCTGCGGGAGCCCGGCTTCGAGGCAGACGCGCAGCCCGCAGCCTGGACGGGCTGGGACAATGGCTTTGCGCGCGCCGCTGGCGCGGGGCGAGGGGGCGGCGCCTGTGCCGAGATCGGCTCCGACGACCGGGAGCGGCAGTACGGGGCGAGCCAGACGGTGCGACTGGACCAACGCCGGGCGACGCCGCTCGTCGCGACGGCCTGGAGCCGTGCGGAGGGGGTGGAGGGCGGACGGGACACCGGCTACTCGCTGTACCTGGACATCACCTACACCGACGGCGACCACCTGTGGGGACAAGCGGCGGGCTTCCGGACCGGCACACACGACTGGGAGCGCCAGCGGGTGCTCGTCATGCCGGCGAAGCCGATCGAGACGGTCACGCTGCACCTGCTCTTCCGTGGCCACACGGGCCGCGTCTGGTTCGATGACGCCTCGCTGCAGGAGCTGGACACGGCGGGAGGCGGTGTCTTCGACGGGGTGCCCGTCGCGGCCCCCGAGCCGACCCCGGCGGCCATCGGCGAGGCGGCGTGGAGCGCGGAGGCGGGCGCCGGCCTCCGCGTGGCGCTCGACGCGGACGGCGCGTTGCTCGGGGCCTCGGGCGCCGAGCGGGGCGGGCTGTACGTCCGCGATGTCGCGGCCGAGGGACCGTTCGAGCGGTTCGACGGCACACTGGCCGCCGAGGCGGACGGGAGCGCACGCTTCGAGGGCGAGGCGGCCGGTCTCCGGGCGACGATGCGGCTCGAGGCCGGGGCGGAGTCGGTCCGGATCGAGGGCGCCGTGCTCGACACGACGGGCCGCGACCGCGCGGTGACCGTCTACCTCGCGTTGCCGGTGGACGCGCGCGGCTGGACGTGGTGGGACGACGCCGAGACGCCGCGGCGGATCGAGCAGACGGGCACGTACCTGAACCCGACGAGCTACGGGGTGGGCAACACCGGCCAGGCCTCGCGCTATCCGCTCGCGTGCGTCAGCGGGCCCGAGCGGGGCGTCGCGATCGCCGCGCCGCTCGACCGACCGAGCGTCTGCAGACTCGCCTACGACGCGGCCACCCGGGAGCTGTACGCCGCGTTCGACCTCGCGCTGGTCCCGGAGACCAAGCAGCCGTCGGCGGCGAGCTTCGCGCTCGTGGCGTACGGGTTCGACCCCGCGTGGGGCTTCCGAGCGGCGCTCCAGCGGTACTACGATCTCTTCCCGGACCTGTTCACCAAGCGCACGACCCACGAGGGGATCTGGATGCCCTTCACCGACATCGCCACGGTCGAGGGCGCCGAGGACTTCGGCTTCGCCTTCCACGAGGGCGACAACAACCCGGCCTGGGACGATGCCCACGACATCCTCACGTTCGTGTATGTCGAGCCGATGACGTGCTGGCTGGCGCTGCCCCCGGAGGCGCCGCGCACCTACGAGGCCGCCGTCGCGCGCATGGAGGAGCTGGCGCGCGGCGGGGACCGCGGCGCCCAGGCCGTGCTCAGCTCCGGGGCGCAGGATGAGTCGGGACGCTGGGACGTGGACGTGGTCGACGCCCCGTGGTGCGACGGCGCCGTCTTCACGGTCGAGGCCGATCCGGACATCCGTGCGCCCGAGGGCGGTCTCTCGCAGTTCGAGGAGCGCTGGGCGACGATCCGGGCCTCGCTCGACCGTGTCCCGGCCCGGTTCGTGCCCGGCTGGACGCTCGACCCCGGCGCGGCCGTCGTCCCGGAGGAGGGCGTGGGCCACGTCGTCGAGGCCGTTCGGCGGCCGGGCGAGGCGGGGATCCTCATCCGGCAGGCAGTGCCGCTCCACCAGACGGAGCCGCGCGACCTGGTCGCGCGCGCCACGAGCAGCTGCGAGGAGGTCACGGGCGAGGCCGATAGCGACTACTCGCTCTACCTGGACCTCCAGTATGCCGACGGTACGAACCTGTTCGGCCAGGTCGCCCGGTTCGAGCCCGGCAGCCACGGCTGGCAGGAGGCCGAGGTGCGGATCCACCCCGAGAAGCCTCTCGCCTCGGCGGCCCTGCACCTGATCCTGCGCGGCGCGCACACGGGAACCGCACGCTTCCACGGGGTGTTCCTGGGGGAGGTCGGCAGCGACCGCAACCTGGTGACCAACCCCGAGTTCGCCGGCGAGACGGACGCGGTGGGGGTCGTCGACGGCGCCTACATCGACTCCTATGAGGGCTGGGCGACCCGCCGGGACTACCGGCGCGACCACTTCGCCGCGGCCGATGTGCCCCTGACCTTCACGGCCGACACCCGCGAGCCCGTGCTGCTCACCGGCTTCTCGACCTACGAGTTCGGCAGGGAGGTCAGCGAGCGGATGCACCGCGAGGGCAGGCTGCTGATGGCCAACGCCACGCCGTGGAGCTTCCCATGGGGCGCGCACACACTCGACGTGATGGGGACGGAGACGAACTGGTGCCCGCAGGGGCAGTACCAGCCCGACCCGCACGAGGTCTTCCGCTATCGGCGCGCGCTGTGCCGGCAGAAGCCGTACGTGCTGCTCCAGAACACGGTCTACGACGACTTCACACCGCAGATGGTCGAGCGGTACATGAAGCGCTCGGTCTTCTACGCCGTCTACCCGAGCTTCTTCAGCCACAACGCGGCCGATGATCCGTACTGGCAGAGACCCGCGCTGTACAACCGCGATCGCGCGCTCTTCCTCCGCTACATCCCCCTCTGCCGCACGCTGAGCGCCGCCGGCTGGCAGCCGGTCCCCCACGCGCGGACGGAGAGCCCGGGCTTCCTGCTCGAGCGGTACGGCGACGGCGCCGGCCCCACCTACCTCGCCGCGTTCCACTCGGGGCCGGAGGCGGCGACGGGCGTCGTGACGCTGGACGCCGGGAAGCTGGGCCTCGCGGTCCCCTGCACTGCCCGCGAGCTGCTCTCGGGGGCTGAGGTGGCGATCGACGAGCGCGGCGTTGCGCGGCTGGAGCTGGGCGCGGAGGACCTAGCCGTTCTCGAGCTGCCCCCGGGCTAGCGCCTCAGGCCCCGGGCCGACCGCCCAGGAAGCGCGACAGCCACCCCCGCGGCGTCTCGCCGCGCGCGAGCGCGCGGGTGAGAAGGGCGCGGAGGGCGGAGGGGGTCACGGGATCGGCACAGAGCCGCTCGGCGTGGGCGCGAAGCTCCGGCGGCGGTGCGGCGCTGCTCCAGCTCGAGAGGAGGAGGCGCAGCTCGGGGCCGAGCACGGCGCCGCCCAGCCCGCGCAACTCGCGGACCTCGGCTGCCGTGGGCGCACGGAAGCCCGACTTCGCGTACCCGGCCATGAGGATCGCGCGAAGGTCCTCGTCGGTCAGTCCGCCCCAGAGGGAGGCGAGGAGTCCCTCGCGGTCCTTCCAGTGGCGGAGATCGGACATGGCCCGCTCGCGCAGGCGGGGCGGGAGGTACTCCGAGAGCGCATCGCGCAGCAGGTCATCGAGGGCGGCGCCGGCCGCACCGAAGACACTCTCGATCACCCGGCGCGGCACGCCCTCGGGCGTGGCGTCTTCGCCGGCCATCCAGGCGCAGAGGCGCGCGGCCTGCTCCACTTCCTCGCTGCTCCAGACCTCGCCGGCCAGGGTCTGCTCAACTGCCCAGTGCTCGAAGGGGGTCTCGGGCGCAACGGTCAGGCCGTTGTCGGGGAGCCCGGTTGCGGCGTCGACCGAGAGCACGCGGGGACTGGCCGAGGGCTCGCGGAGTCCCACGGCCCAGTAGGGGGTCATCGCCAGATTGCCGGCCCGGAAGTCGGTGTCGAACGTGCACGAGAACTGCGAGCGGAGGGGGAGCAGGCGGACGATCGCGCGGAGGGCTTCCTCGACCAGGGGCGGCTCTCCCACGAGCCCGAGGGTGGGGCGTTCGGCGGCGGGCTCGTCGGCGCGCGCCGCGAGCAGGGTGAGCTGGGCCAGCGCTTCGCGGCTCCAGCCGGTGGGAGCCGCGGAGTCGAGGTCGGCGGGGGGAGCAGTGGGCAGCGCGATCGAGTGCACCTGCCCGGTGAGGGCGCTGCCGAGGCCGAGCGCGCCGGCGAGGGTCGTCTCGAAGGGGAGGCGCTCGAGCAGACGGAGAGGGGTGATCGCCTCGGCCGCGAGTTCCTCGGCGGGCACGACGAATGCGTGGGCCACGTACCGCCCGCCGCGGCCGTGCGCGTCCGCCTCGGGGATCGGCGTGGCCTGGGCGAGCACGACTTTGCCTGTGCTGAGAACGTGGTAGAGCCGCTTGGGGGGGGCGCCGGGGTCGGCGACGAAGCCGAGGCGCGCCTCGACCTCCTCGGCCTCTGAGGCGGAGAGCAGGGCCGAGGTCCGGCAGACAGTCTGGAAGCCAGAGAGCCCACTGGGCGCCTGGTCCTTCTCGAGCGATGCCAGAATGAGCTGTGCCAGCCGCACCTCGCTCATGGCGCCGGTCCATCCCTCCCCGTTTCCTCGACCTGCAGCACCGACGACAGCACGTGCCGTGCGCGTGCGCTCAGGCGCGCCGAGGGGCGGACCAGCGCGCGCGTACTACGGTACCTGACGCGGCGCGTGGCGTCGAGATCGTTCGCGACGCGGATGCAGAACCGCTCCAGGTCCGCCTCGTCGACATCGACGACCAGGACCTCGTCGAAGTCGAACGGCTCCGTCCGCCGTAGGGCGTTCACGCGCAGGCCCAGGGCGATGCGCTCGCGATCGACCTCCATCGCCCGATCGAGGACGGCAGTCACGACGGGCAGGCCCGTGAGGGCGTGGGCCGCGCTGCCGCAGATGCGACAGACGGGGACGCGCAGGGGACGCCGTGCGGCTGCTCGCCCCACCGGACGCAGGGCGAACCGGGTAAGGTGCTGGCCGCAGAGCATGCCCGGTACGCGCGGCTCGAGGGCCGCGGTGAGGCCACGGAGCGCCTCGGCGGCGGCGCGCCGCACCTCGCGGGAGGGGTCGTCCAAAGCGCCGCCGAGCGGATCGACGCCTTGGATCGAGCGCAGTGCGCCCAGCGCGCGGCAGGCCTCGGCCCGGGCACGGCGGTCGGAGGAGCGCAGGACGCCCGCCACCGCCGGCACGGCCGATTCATCGCCGATCCGGCCCAGCGCGCGGACCACGAACGCATGGGTGAGAGGCTCCTGCTTCTCGAGGAGGCGGGTGAGAACGGGGACGGCGGGCGCGTAGCGGATGTAGCCGAGCCCCTCGACGGCGGCCCGCCGGGTGTAGCTGCGCTCCGAGCCGACGAGGCGGAGGAGGTCGAGGGCCACCCCCTCGTCGCCGAGCATCCCGAGCGCGAGGCAGGCCGCCTCGCGTACCTCGGTCGAGCGGTCGGTCGTGCGCGGCAGAAGCGAGGCGACCGCCTCGGGGAGACCGAGCATCCCGAGCGCCCGGCAGGCCGCCTCGCGCACCTCGGCATCGCGGTCGCCCAGGCGGGCGATCAGGACGCCCAGGCACTCCTCGTCTCCAACAACCCCGAGCTGGAGGCAGGCGTGGGTCCGCACGCGGTAGTTCCAGTGGGCGAGGCGGCGCGTGTACCAGCGCCGGAGGGGGCGGCGGAGCATCGGCTCAGCCACCTCCCCCGCGCCGGATGAGGCGGAAGCCGAACGCCCGGGCGCGCTCCCCCGGCCGCAGGGGCCGTACGGTGTCGGCCGAGGGGTCCCACAGGTTCGGGAGGAACTCGGCCCGGGGCGCGCCGAGGCCCACGAACTCCTCGCCCGCGCGGGCCCACTCGACGACGCCCCCGACGAGGCCGGCCCTGTCGGCGAGGTTCGCGGCGGGCTGGCCGAGCCACCACGCGAGCAGGTCGCGGGCGGGCTCGGAGCGGGGCCGGGCGAGCGGCTCGATCTCGGCGGGCAGCTCGGACCATGCGCGCAGGGCCTGCCGCCACTCCAGGACGGTGGGGAGGTCGTAGCCATCGCCGCACCACCGGGCGTAGGCGAGCGCCTCCTCCGGCAGCACTCCCGTCAGAAGCAGCCTTTCGCGC
>CAZRDB010000231.1:6526-7077 GCA_964598695.1 uncultured Armatimonadia bacterium
GGACTGGCGTTGCGCGGGGAGATGCGGGGGTTGCATGCGAGGAACTGGCGGTACCAGGCGTCCCCGTATGCGCCCACCTCCCCGAGGAACGTCTCGAACTGCAGCTTCGTAACGGGCAGGAGGTGGAGCGCGAGGTCCGCCCCGGGGATCTCGACGAGGGGGAAGCCGGCGCGGTCACAGCACGACGGCATAGCGTCCACCTCCCAGCGGGAGGACGGGGGAGGCTGGGCTGCCGAGGGCCGCCCAGCGGTCCGCCTCCTCGAGGAAGGACCATCGCGAGAGGCGCCCGCCGGAGAGCATGAGCGCCTCGCGCTCGCCGACGGCAGCGACTCCGGTGGGATGGACCTCCGCGCGGACGGAATCGCCATCCAGCTCGACGACGGCCAGCACCGGGCTGCCGGAGGGGGGGCCGAGCAGTGGCTCGCCCAGGAGCGCCTCCCGGGTGAAGCACCGCAACACGTGGGCGGGGTGGGTCGCGCCGCAGAGCGGGCACGGGTAGTCACGGCCGTCGACCGCGCACCGCAGGGCGTGGGCGAGCGCCGCCGGGGCCT
>CAZRDB010000232.1:0-6322 GCA_964598695.1 uncultured Armatimonadia bacterium
CCGCGAACCCGTGGCCCTCGTCGGGGTAGACGACGTAGGTGACGGGGATGGTCCGCGCCTGCATCGCGGAGACGATCTGGTCCGACTCCTGCTGCTTGACGCGCGGGTCGTTGGCGCCCTGGCCGATCAGCAGCGGCCGCCGGATCTCCCCCACACGCGTGAGCGGCGAGCGGCTCAGCAGGAAGGCCCGGCCTTCCTCCGTCGTGGGGTCGCCGATCCGCGCCTGGAGCGTGGAGAGCATCGGCACCCAGTACGGGGGAACGTTCTCGAGCAGCGTCACGAGGCTCGAGGGGCCAACGATGTCGACGCCGCAGGCGAAGGCCTCGGGCGTGAACGTGAGACCCACGAGCGTCGCCCATCCGCCGTAGCTGCCGCCGCCGATCGCGATGCGGTCCCTCTCGGTGACCCCTGCCGCAACCGCCCACTCGCAGGCGTCAAGGAGGTCATCGTGCATCCGCCCCGCCCACTCGCGATCGGCCGCGTTGAGAAAGGCCTTGCCGAAGCCCGTCGAGCCGCGGTAGTTCACGCTGAGCACCGCGTAGCCGCGGTTCGTGAGCCACTGGTGGACGGGCGAGTAGCCCCACTCGTCACGCGCCCAGGGGCCCCCGTGCACCCACAGGACGAGCGGCACGGGCTGGCTCGGTCGCCCCGTGCCGTCGGGGTCGCTTCCGGGGGGCAGGCTCAGGTAGGAGACGAGCTGCAGCCCGTCGCGCGCCGGGACCACGATCGGGTGCATCCGCGCGAGCGGCAGGCCCTCGAGCGCCGGGCGGTCGACGAACAGGAGCCGGGTCTCGCCGGTGGCGCGCTCGTAGAGGTAGTAGCCGGTTGGACCGTCGTCGACCTCGGCGGCGACGATCCAGCGATCGTCGGCGAGGGTCCGACTGGCGAGGTGGAGCGTACCCGGCAGGGCCTCCTCCAGGCGCCGCCAGTCGGGCTCGAACGCGGGGTCGAGCACGTGCCACTCGGGCGTCTCGTAGTCGGTGGCGTACGCCTGGATCGTCCGTTCGGTCGGGTGCACGATCGCGTCCTGGATGTCGGAGCGGTCGTCTTCGGCCAACAGGCGGCACTCGCCCGTCTCGAGCGCGCGCGCGTACAGCGCTGCCGTGTTGCGGCCCCGGCTGTCCAGCAGGTAGACCGTCTCGCCGGTCTTGTCGAGGCCCAGGGGGCGCGTCGTCATGGTGTCTTCGGCCTCGACGACGGAATCGAGCACGGCCTCGGCGCCTTCGAGACGGTACAGCTCGAGCTTCGCCTCGGGCGTGAACCGCAGCGCCAGGCGCACCCGGTAGTCGTCGTCGGCGACGACCGCGGCGAAGCGGTCGTTCTCGAGCACGAGCGTCAGAGCGCCGGTGGCGAGATCCACGCGGTAGACATCGTGGAAGCGAGGATCGCGGCGGTTGAGCCCCACGAGAACCTCACCGGGGTGGAGGTGGCTGACTCCCTCCAACTCGGCACGCACCCCCTCGTAGGGGGTGAGGTCGGTCCCCTCCCCCGTGGGCAGGTGGACGCGGTGAACGTGCCAGTTCTCGTCGCCGTCGCGGTCCTGCAGGTAGAGGATGTCCTCCGACGTGTAGGCCCAGAGATGCACGCGAATGCCGCGATGGCGGTCGTGCGTGACCGGGCGGGCGGCCTCCGGGTCGTCAGCCGGCCCGACCCACACGTTCAGGACACCCTCGACGGGCGCGACGAAGCTCAACTTCGAGCCATCGGGACTCAGCCGGACCGCGACACGATCCGGGTTGCCGAACAGGACCTGCCGGGGGATCAGGGGAGAGGCTTCTGGTGACATCGCGGTGGTTGCTCCTTCTCGGGAAGCGCGGACCCAGCGGGGGCCGTGAGAGAGCTAGTTCGGCGTCGGCCGCCGCCGTTCCTGGTCGGGCAGCCCCGTCCACCGTGCGAACCGCCGCCGCCCGGGCGAAGTAGTGAATGCAGACGGCGCCGGGCTCGCGTTCGAACCGAGCGGGTGTGACCGGCGTCGCCTACCCGGCAAGGCATCTGGATGCCGAGGGTGGATCTGGCGATGGCGGCATGGAAGCTGGGCGCGAAGGCGCTGCTCGCCCGCGGCGAGGAGTGGCTCGGGATCGACGCGATCGCGGACGCGACGGAGCGTTCGCGGGCGCGCGTCGCCGCCGCCCTCAGCGCCCTGGCCGTCCCCTTCGCCGTCGGAGCCTGCCCGCTGGCCGTCTACGTGGCGGAATCCCCCCCAGACCGCGCGCGCCTCTACGGTGGACTCGCGCTCATCGTCATCGTCTCGGCCGTCTACGCGCTGCGGAGCATCCGCGCGCGGCAGGTGCAGCGCGCCTCCATCGCGATGATCGCGGCCCAGTCGCTCCTCTGCTGCCTCCCGGCCGCGCTCTACGGGCCCGCGACGCCGCTCTTCTACTTCGCTCCCGTCGTCATCGTCATGGCCGGGTGGCTTCTGGGCCGCGGCGGGGTCGTCTGGCTCATGCTGCTGCTCATCGGCGTGTGCGCCGGGCTCTCTCTGGTGCCGCCCGACGCCTTCCTCCCCCCGATCGAGAGCCCGGTCGCCCCCGTCGGCCACATCGCGGCCGTGCTGTTCCTGGCGCTGTGGGCCGGGGCGGTTCAGGAGCTACACAGCGGCTCGCTACGAGAGGCGCTCGCCCGCTCCCACGCCGAGTTGTGCGAGCGGCGCCGGGCCGAGGCTGGACTCGTCGCGGCCGAGGAGCGGCTTCGCGCCGTGCTCGACCAGTCCCCCCAGGCGATGTGCGTGCTCGATGCCGCGGACAACGTCCTCGTGCTCAACCGGGCCGCCCGCGCCATCGTTGGCTTGAGCGGTGAGGATGTCGATGGGCGGCCCGTCCTGGCCTGGCAGGCATTCGATGAGATCCCCGGCCTCCGCGAGCGCGCGCGGTCGGCCCTGCTGCGCGCTCGCCAGGGGGGGGCCGAACTGCTCGAGGTGGCCTTCACGGGAGCGGAGGGGCGGCCGACCCACCTCGACCTCCATGTCCGGCCCGTCTTCGCGGCCTCTGGCGCGGTCGATCTGGTGCTCTTGACCGGGATCGACACCACCGCCCTTCGCGAGGCGGCCCGCTCCCTCGTCGCCCTGCACGAGGTGGGGCTTCAGCTCCCCCTGTGTCGGAGCCGCGACGAGGTCTGCCGGCGTGCCGTGGAGCTGGGCCGCGAGCGGCTGGGCTTCGACCGTCTGAGCATCTGGTTCCGCAGCCCCGAGGAAGGGGTTCTCGTCGGCACCTACGGGACTGCCGAGGACGGCAGCCTCCGCGACGAGCACGGCGCGCGCTGTGAATACACCGCCGGCTCGCCGACGGCGAGGGTTCTCCTCCACGGCGTGAGCCACGTCGTGACCGACGAGGAGACGCTCCTCGATGACCGCGGTCGACCCGTCGGGCGCGGCAGCAGCGGCGTCGCCGCGCTGTGGGACGGCAATGAGGTCATCGGCTGCCTGTACCACGACAACCTGCTCTCCGGGCGCGCCTACGGCGATCTCCAGCACGAGATGGCCGCGCTCTACGCCTCCGCCCTCGGACACCTGCTCGGCAGGCTGCGCGCCGAGGAGGGCCGGCGGGCCGAGGCGCTGGCCTACACCGAGATCATGAACGCGACCCCCGAGGCGATCCTCGTGCATGACCCGACCGACGCACGGATCACCGATGTCAATGAGAGTGCGCTGCGCATGTTCGCGATGACCCGCGAGCGGATGCTGGGGCTGACCCCCGACGCGTTGAGTGCCGAGGGAGGCCCCGAGGACGCCGGACGCGCGCTCGCGCTCGTGCAGACTGCCCTCCGGGGCCCCCAGCTCTTCGAGTGGCAGAGCCGCGACGACACGGGACGCGTCTTCTGGACCGAGGTCTCGCTGCGCTCGGCGACGATCCGCGGCGCCGTGCGTGTGGTCGCCGTCGTGCGCGACATTGCCGAGCGCAAGCGCGAGGAGGAGGAGCAGCGGCGGCTCCGTGAGGGGATGGGGCGGACGCAGCGGCTCGAGAGCATCGGACTGCTCGCCGGCGGGATCGCCCACGACTTCAACAACATCCTGACCCCGATCCTCGGCTATGCCGAGCTGCTGCTGGCGCGCACGGACGGTGACGAGGACGCCCGCGCGAAGCTCGGCCAGATCATGGCCTCCGCGACGCGCGCCCGCGAGCTGATCGGCCAGATCCTGACCTTCAGCCGACAGGGCGAGGTCCGGCGCGAGATCGCGCAGCCGCAGGAACTCGTCGAGGAGGCGCTCCACCTCATCCGGGCCTTCTCGCCCGCCTCGATCGTCATCCACCAGCGGCTCGCCGAGGACTGCGGCGCGGTGCTTGCCGACCCGACCCAGTTCCACCAGGTCGTCGTGAACCTGTTCACGAACGCCGCCCACGCGATCGGCGGCGCCTCGGGGTTCGTGACGGTCTCGCTCGATGAGGTGGAGGTCGACCAGGCTCTCGCCGCCCGTGCGGCGGCCCCGACCGTGGGCCGCTACGCCTGTCTCGCGATCTCCGACACGGGCTGCGGCATGGAGCCCGCGCTACTCGAGCGCATCTTCGAGCCCTTCTTCACGACCAAGCCGACCGGCGAGGAGACGGGCCTTGGCCTCTCCGTGGTCCACGGCATCGTCAAGGGGCACGGCGGGGGCATGGCGGTGGAGAGCGAAGTCGGCCGCGGGACCACGTTCCGCGTCTACTGGCCGCTGGCCGTGCTCGACGACTCCACCCGCGCCATCGAGGCCGGTCCGCCCACGTCGGCCTCGGGACGGGTGCTGCTCGTCGACGACGAAGCCCCCGTCGTGAGCGTTGCCTCCGAGGCGCTCCGCTCGCTCGGCTACGTCGTCGAGGCCTACACCGACAGCCGCGAGGCGCTGCGGGCGTTCCGCGCCGCGCCCGACGCGTTCGACCTGGTGCTCACCGATCACTCGATGCCGAACATCAGCGGCTCCGAGCTGTTCGCGGCCGTGCGCGCGATCCGACCGCTCACCCCCGTCGTCGTCGCCACGGGCTACAGCCCGGGGGCCGAGGCCGCGCTGTGGCCGTCGGCCGCGAAGCCGCGGATCCTCTCCAAGCCCTACACCGTGCGGGAGCTGGGCGAGGCTGTGCGCGACGCGCTCAGCGGGAGCGATCCCTCGGCCGCCGCGAGCTAGAGCGGTTCCCGTGGGGCCTCGCGCGCAAGAGCGAAGAGCGACAACCTGCGGAGGGTTCCCCTCCGCCCCACCCGAGGCGATTGCCGACGGGGCCGAAGCCCATAGGCCCCGACGACAACCGCTCAGGCAGACCAGAAAGACGAGCACTCGACAGACCGCCGCTCCCCGCTGATGCCTGCAGGGACCTCCGGGAACCGCTCTCGCCCTCCCGTCAACGGAGAGCGAACGCGGCCACACGATCCACCGTGAGCGCCGCCTCTCCGGTCCAGGTCAACCGGGTCTCGAGCCGGTTGAGGCCTCCGGGCCAGTCGAGCGTCGTCGTGAGCCACTGCCACGCGCCGACGGCATCGAACGCGGCGGCCCGAACCTCCCGCCGGCCCAGCGGGACGTTGAGCCCCTCGTACCCGCCCGTGTTCACGTCGAGCCACGCAACCGTCGTCTCGGGCGCCACGCTCTCCTCGAGCCGGACCCGGAACGCGACAAGTGTGCGGCCCGCCGGCGCTTCGACGTACGGCCCGAAGAGGATGCAGCTCTCGCCGGCCGCCCCGACTGCCGGTGAGGCCCAGGCGCGCCCCCACATCGCGGTCGGGTCCTCGATGATCGAGCCGCCGCCATGGTTGAGGCTGACCGCATCCCACAGCCCCACGAACCGGGCCTCGCGCACCCCGTCGAGGTCCTCGGCCCCGGCCGGGACGGCCGTGACGCTCGGTCGGCGCGTGTCGGCGCCCCAGGGGCCGGCGAGCGTCAGCTCGGCCGTCTCGACGGCCGACTCGTGGCCGACGTGGAGCACCAGGCCGTCGACCGTGGCCCGGCCGACCGACGGCACATCGACGGTCACGGCATCGCTTCGCCCGGCGCCCCGGAGCTGCAGACGAACCCGGACATCGGAGGCCGCGTTGCTCACCAGTGCGAGCGGGACCCGTGTGGGGACGCCCTCGAGCGCGGCCCACGTGATCCGCTCGTTGATCCCCCCCGTGGTCTCCGCGAGCACGCGGCCCCCGGACCACCGCGCGAGACCGGCCAGCGCCTCGTCGAGCCGCATCGGGGCGAAACGCGCGGGGTCGAGCCGTTCCGCGATCTCGCGGTGGACCATCGCGTGGCGGTCGTAGCTATGGAGATCGGCGTAGACGAGGATCACGAACGGGGGCTCTTGGCGCCCCGCTTTGACCTCTATGCGGCGCACACCCCATACACCGGCCCCCCCCCCAGGGCCAAGTTGGCCAAAGCCGT
>CAZRDB010000232.1:6332-7053 GCA_964598695.1 uncultured Armatimonadia bacterium
CGATGTCCTCGATGCGGCGCACGACCCAGTCGACGGCCCGCGCCCGCTGGGCATCGTCGGCGAAGGCCTTGTAGTACTCGCCCCCGCCGGTCGCGGTGTGCTGCCAGTACATCAGGCCGTGGTCGACGACCGGGACCCCCGGGAGCGGCATCGTGAAGCCCGCGCGGCCGACGTTCGTGGTGAGCGCCATCGCCCCCGAGGCCTCGGCGTATCGGCGGCGGACGTCCGGCTTCGCGCAGCTCCACAGGTCGACGACCGAGATGTCGGCCTTGCGGCACTCCTCGCCCGTGAAGGCCGCGAACTGCTCGACATTCGGCATGAAGTCGGGGTAGGCGTACCCGGCGCCCGAGCAGCCGGCGAAGAAGTAGTCGTCCTCGCTCGCGGTGTCGTAGTAGTAGCTCAGCATGGCGGGGAAGAGGTCGGCCATGAGGGGGTTGATGCCCCAGTTCATGGGGACGCGGCCTCGGTCGGGGTCGAACCAGCTCCCCATGAAGAAGGGCAGCGGGCCCTTCATCGTGTCGCCCTCGCTGGTCATGAAGCAGACGGCGTAGCGCCTAGTCTCGGGGGTGACGTTCGCGGGGGTGTAGCTCCCCCGCTGCTTGAGCGGACGCGTCGCGGGCACCTTGCTGTGGAAGCTCCAGTTCGCGCCGTAGTGGAACGAGTAGTGGCCGTGCTCCGAGAGCATCTTGCACCAGGTGTCCTCGGGCTCGCCGTAGCCGTT
>CAZRDB010000233.1:0-7047 GCA_964598695.1 uncultured Armatimonadia bacterium
AGCAGCCCGAACTCCGCGGGCGTCGTGCCGGGGACCTCCCCGTCGACCTGCACGCCCACCGGCGGGTCGCTGTCGATCCGCACCCGCGAGGCCGACCGGTAGAGGAAGTCCGGCGCGCGGGCATGGCTCCCGTCGAAGATCCGCCGCATCCGCCACAGGCCGGCAAGCGCGCTCGGGGTGAGCGAGGCGCCGAGCCACAGGCGTCCGTCGTCCAGCCGCGCTCCCGGCGACATGCAGGCGCCGCCCGATTCGATCGCGGCATTCGCCACGACGATGTTGAACGCGCGCCCCTCTCCGGCCTCGCCGTCGATCTCCCAGCGCATGGCGGGGGGGCGGTAGCCGAGGGCCGCCAGGATCCCGGCGACGGTGTAGCTCCCCGCGCCGCAGACCCGCTTGAGCCGGCGCGTCGCGCGGGCGATCACGCGCGGCGAGAAGCCCGTGCCCGTGGTGAGCACGAAGGGCCTCCCGAGGGGCCCGTGGGGCGTGGTGAGGCGCACCGAACCCACGTCGACCCGCAGCTCGCGCCCGCCCCCCGCGAGCGCGCGCAGGGCCTGGCTCCGGTCGGCGATCCCCAGATTGCGCGCATAGTCGGAGCCCGAGCCGGATGGGAGCACCCCGAGCAGCGCGTCGTGGCCGCCCTCGAGGAAGCCGCGGACGACCTCGCTGACCGTGCCATCGCCCCCTGCCGCGACCACGAGCCGGTGGCGGCCCCCCAGCTCGGCCGCCAGCTCGGCCGCGTGGCCCGGTCGCTCGGTGCACACGACGCGAACCACGCAGCCGAGCGCGGCCTCGAGCCGCTCGCGGATCTCCGCCTCGGCCGCCGCCGTACGGCCGCCGGCCGAGGCCGGGTTCAGGATGCACAGGACCGCCACACGCTCTCCTCCGCCGCCCCCCGGCGGGTTCCCCCACCGGGCGGGCTTCTCCTTGCGCGGGACCGAGGACTCCCGGCACGCCGAATCGAACCTGCGTGTGCCGAAACGAAAGCGTGGGATTCCCTTGGTTGTGGTCTGGTTAGGCATCTTCTGGCTCATGCAGGCCGGCGCGCAGATCCTGTTCAACCTCGGCGCCGGGTACGAGCGGAACAACTGGCGCTACTGGCTGTTCTGGGGCCTTGGCAACGTGCCCGGCGCGAGCAGCATCCTCGTTCTGATGCGGCTCTACCGGCTGATCGACATCAACCTCGCCCTGGCCCTGGGTGGGGGAGGGGCCTTCATCGCCGCACAGCTCGCGCTGGCCGGCGTCTTCCGCAACACGATCCAGCCCCTGCAGTACGTCGCGATGGTGCTGATCGCGCTCGGGATGGGCATGTTCAGCTACTTCGCGAAGCAGCCCTGACGGGCAGCCCTCCGGGCCACCTCTTGCGTCTCGCTCTGCGGCCGCGCTACGCCCCGTGGCGGCCGTGGCGCCTCGCTTCACGGCCGAGCGCGAGGAGGTCCGGGTAGGCCGAGCCCAGCGCCTCGGCCACGTGCTCGGGCACTCCGGCCCGGAGCAGCCCTCGGCGAAAGCCGCCGAGGGCCCTCCTGCGGTGCCAGTGCGTCGCCACGACCAGGGCCCCGAGCCGCCCGGCGAGCCCGAGCAGGCGCGGCGCCAGCACGACCGCCGCCTGGAGCGCGCGGAACGCTCCGCCGACCATCACGCCTCTCCCTGCCGCGCCGGGCCGGGCCCGTGACCGTGGGTCGCCATCGAGCCGCGGAGCACCTCCTGCAGCGTCCCGAGATACTCGCGCGCCATCCGGAGCGCTTCCTGCTCGGGGATGCCCGCCGAGACCAACTGCTGGTAGAACGCGCCCACGCCGCGGCCGATCTCCTCGCCGGCCTCCGGCGAGTACAGCGTGCTCCGAAGCGAGGTCAGGAGCTGGGGGACCTTGGTGCTCACGACATCGAGCACCGCGCCGATCCCCGACGGCCCCTTGGTTCCGAGCACCTCCAGAACGTCGCTCAGCTCCTGCGCATCGTTGCTCATGTTGCTCTCGCCCATCTCTGTTGCCTCCTTGTTGGTCGTGCCCTCTGCCTTCGTCGTCCTACGTGGCCGCCGCGAGGCGGATCCACGGCTGCAGCCATTCCAGTACCGGGCCCTCGTCGGCCGCGGCACACGCCGCCCGGAGTACCCGCACCGCCAGCGGAGGGGCGCCGCACGCCTCCAGGGCCTCGGCGAGGACATCGCGGCGTGCGGGTAGGCGCGCCTCGATCGACGCCCACGCCCGGGCCGTCACGCGCGGCGCCTCCGCCAGCACGGCGGCCAGCCCCTCGCGCAACGCGAACTCCTCGGCCATCGCGCGCCGGCAGCCCTCGCACCGCGCCAGGTGGAGCAGCACCTCGCTCGTCCGCTCGGCCGAGGCACTGCCTCCCGCCACCCACGCGAGTTCGCTGAGGATCTCCTCGCACGAGCCGATGCTCACACTCCGCCTCCGTCCATCAGGGCGCGCAGCCGCTCGCGTGCGCTGAAGAGCCGCGACTTCACCGTTCCGAGCGGGACGCCCAGCAGGCCCGCGATCTCCTGCTGCGGCACCCCCTCGAGGTAGACCAGGGTCAGGAGCTGCCGCTGCTCCGGCGCGAGCCCCGCGAGCGCCTCCCGGAGGCTCGCCCGCGCGTCGGGCGGCTCGTCCGTCGCGGCTCGCTCCTCCACCGCCTCCGTCGGCTCCGGCCGTCGCGGCCGCCGTCGCAGCTCCATCGCGACCTGTCTGCGGCAGATCCCGAAGAGCCAGGCCGCCGCGCCCGAGTCGCCCCGGTAGCTCCGCGCGCCGCTCCAGGCCGCAACCATCGTCTCCTGGACGGCGTCCTCGGCCGCTCCGCGGTCTCCGAGGCTTGCCAGCGCGAACCGGTAGAGGCCGTCGCCGTACCGCTCGTAGAGGCAGCGGGCCGCCGCTCGGTCGCCGGAGGCCATCGCCTCGATCAGTTGCCTCTCTCCGCTGCTCATCGGGCCTTCGCCGCGCTCCTCTGTCGGGATGTTGCGCCGAGCGCGCCGAAGGTTCACCGGTCGGGTGCCGGATTCTTGCGAGGCCCGGGAGCAGCCGTCCGGCGAGGGCCGGAAGGGCGGTCTTGCCCGCAGTGCTCGCCGAGGCGTCATGTGCTATCATCGGGCCCATGAGAACAATGGCAATGGTGTTGGCGCTGGCGCAGCAGGTTGTGGTCGCCGCGCCCGAGGACAGGCCGGCAGGTGTGCGGATCGACCTGTCCACCGGCACGCTCTTCATCCCCGAGGGCTACCGGGCCCCCAACGGCGCCCACCTGGTCGTCCATCTCCACGGCTCGGCTCGCATCGCCGAGGAGCAGCTTCTCGAGACCGGCGCGCCGGCGGCACTGGTCACCATCCTCCGCGACGGGCTCTCCGACGTCTACCGCGACTGCTTCCAGGATCCCGGCGTCTTTCTCGGGGTCCTCGATGAGTCGGCCGTTCAGCTCTCCGAGCTGGGGATCGCCAGTTGCGGTCTCTCGCGCGTCACGCTGACCTCGTTCAGTGCCGGCTTCGGCGGCGTGCGCGAGCTGCTCGCGCGCGATGCGGACTACGACCACATCGACGAGCTGGTGATGATGGACTCGATCCATACCGGCTTCGTCGGCGACCCGGCCCAGCGCAAGCTCGACACCCGCTTCCTCGAGGGCTTCCTCCGCTACGCGCGGGAGGCGGCCGAGGGCGAGCGGGCGATGGTGATCACCCACTCGGAGATCCGGCCGGAGGGCTACGCCTCGACGACCGAGACCGCGGACTGGATCCTGGCGCAGCTCGGGGGCGAGCGGGAGGCGGTCGACGAGGAGTGGGCCGAGGGCTGGCGGCTCACCTCGCGCTACACCAAGGGCCGGCTCACGATCCTGGGTTTCGCGGGCGACACCGCCGAGGCTCACTGCCTCCATGTCCAGCACATGGCGACGTTGCTCAGGCTCGTCTGGGAGGAAGGGCAGTAGGGCTCCCCGCCGCGGGAAGCCCTACTCGGCATCGGCCTACCGTCCCACCAGCGCCGCCTTGCTGCGCGTGACCTGCAGCGTGAGCTGGGCCTCGCGCTTCTCGAGACAGGCGCGGGCGATCTCGATGTCCTCCTCGGCCTCCTGAACCGACATCATCCCGATGCAGACGGTGTCGTTCGGCTTCGCGTTCTCGTAGGCGAACGCGAGGCCGGTCGGCGGCATCACGCGGCCGGCGCCGAGCGGCTTGATGCAGACGCAGGGGTGCTTCGCGCCGCGTACGACGTTGGCACACCAGTCGGTCTCGACCTGGCAGAGGAAGCCGATCGCGTTGAGGATCTGGACGTAGCCGGCGACATCGTACCCGGCGCGGTCGCAGACGGCCACGGTCTCGGGCCGGTGGGTGCTGAAGCCGGGGATCATCCCACACCCGCGGATGTAGGCGAGCGCTTCGGGGCCCTCGACGATCCGATTCTCGTTCGGGAGGAGGCGGACGTCGGTCCACGATGTGTGCGGCCAGCAGAACTCGCACCCGAGATCGGCCGCCTCGCGGATCCCCGCCTTCAGCTCCTCGAGCGTGCCGCCGCCCGGCGTTGCGATGTAGTGGATCCGGACCCCGGTGTCCCGCTCGACCTGGGCGAGGATCTCGGCGTAGTCCTTCCGCTGCATCGCGATGGTCGCGTTGAGCCCCTGGCGGGCGCAGAAGGCCGCGACCTCGTAGATCCGCTCGGGGGTGAAGTACTCGCGGAGCCAGCGGTCCTTCGCCCCGGAGAAGTGCGAGAAGCCGTGGAACGTGTTGCTGCCGATCATCAGGCGGGAGATCGCGATCCCGCCGATCTCGGTCATGGGGAAGGCCATCGTCTGCTCCTCTGTCCGTCGGCCCCGCCCCCCTGTCCTTCGACGCCTCGCCCGGCGCTCCTACCGGCCGCGTTTGGAGGATGAGCGGCGCATGGTCCGAACCAACGAGGGGCGGGGACGGACGGCGGAAGGACCGTGTCCATGCTGACCCATCCGAAGATCCTCCGGAAGCTCCAGGGGATCCGCGAACGCTACGAGGGCCTTCGCTGGGAGGCGCTCTCCGAGATCCCTCTCGAGCTGTGGGAGACCCACGACCACCTGCGGGCCGAGCCCGGGACCGAGGTCCCCTGGCGCCCCGTGGCCGCGGGCGAGGAGTGGGGCGGCGACTGGGTCACCGGCTGGTTCCGCGGCGACGTCGTCCTCCCGGAGCCCTGCCAGGGCCGCAGGGTCTTCATCCACTCGAAGATCGGCGCCGAGAGCCTCTTCTGGGTGAACGGCCGCGTGAACGGCGTCTTCGACCACTTCCACCCCGTCGTCTGCGCCCTGCTCGCGGGCTCGGCCGGCGAGCGGCTCCACGTGGCGTTCGAATCGTACGCCGGCCACATCTTCCCCGGAACGCAGCCGTTCGAGACGGGCGTCACCGAGGCCGATGTCCGCCGCACCTTCGGGGGCGTGGAGCTGGTGCTCGAGCGTGAGGACGTCAGCGCCTTCGTGCGGGAGCTGGAGGTCCTCCGCCAGCTCGTCGAGGTCCTCGACGGCAACAGCCTCCGCAAGCACAAGGTGCTGCGGGCGCTGCAGGAGGCCTTCGCGATCGTCGACGCGGCCCCGGCGGAGACGCCGGAGGCAAGCTGGCGTCCGAAGCTCCAGGCGGCCCGCGCCGTGATGGCCCCCCTGCTCGCGCTGCGCAACGGGCCGACGACGCCGCACGTCTCCACGATCGGCGCCTCGCACATCGATACCGCCTGGCTGTGGCCGATCTCCGAGACGTGGCGCAAGTGCGCCCGGACCTTCTCCTCGGTGCTCAACCTGATGGGTCAGTACCCCGAGATGCTGTTCCTCCAGCCGGCGCCCTACCACGCCGAGGTCATGCGGCTGGAGTACCCCGAGCTGTTCGAACGGATGCGCGAGATGGTCCGGGCCGGCCGGTGGGAGCCCAACGGCGGCATGTGGGTCGAGCCCGACTGCAACATCCCCTCGGGCGAATCGTTCGTCCGCCAGGTGCTCGAGGCCCAGCTCTGGACCGAGGAGCACTTCGGCTATCGGGGCGACACGCTCTGGCTGCCGGACGTCTTCGGCTACTCCGCCGCCCTGCCGCAGATCCTCCAACAGGGCGGCATCGAGTTCTTCATCACCACCAAGATGGACTGGAACGACACGACGCGCTTCCCGTACGACTCCTTCGTCTGGAAGGGGATCGACGGATCCTCCGTGGTCAGCAACCTCGATCTCCACGACACCTGGATCGACCCCCAGGGCCTCAGCCGTGCCTGGAACTGGGTCCAGCACAAGGATGTCGACGACCGGCGCCACGTCGCCTACGGACACGGGGACGGCGGCGGCGGGCCGCGGGCCGAGATGCTCGAGATGGTCCGCCTCTGCGAGGACCTCGAGGGTTGCCCCACGATCCGCCACGAGACGATCAGCGCCTTCATGCGCGGGCTTCGCGACGAGATCCCGCACCTGCCCACCTACAGCGGCGAGCTGTACCTCGAGCTGCACCGCGGCACCCTCACCTCGATCGCCGGCGTGAAGCGCGGCAACCGCAAAGCCGAGTTCGCCCTGCGTGACGCCGAGCTGCTCGCCACGCTCGCCCGCCTCGATGGCGCAACCTACCCGAAGGACGAGCTGAAGGCGCTGTGGCGCGAGTTGCTCGTCAACCAGTTCCACGACATCCTGCCCGGCTCGTCGATCGCCCGTGTGAACGACGAGGCGATCGAGAGCTTCGCCTCGATCGTCGCCCGGGCCGAGGCCGTCTCGCGCGCCGCGGTCGCCCACCTCGCGGGTGGCCTCGCCGAGAGGCCGGAGGCGCTGCTCGTGGTCAACACGCTGAGCTGGGACCGCGCCGGCGAGTTCCCGCTCACGGGCGTGCCGGCCGGCCTCTGTCCGGCCGATGCCGACCTCACCTACCAGTGGGTGACCGACGTCGCCGGCGAGGCGGCGCTCGTCGTCGAGGGCACAGTGCCGGCACTGAGCGGCGTCCGCCTCGCGCTGACCGAGGGCGCGGCGCCGGCCAACGACAGCTCCTCGTTTGAGTGGGACGGCAGCGTGCTCGAGTCGCCGTGCCTGACGGCGCGGTTCGACGCCGCCGGCCGCATCGTATCGCTGCACTACAACAAGACGGGCCGCTAGG
>CAZRDB010000234.1:0-6961 GCA_964598695.1 uncultured Armatimonadia bacterium
AACCCCTTCGGCTTCTCGTGCGACAACCAGACGACCTACAGCCTCGCGAGCTACTGCGAGAAGATGGCTCGGGCCGGCATCGGATGGATCCGCGGCTTCCCCACGGCGAACGTCATCGCGCCCGAGCGCGGCCGCTACGACTGGTCGTCGGTCGAGACGCTGCTCGGGACGGCGGAGGCGAACGGGATGGCCGTCAGCGGCATCCTGTTCTACATGCCCGAGTGGATCGAGGCCGGCGAAGCGAGACTGCCCGTCGGCGACCTCGCCGGCTGGGCCGAGTATGTCTCCGCCGTCGTGACCCACTGCAAGGGCCGCGTGCGGTACTGGGAGGTCTGGAACGAGACCCCCAACTTCATCGGCAGTGCCACGGCCGAGGACTATGCGAAGACCGTCGTCGCCTCGTACGAGGCTGCCAAGGCGGCCGACCCCGACTGCCAGGTCGGGCTCAGCATCCAGAGCAACAACGTCCATTGGACCACCGAGGTGCTGCGTGCCGGCGCGAGGGGCCACTACGACTACATCGCGGTGCACCCGTACGAGACCCTCGGCCTTGTGGAGGCGAGCGGCCTCGAGGCCACCTTCCTGGCGATCGTCCCCACGCTGCGGACGATGCTGGCGGCGGAGGACCCGGCGCGCGCGGAGGCGCCCATCTGGTTCACCGAGATCGGCATGGACGCGCGGGAGGGCGAGGTCGCGCAGGCGGGCGCGCTCGTGAAGGCCTACGCGATGGCGCTCGCCCAGGGCGTCGCGCGAATCGACTGGTTCGAGGGGATCGATGGCGACAGCGGGCCGATGGGTCTCCTGCGCGCCGACGGCTCGCCGAGGCTGGCCTACGCCGCCATGGCGCACCTGACGCGCCTGCTCGGCCCGACGCCCCGGTACGAGGGGTGGCTCCAACCGGGTGGCTCGAGCTGCGGCTTCGTCTTCTCGGGGGCGTCGGAGCCCGTCCTCGCGCTCTGGGGCCGTCCGGGCGCGGCGACCGAGGTGGAGTTCCCCGGCCCGGTGCGGATCGTCGACCCTCTCACCGGCGCGACGGAGACCGCCTCATCGTGCTGGCTCTCAGCCACGCCACTGCTCGTGACGGGCGTCCCAGAGGACCTCCTCGCCGAGGCCCGCGCGAACCGCGACCGGCCGTTCCCCTGGCCCGGCGACCGCGACTACACCGACGCGACCTCGGTCTGGCTCGCGGCCGGCGCGCCGAACGAGGAACGCGGCCTCCACCAGGTCACGCCCGACGCCTCCTCGACGCCCACCGTCGCGTACGGTGTGGCGGCGCGCGACTGCGGCACGGGGCCGGCGCAGACGTTCACCGTCGACCCGGGCTTCCTCTCCTACACCGCCGAGCCGATCGCGATCACGGTCGTCGTGCGCCGGAACGCGAACGACGACGAAGCCGGGTTCAACCTGTGGTACGAGTCGGCGGGTGGCTACCGCAACACGGGGAGCTGGTACACCGTCCCCGGCAACGACCAGTGGTACACCCAGACCTGGGTGATCGAGGACCCGCAGTTCGTGGGCAAGTGGGGCTACCACTTCGCCCTCAACGCCGACTCGCCGCGGAGCTACCTCCTGCGGAGCGTCACCGTCTCGAAGCTCCGCTGACCCACGCGATCTGTGGCGGGCACACGGAGGAGACCGCGCGCCCGAGGCTGAACGGCCCGTCGCGCTTGCTGTGTCCATATGGGTCGCCGACTCGACGCGGCCCACTTCGCCGCCCCGCGCGGGGCGGGCTCAGGGGGTACTTGCGTTGGAGAAGATCCACTTAGGCTGCGCACTTCTGGTTGGGCTCACGACGGTTGCCGCGGGGGCGGCGAGCGCGGCTCCCACGGCACGGTGGGAAGGGGCGACGGGGCGGCTGACCCTCACGAGCGGCTCGCTCGAGCTGCGGATCGAGACGGCCCGCGGCATCAACGCCTGCTCGATCCGCGACCGGACGCTCGACATCACCATCGCCGACGGAGACTACTCCTGGCCCGGCGGCGGTCTCCCATCGCTCCTCGCCACTCCCTCGCTGGATCGGAGCCCGGACGGCACCCGGTCGGTCGAGCTGGTCGGCCGCCTCGGCGACCTCGTCGTGAGCCAGCGCTTCACGGCGCCGGCGGACGAGCCCGGGGTGATCCTCGAGGCGATCACGATCCGCAACCCCTCCGGCGAGCCGCTCGAGACCGGCGACTTCCGCTGTGGTTTCACGCGTACCGTCCGGCGCGGCGAGGAGTGGGTCGCCGCGGCCGAGGAGATCCGGGTCTCTCCCGTCCCCTACCGGCGCGAGACCAACGGCGAGATCCAGGAGTTCCCACTCGCCGAGATCGCGCGGCGGGGCGTCAGCTACTGCGGCTGGGCGGAGCAGCCCGTCGAGACCCCGACCTGGGGCGCCGAGGGCTGGGTGTGGAGCGGCGACTCGTCCGTGGTCCTCCTCGCGAAGCACAACGCCGGCTCGATGGAGTGGTCGCTCATCGACCCGCTCGAGCGCGACGGCGACACCCTCCTGCGGTTCGCGGGGGCCGGCCTGTGGAAACACGGCCATCCGGAGCCGGCCGCACGACTGGGGCCCCACGGGTCGTACACGTTCGGCGAGACGCGACTGCAGTCGATCGCCGGCGACTGGAAGGACGCCTACTACGCCTACCGGGGCTACACCGAGTCGAAGGGCTGCCGGACGCCCGAGGGCTACGACCCGCCCATCCACTGGAACGAGCTGTACGACAACGCCTACTACTTCAAGTGCTGCGAGCTGTGCGGCCGTCACATCACGCCGGACGGCCTGTACATCGGTCCGGGCTTCTGGGAGCCGAACCGCGCGCTGCTGGCTCAGGAGTACACGCGTGAGCTGATGCTCGCCGAGGCCGACAAGGCCCGCGATCTCGGCTGCGAGGCGCTCTACATGGATCCGGGTTGGGACACGGGGCCGAACCAGCAGATCTGGGACTCCGAGCGGCTCGGACCGCTCGACGCGTGGACCCGCCGGATGCGCGAGGAGTACGGCCTCGGCGTCTCGCTGTGGTGCGCCCTGGGCTGTGTGCCCCCGAGCTACGGCGACCCCACCGCCACTCCGCCCGAGGCCCGTGTCATGAACCCGGACGGCACGCCGGGCCACATCGTCTGCTTCGCCTCGCCGGCCTTCCTCGCGAGCAAGGAGGAGCGCCTCTCGGCCCTGTGCCGCGACGGGGTCGGCTTCCTCATGTTCGACAGTAACCAGTACTCCGGCCCCTGCCACGACCCGTCCCACGGCCACGCCGTCCCCTCCACCCGCGAGGACCACGCACGGGGCCTGCTCAGCCTGATCCATCGCCTTCGGGCGAGCTACCCGGAGCTTCTGATCGAGCTGCACGACCCGATCAGCGGCCCGAGCGGGATCCACTACACCCCGACCTACTACGGCTACGGGCAGCCCGACACGTTCGACCTGTGGGGCCACGAGTTCATGTGGGGCCCCCTCGACGACATCCTCTCGCGCCGGGCCGTGAGCCTCTACTACTTCAACCTCGCCTACAGCATCCCGCTCTACCTGCACGTGAACCTCAAGCAGGACAACGAGAACTCGCTCATCTTCTGGTGGTTCGCGAGCACCTGTCGCCACCTCGGCGTGGGAGGCCAGCCCCCGGAGCCCGTGTGGGCGGCGGAGAAGCGCGCGATGCGAACCTACCGCGCGCTCAAGCCCTTCTACGCGCGGGGGCGGTTCTACGGGCTCGACGAGACGCTCCACGCCCACACGCTCGCCGAGCGAGGGGAGTGCGCGATCAACGCGTTCAACCTCGACGACCAGCCCATGACACGCTCCGTGACCTTCCGGCTGGCCGAGGTCGGCCTCCCGGAGGGCAAGGTGACGCTGCAGGGAGCGCCGTTCACCGTCTCCGGCGACCGGGTCACGCTCGATCTCGAAGTCCCGGCACGCGGCCACCGGCTGATCCGACTGCGCGTCGAGTAGGGCTCCATGGCTCCCCGCCCGCCTCCGGTGAACCGCCGATGCCGGGGGCGAGCGGGCGCCACGGGCTCGTGCCGGCGATCGGGGGAGGATCCCCGCACCGAGCCCGGAACACCCACACCGTGGTCGACGGCCGGAGGTAGCGGATGTCCCCCAGATTAGCGCGTTTCCTCGCAACAGCCCGCCGGCGCGGGTACGAGCCCCACGTGAGCCCGAAAGAGGCCAACCTCACCCACGCCTTCTTCGAGCGGTACGCCGACCTGCCGCTCCTCGAGCGCCAGGCCCGGAGCATGGCCTATGCACTCGCGCACGAACCCCTCGTCTTCGACCCGGATGAGACCATCCCGGGCCAGATCTGGCAGGCGTGCCGCGGCGCCGGCGATCCCTTCATCGCCGGCGCGGCCGACGAGCGCTGGCGGGAGTGGTCGGTCGCCGGCGTCGCCCCGCAGTGGGTCGCCGAGCGGATGCCCGAGTGCACCGCGTTCGAGCGGGAGGGCGGCGCCACGCCGGGCCACGTCGGCTGGGACTGGAGCCTCGTCCTCGACCTGGGTCTCCTCGGCCTCCGCGAGCGCTTCGAGCGGGCCGCCCGCGAGGCCGACGACGCCGAGGCCCGCGCGTTCCACCGGGCCGTGACGATCGTTCTCGACGGGGCGATCGAGTTCGCCCGGCGCGTCGCCGAGGGTGCCCCGCCCGAGTTGCGCGAGCGCTGCGAGCACGTGCCTCTCCACCCCGCGCGCGACTTCCGCGAGGCGGTCCAGTCGTTCTGGATCCAGCACCTCGCGGTCATGTTCGAGAACCCCCACGGCGGCAACGGGCCGGGGCTGATGGACCGTATCCTCTGGCCGTGGCTCGAGCGCGACCTGAGCCGCGGCGCGATCACGCTCGACGAGGCTCGCGAACTGATCGCCGAGCTGTTCATCAAGCTCGACGAGCGCATCGCGCGGCACGACGGGTGGGTGGAGGCGATCTGCGTCGGGGGCCGGACGAGTGATGGAGGGGGCGCCGAGACCCCCCTCTCGCACATCCTGGTCGAGGCGATCATGTCGCTCAAGCAGACCCACCCCTCCGTCTACATGCGGTTGCGCGACGACGCCCCCGACGACTTCCTCGCGCTCGCCGCCGACTACCTCCGCGACGGCGGGGGCCGGGCGCAGATCCACGGCGATGACCGGATCATCGAGTCGCTGGTCGCCTCCGGCATCGCGCACGCCGATGCCTGCGAGTGGATGGCCGGAGGCTGCATGGAGGAGTCGCCCCAGGGCCGCAGCGGCGACTTCGTCTTCACCTACGTCCACAACCTGGCCGCGACCTTCGAGGCCGTGCTCCATGGCGGGGCCCCGCTGCTGCTGGGCGAGCGGATCGCTCCCGTCGAGCACGACCTCACCGGCTACGCCTGCTTCGAGGATCTCTTCGAGGCATTCCGCGGCGAGAGCGAGCGCGTCCTGCGGCTGATGCTGCGGCGCGTCGACACCTGGGTCGAGGCCTACGCCCGCTACCGTCCGGCGCTCCTGCTGTCGTCGATGGTCCACGACTGCCTGGAGCGCGGCAAGCCGGTCTCGGCCGGAGGCGCACGCTACCAGGACTACTCCGGTTCCGCGGTCGGGATCCCCAATGTGGCCGACAGCCTCCTGGCCATCGACCACGCCGTCTACCGCGAGGGCTTCGTCGAACCGGCCACACTGCTCTCGGCGCTACGCGCCAACTTCGAGGGCCACGAGCCCCTGCGGAGACGTCTCCTGCGGCTGCCCCGTTTCGGCCAGGACGACCCCGAGGCCGACCGGATGGCCCAGCGCGTCCTCGAGTGCTACCTGCGCCCCTGCGAGCAGCACGTCACCGCGTTCGGCGGCCGGGTCCGGCCCATCGTCCTCGGCTTCGTCTGGGTGGCCGGGATGGGCGCGACCACCGGCGCGACGCCCGACGGCCGGCGGGCCGGCGAGCCGCTCGCCCACGGCCTGAGCCCCCAATGCGGCAGCGCCGACCGGGGCCTCTCGGCCGCACTCCGCTCCGTCACGCGGCTCGACCTCTCGCGCCTGAGCGGCGGCGCGGCGACGATGTTCGACCTCGACCCGGCCTGGGCCCGCGACGACGTGGTCGCGGCCACGCTGCGCACGTTCATCGCGCTCGGAGGACAGATCTTCCAGGGCAACGTGCTCGACACGGCACAACTCGAGGAGGCGCTCGCCGAGCCCGAGCGCCACGGCGATCTGATGGTCCGCGTCGGCGGCTACTCCGCGAAGTTCGTGACGCTCTCCCCGACGACCCAGCAGGAGATCCTCAACCGACGACGGTTCGGGAGCTGACCCGCTGGCGACGGCCGACAACCGCAGGGGCGGCGGGGCGAGGAGGGCACGTCGATGGTGCGCAGAAGCCTCCGCTGGCTTGGGTGCGCGCTCATCCGGAAGCGACGGGGCTGGCGCGCGTTGGGGCCGTTCTTGGTCGCGTACGCAGCTCTCGCACTTCAGATGCTGGCCGTTCCCGCGGCTTGGTGGACGCCGCTGCCCGTGCCCGATCTCCTCGTGTGGCGCCCTGAGCACGGCGAGGCCGCGATGTGTGCAGTGCTTGCTGCCAGTGTCGTCATCTGGGCACTGGCCGGTGCTGTCGCGCGGCGCAGAGCTCGGCACTTCCCTGGCGCCTACGCCCGCGTCCCTGGGTGGTTGCGCGACTACCTGCTACTGCCAACCCCCGACGGGCGGGAGTCGCGGCCCGGGGGGTGAACGCCCGTTGTCGGCGTCGCACTCCACCGCCCGGGTTCGAGCGTGGCCCGTGATCCGCAGCCAACCAACGGATCGCGGACCTGGGGGTCCAGGCCTGTCTGAACCGGGTCCTCGCGTCGCCGGGCCCGCTACCCCGTCCCGGAGCGGTCGGCGATCGCCTACCGCGTCGCGAGCAGGGCCACCTCCGCCTCGGTCAGGGCGCGGTCGTAGATGCGGACCTCGTCGAGGCCGCCCTGCCAAGGCCAGTTGCCCGAGGCGGGGTGGAGGCCCAGCCCGGATCATTCATGAGAAGTAGTCGGTTGTGAGGCATGAGAGGCGAGGGATC
>CAZRDB010000235.1:0-6954 GCA_964598695.1 uncultured Armatimonadia bacterium
GGCGACCACCGAGATCTACACTCTTTCCCTACACGACGCTCTTCCGATCTCCCCGGCGAGTTCGACGTGGAGGTGTGGACGCGACCCCACCGCGTCCTCCACAATGTGCAGATCCGGTCGGACCTGGGGCAGTACCTGCACCTCGGCCAGCTCGGCGCGATTCGCGTCAAACCGGGCAGCGCCGCCCGCCTCGGCGCCTACCGCGAGGAGGGCGACCGCCTGTTCCCCGCGGCCGTCGTGGAGACGGGCGCGCGGGTCGAGGTGCTGCCCGGTGAGTACGTGATCCGCTCCATCGAGCCCGCGGCCGCGGGCCCCGACCGGAGGATCACCGTTCTGCCCGGCCAGGTGGTTGAGATCGAGCCACCCGGGGCTGCGCGTCAGGTCGACCAGGCCCTCTGAGACGGGCGCGAGACAGGAGCCTTCGATGCGGTTCGCCAAGATGCACGGACTCGGGAACGACTTCGTCCTCGTGGATGCCGTCGACGATCCGACCCTCGCCGAGCGCGCCCGCGCGGCCGCGACCCTGCTGTGCGACCGCCGGCTCGGCATCGGCTCCGACGGCCTCCTGATCGCCGTGCGCGGCGCGTGCGCGCCGTTCGAGATGGTGATGCTCAACCCCGACGGCAGCCCGGCGACCTGCGGCAACGGTCTTCGCTGCTTCGCCCGCTTCCTGCGCCTGCAGGGCCACACCGAGGCCGACGAGTTCGCGGTCGAGACGCTGGGCCGTCTCACGCGGGTCCGCATCTTCCCCTCGGCCGAGGCGGGCAAGGGCGACGTCGAGGTCGACATGGGCGCCCCGCGCCTGCTCCGCGGCGAGATCCCGATGCTCGGCAGCCCGGACGAGCAGGTCGTCGACGAGCCGCTCACGGTCCACGGCCGCACCTACGCCGTCACCTGCGTCTCGATGGGCAACCCGCACTGCATCGTCTACGTGGACGACCCCTGGAGCGTGGAGCTGGAACGGATCGGCCCGCTGATCGAGAACCACCCTTCGTTCCCGGAGCGAACCAACGTGCACTTCGTGCGGGTGGTCGGGCCGCACGAGCACACGATGCGCGTCTGGGAGCGCGGAGCGGGGATCACGCAAGCCTGCGGGACCGGCGCGTGCGCGATCACCGTCGCGGGAGCGCTGAGCGGCCGGGCCGCGCGCGACGCGGTCGTTCACATGCCCGGCGGCGATCTGGCGATCGACTGGACCGCCGAGGGCGGCGTCCGCATGAAGGGGATGGCGGAGCTGGCCTTCACCGGCGAGATCGACCTGCCCTAGACCGGGCCCCGGTCCGGGCGGGAGGGCACGATCCGCGCCGATGCGGCGCGGGAGGGACCACGCGACAGGAGGAGAGTGATCTTGGAACTCGCACGCAGGCTGCAAGACATCCCGCCGTACCCCTTCGCGGAGATTGCGCGCCTCAAAGAGCGCGGGCGCGCCGAGGGCTGGGATGTAGTGGACTTCGGGATCGGCGATCCGGACATTCCGCCGCCGCAGTGCCTCATCGACGCGATGAAGGACGCGCTCCAGGAGCCCACGGTGCACCAGTACGATGAGTCGTCCTGGGGCCTGCCGGAGTTTGTCGACGCCGTCGCGGAGTGGTTCCTCAAACGGTTCGGTGTGGCGCTGGCGACCGACGGAGCCATCAAGGTCACGATCGGGGCCAAGGAGGCGCTCGCCCACTGCGCCTGGGCGTACATCAACCCCGGCGACCTGAGCCTGGTGCCCACGCCGCGGTACGGGGTCTACGCATTCAACACCCGGTTCGCGGGGGGCGAGGTCTACGACCTGCCACTCTCGGCGAGCAACGGCTTCCTGCCGGATCTCGACTCCATCCCGGCCGATGTCGCCAACCGGGCGAAGCTGCTGTTCCTCAACTACCCGAACAACCCGACGGGGGCGGTGGCCCCGCTCGACTTCTACCGGCGGACGATCGAGTTCGCGGAGAAGTACGACGTGCTCGTGTGCTCGGACGCGGCATACTCGGAGGTCTACTTCGAGCGCGAGCCGGCCCACTCGATCCTCGAGGTCGAGGGTGCGGCGGAGCGGGCGATCGAGTTCCACAGCCTCTCGAAAACGTTCGGCATGACCGGGTGGCGCCTCGGATGGATCTGCGGCGGCAAGGCGGCCGTATCGGGCGTGACGGCGATGAAGTCGTACGTGGACTCCAACGTCTTCCCGGCGATCCAGAAGGCCGGCGCCCACGCGCTCCGCGTCGGCAACGAGTACACCGACGGGATCCGGGCGACCTACCGCGAGCGCCGGGACCTGCTGTGCGACGGCCTCAAGGCCGCCGGCTGGCCGGTCGAGCCGTCGCCCGCCTCGCTCTACGTCTGGGCGCCGGTGCCGCCGGGGACGACCTCGGCCGAGTTCGCGGCGAAGCTGCTGAGCGAGGCCCACGTGCTGACGATCCCGGGCTCGGCCTACGGCAGCGGCGGCGAGGGCTTCATCCGCTTCTCGCTCACCGTGAGCGCGCCCGATCCGGCGGCGCGCATCCGCGAGGGTGTGGAGCGCATCGCGAAGCTCGGGGGCTGGTCGTAGCCGGCGAGCCCGACACGGACGACGGCGGAGGGCGGAGACCGACGGTCTCCGCCCTCTGCTCATTCCTGTCCGCAGGCTACTGGTCGAGCGCCGTCAACTGAGCCTCGTCCTCCGCCGGCTCCTCGCTGTCCCCGCCATCGACGGGCTGCTCGCCGCCGAGCGACTCGAGGAAGGCGTCGATGTTGTCGAGGTCGACGAGGCCCTGCTTCATCGTGTCGTCGCTGGAGAGGACCTGGATGAGAGCGGCCGTCTCATCGGGGATGTCATAGGCACTCACGACGGACTCGGGGTCCATCGCGATGCCCATCGGGATGACGGTCTGATGCTCTTCGCTCCACGCGATGATCGCCTCGGGATCGAACTCGCCGATGAAGACGATGACGGCGTGGAACCCAGTAGCCTCGTCGCCGTTCTTCACGGCAGCCCACTCGTTGAGCTTCAGGATGGCGCTGTCGACTTCCTCGTTGCGCTCGGTCACCAGCATCAGGAGAAGCGGGTCGTAGCCCTCGTGCCTGACGAAGTCGACCTCCTGGCCCACGATCTCCTCGGGGCCGCTCACTACCGTCACGGCGAAGCTGGGTGCGGCGGAGCCCGCGTCGAGACCGGGCTCCTCAGCGGGGGCATCCTGGGCCAGCGCTGCAGCGCTGAGGGCGAGCGTGACACACAGGACAACGACCGGAACCATCCGCTTGTACTGCACGAGACATCACCCTTTCTCAGTCGGGGACCCGACACGGGCCGGGCGATCGCCACGACGCCAAGCCGGGCTGTTCGTCACACACACAACTCAGCATTCCACACTGCATGTGGCGATCACCAACGATTCCCGACCCCAGCGCGAAGACGCCCACTTAATCTGCGGGGCACGACGTGCGACAATGGGTGTGAGGGTGGCGCCACGACGCCGACGAGGTGAGCGAAGCTGACGCAACAGCGCTTTGAATGGACAGACATCCGGGCCGAGGAAGGCCTTTCGCGCCAGTCCGAGCGGGCGGTCCTGATGGGCCTCGACCGGGCCGACGGCACCTTCGAGCGCACCTTCGCCGAGGTGGAGGAGCTGGCCCGCAACGCCTGGCTCGAGCCCGTCGGCGCCGTCACCCAGCGCGAGCGGCGGCCCCACCCGAGCACCTACCTCGGCTCCGGCAAGGTCGAGGAGGTCCGCGAGCTGCTCACGCTGCTCGAGGCGACCGTTGTCGTCACCAGCGACCCGCTCAAGCCGGCGCAGCAGCGCAACCTGGAGCGCAAGCTCGAGGTGCCGGTCGTCGACCGCACCGAGGTGATCCTCGACATCTTCGCCCACCGGGCACGGTCACGCGAAGGCAAGGTGCAGGTCGAGCTGGCGCAGCTCGAGTACCTGCTCCCCCGCCTGATGGGCCGCGGTGAGATGCTCTCGCGGCAGGGCGGCGGGATCGGCACCCGGGGCCCAGGCGAGACCAAGCTCGAGACCGACCGCCGGCGGGTCCGGGCCCGGGTCGCGCGCCTGCGCGGCGAGATCGCCGAGATCGCCGACCGCCGCAAGCGGGAGCGGGCTCGGGCCTCCGAGGGGCCGCTGCGCCTCGCGCTGGTCGGCTACACGAACGCGGGCAAGTCGACGCTGCTCAACCGGCTCACGAACGCCGAGGTGTACGTCGACGACATGCTCTTCGCCACACTGGACCCCACGACGCGGGCGCTCGAGCTGCCCGGCGGGCGGCGGATCGTCCTCACCGACACCGTCGGTTTCATCGACCACCTCCCCACCAGCCTGATCGCGGCCTTCAGTGCAACGCTCGAGGAGGCCCGAGAGGCGCACCTGCTGCTGCATGTGGTCGACGCCAGCGACCCCCAAGCCGCGGAGAAGATCGACAGCGTGCTCGAGACCCTCGAGGAGATCGAGGCGCTCGACGTGCCGGTCGTCACGGTCCTCAACAAGTGCGACCGGGCCGAGCCGACGGCTCTCGCGGTGCTCCCCGAGGCCGACGGCGAGACCGCGGTGCGGATCTCCGCCGTCACCGGCGAGGGCTGCGACCGGCTCCACGGGATCATCGAGCGCTTCGCGGACCAGTATGACCGGCAGATCACCGCCCTGCTCCCCTTCGCCGAGATGGCGCTGCTCGCGCAGGTCCACGAGCGCGGAACGCTGCTCGAAGAGGAGTACCGCGAGGAGGGCGTCTACATCGTCGCCCGCGTCCCGGACGACCTCCGCGGCAAGCTCGAGGCCTTCGCGACGGCGTAGGGCGGCAGCGGGGCCGCCCGCCGGGGGAGGTCGCGCGGGGGCGGCGGCGGAACGTTGCGGCGAACTCACAGACCAAGGGGTGAGCCGTGCCATGCCGACCGATCCGAACGACCCCCTGTTCGGCGAAGTGAAGGACCTGGGCGACGCCGAGGACGCGGGCGATCTCGACTTCACGACCCTGACGCCCGGCGCCGCCAAGAAGGACGAGGCCAAGGACCTGGACGCCGGGTCGGACATGAGCCTCGACGACGCGATCACCCAGACCGAGGCGATCGGGCTCTCCCGCCGCGACGCCAACCTCAGCGCCGACGCCGACGACACGCTGATGGATGTCGACCTCGACCGCGTGGAAGCCAGCGCGGAGCAGCGCGCCGAGGGCCGCGAGCTGAGCGACCGCGAGGACAGCCTCGCCGCGACCGACGAGGAGGTCCGCGCCCGCCACAAGGACGCGATGGTCGCCGAGATGGCCAGCTCGGCCTACGACGAGTCGGTCATGGGCGGCGTCTACGTCGGAGCCGTGATCGGCGCGATCATCGGCCTCGCCATCTTCCGCTTCGACCTCGCGCACAAGCTCGGGCCGGCGCTCGGCGCCTCGATCGGCCTGGCGCTGATCGGCGGCCTCATCGGCTACGGCCTCGGAGCCCTGGTCGGGGCCGGCGCGAGCGCCGCGGTCCGCTCCGAGCGCACCGGCCAGAAGGTCATGATCTCCCTCGGGATCCTGCTCCTGGTCGCCCCGCTCTCGACGGTGCTGATCGTCGTGCTCAAGTGGGGCTTCCAGCACTACCTGTTCATCACGGCCGGCGCGCTGCTGTTGCTCGCCTTCTACCTGTTCGTCTGGGCCTTCCAGGACGCCAACTACCGCAGCATGGGCTCCGGCCCGGCCGTAACCTGGGGCCTTCTCTGCGCGGTCTTCCCTCCGGCGGTCGGCATGTACATGGGCCGGCGGCCCAAGGGCGAGATGACCGAGTGCTCGCGCTGCAACAAGAAGCACCTGGCGGCCCTGGTGCGCTGCCCCCATTGCGGCTACATCCGCAAGGCGGGCACCCGGAGCCAGGAGGACCTCGACCTCGACGGCGTCTAGCGGACCGGCGGGCCGAGGACGGAGCCGAGGGGAAGGGGACCGCGATGTCACGGCTGGCGCCGGTGGTCGGCACGGCTCTCGGAGGCGCACTGCTCGCGGCCCCCGAGACACCCGCGGACCGGGTGGTCCTCGCCGGTGTGGACCGCTACCGCGTGGTCGAGCCCATGAACGAGTGCGTCCGCGTCGTCCTCGCGTACCGGGGTGAGCGCTACTCCCCCGCCTACGTGCAGGGGATCTCGGGCAGCGCGTTCCGCATCGGCGGGATCTGCCCCTGCGCCCCGACGTGCCTCGGCGGGATGTCGCACCTCGAACTCGCCGCGCTGCTCGGCTACGAGGCCGAGGTCATCCCGATCGGCCCGAATGGCGAGCACCTGGCGGAGCTGATCGCGCAGGTGCGCGGGGAGATTGACGCCGGCCGCCCGGCGATCGTCTGGCACGCGTTCACCGCCGCCGAGTACGATGTCGTCTGCGGCTACGACGCCGGGGCGAAGCGGTTCCTGGGCCGGGGCTCGTACGCCGGAACCGGGGACGCCTACGCCGAGGCCGACGAGGCGCGGACCGCGACGGCCGCCGAGGTCAGCGGCCTGCTCGACGCGCTCGCGATCGGCGAGAAGTCCGGTGCGCTCGATGCCCCGCGCGCCGAGCGCGATGCGCTCCGCCAGGCCGTGGCGCATGCCCACTCGACGAGAGGGCTCGACCGGCTCGGCAGCGAGAAGTGGACCTTCCTCGAGGGTATCGCCTGCTACGACCGCTGGGTGCGCCACTGGCGCGAGCCGACCAAGGCGCCCGAGCTGGGCGACCGCTACTGCCTCGGGATCTTCTCCTCGACCCACCGCAGCGCGGGCGACTTCCTCACGGAGATCGCGCCGGGCCACCCGGCGGGCGCGGAGGCGCTCCACAAGGCCGCAGACCACTTCCGGGCAGAGGCCGACCTGCTCGATCGGCTCAAGCCGCTGATCGGGTGGGGCACCCCGGACGGCCCCGACCCGGAGCACAACCGACCCGTGGCCGACACCCTCGCCTCGGCGCGCTACCACTACGTCGTCGCGATCGAGGCCCTCGAGACCGCGCTCCGGCGCCTCGAGGCGTAGCCCGGGGCGTCTGGGCGGCCGCCCAGGCCGGCGGACC
>CAZRDB010000236.1:0-2056 GCA_964598695.1 uncultured Armatimonadia bacterium
GCGGAGGTCCCCGTGACCCGCTCCCGAACACCCCATTCCGGGGGGCGAGGGCGGGCCGGAGACGGATGCTCCCCGTGAGTGACAGCCACCAGCACGACTCGCGCGCGCCGCGCTCGGCGCTCTCGCTCGGCGCACGCCTGCTGTACGCCTCCGCCCACTTCGGCGTCAGCGCGTTGGCGTTCTCGGTGATGCAGTACATCGGCTACTTCTGGGCCGGGTCGCCCGAGAAGGGCCTCCCCGCCCGGCTCGATGCCGCCTACATCGGCGTCGCGTTGCTCGTGGGCCGGTTCCTCGACGCCCTGATCGACCCCCTGGTCGGCTTCTGGAGCGATCGCACGCACACGCGGTGGGGCCGGCGGAAGCCATTCCTAATGGCAGGGACGCTGCCTGTCGCGGTCGGGTTCGCGCTGCTGTGGTGGAGCCCCAGCCCGGAGGCCTCGGTCGGCAACTTCGTCTACTTGCTGGTCGCGCTGACGCTGTTCTACGTCTCGTTCACGATCGTCTCGTGCCCCTACCTCGCGCTCCTGCCGGAGATCGCGACGAGTGACCGCGACCGGGTCGGCCTGGCTTCCCTCCAGGCCGTGTTCAACGTGGTGGGCAACATCGCCGGCGCCGTGGTCGGCGGGATGCTCATCCAGACCCCGGGCGTCGGATTCCTCGGGATGGGGATCGCGATCGGCGCGTTGTCGGCCGTGACCTTTGCGCTCGCGGCGCTCGGTCCGTCGGAGGGCGCGGCCGGGGCGCGGCCCGAGAGCCGGCCGGTGGAGCTGGGGCTTCGGGAGGCGTTCCGGCACACCTTCCGCAACCGACCGTTCGCGCACTACGGCCTCGCGTTCATGGTCTTCTGGATCGGCCTCAGCGTGGTGATCGCCAACGAGACCTTCATCGCGACGGAGCTGCTCGGCAAGGACGAGGCCTCGGCCGGCCTCCTCACGGGCGTCGCGCTCGTCGCGGCAGCGCTCTGCGTCCCGCTGACGATGCGGGTGACGCTACGGCTCGGCAAGCGCCGGGTCTTCCTGCTGTCGCTCGCGTGGTTCGCGGCGCTGACGCCCCTGGTGGGCCTCGTCGGGCTCGGCGACCTGCCCCTCGACGGCTACGTGCAGGCGCTGCTGCTGATGGTGCTCGCGGGGCCGCCGATCTCGGGCCTCCTCGTGATGCCCTACGCGCTCCTGGCGGAGATCACCGACGAGGACGAGCGGATGACGGGCCGCCGGCGCGAGGCGATGTACTTCGGGGTCAACGGCTTCCTCTACAAGGCCGGGCTGGCGCTCGGGGGGGCGGTGGCGGCGTTCGTCTGGCGTTGGCTCGGCCACACGGCGGCCGAGCCGCTGGGGCTCCGGCTGAGCGGGGCGATCGCCTCGGCCTTCACGCTCCTGGGGATCGCCCTGTTCTGGGGCTACCGGGCGGGGGAGGCGGCGGAGACCCCCGGAGCACCGAGCGCTGTCTCTGGGCCCACTCCGTCCAGGCGCTGAAGGGGAACTCCTCGCCCAGCCTCTCGAGGGCCCAGCCAGCGCGCGGGAGGTCGCCCAACTCGAGCGCGATCGAGGCAGTGCGCACGAGCGCCTGCTCGGCCAGCCGGGGCGAGGCTGTGGGCTGGGTGGCGAGGTGGTGGTAGACGTACAGCGCGGCGTCCTTGCGCCCCGACTTCTCGTACGCGGCCGCGACCGCGCCCCCCACCTCGGGGTCGAGGTGCTCGAACGGGTGGCCGCCCTCACAGAACGCGTCGTACGCGGCACAGACGCGCTCGAGAGCGCCGTCGAGCACGAACTGGCGGATCGCGGTCGCGTAGTGCCGGGCGGCGACCGGGAGCGTCCTCTCCTCGGCGTCGAGGAGCGTCGCGAGCCGCAGGTGCGCCTCGGGGTCGTGCCCTCCGTCGGCGACGAGGCCGCGAAGCTCGTGGAGGCGCTCACCGTGGCCGCGGCCCCGGCCGAGCGGCCCCTCCACGAGGTACTCGCGCCGCGCCTGTCCGATCGCTCCCAGCAGCGCGCCGGCCAGCGCCCCCGCGAGGAACCCGCCGATGTGGGCCCAGTGGGCGACGCCGGAGGTGTCGCTGTAG
>CAZRDB010000236.1:2066-6849 GCA_964598695.1 uncultured Armatimonadia bacterium
GGATTTCCGAGCAGCCCGGGCCGGATGTCGGACATGCCGATGTACAGGGCGAGCAGGAGCACCGCCGGCAGCCGGATGGGGACGACGAAGAACAGCGCCTTGACCGGCGTGGAGTAGAAGCGGACGGCGAAGAGGCCGAGGACGGTCATCACCGCGCCCGAGGCGCCGATCGTCGGCGTGGAGCCGTTCAGGTGCGCGAGGGCGAGCATCCCGGCCTGCGTGAGACTGGCGAGCACGCCGCCGGCGAGGTACAGGAGGGTGAATCGCAGCCAGCCCAGCGCCTCCTCGACCTGCGGCCCAAAGACCAGCAGGGCCCATAGGTTGCCGAGCAGGTGCAGGTGGAGCAGGGTGGTGGGATCGTGCAGCCACATCATCGTGAACAGCGTCTCGACCCGTTCGAGATGGTCGGCGCGGAATGCCCAGCGCTCGATGAAGGGCATGAAGTGGTTGGGCAGCAGCCCCAGCGTGTAGCAGTAGACGACGACGTTCACGCCCGCGATGACTGCGTTCGCCCACGGGAAGCGGTTGCTCTTGCGGACGGTGCCGTAGGGGATCAGCATGGCGCGGCACCCCCCTGCCGCCGTCTCCGCGGGACCGCGGCCACCTACGACGCGTCCTGCTCGGCCTCGAGCTGTCTCAGGAACAGCTCGGGTTGGTCGGGGACCTGGGGCGCCGCGAGGCCGAAGTGCCGGTAGGCGGCGGGGGCGGCCCGGCGGCCGGCGGGGGTGCGGATCACGTAGCCGATCTTGAGCAGGTAGGGCTCGACGACATCGACGAGGGTGTCGGTCTCCTCGCTGAGTGTCGCCGCGAGGGCCTCGATGCCGACCGGGCCCCCGCCGTAGTAGTCGATGATCGTGCGGAGGAAGCGGCGGTCCAGCTCGTCGAGGCCGCGCTCGTCGACGCCGTGCATCCGCAGCGCCTGATCGGCGGTCGAAAGGTCGACCGCGCCCCCGCCTCGGACCTGCGCGAAGTCGCGCACGCGGCGCAAGAGGCGGTTGGCGATGCGGGGGGTGCCCCGGCTGCGCCGGGCGACCTCGTGCGCGCCGTCGGCGGTCACCGGGATGCCGAGGAGGCCCGCGGCGCGGGTGACGATCTCGCACAGTTCCTCGACGGCGTAGAAGTCGAAGTGGAAGAGGATGCCGAAACGCCCGCGCAGCGGCGGGGTCAGCAGCCCCGTGCGGGTGGTGGCGCCGATCAGGGTGAATCGGCGGAGCGGGAGCGAGACGGTTCGGGCGTGGGGCCCCTTGTCGAGGATGATGTCGATCCGGTAGTCCTCCATCGCCGAGTACAGCTTCTCCTCAACGGTGCGCGGGAGGCGGTGGATTTCGTCGATGAACCGCACGTCGCCGTCGCCGAGGTTGGTGAGGAGGCCGACGAGGTCGCCGGCACGCTCGATCCCGGGCCCGGAGGCGACGGTGATCCGGCTGGCCATCTCTTCGGCGATGATGTGGGAGAGCGAGGTCTTGCCGAGCCCGGGTGGCCCGGAGAGCAGGACGTGCTCGAGGGGCTCGCGCCGGGCGCGGGCGGCATCCAGGGCGACCTGGAGGTTGGCGCGGACCTGAGCTTGTCCGCAGAACTCGGCCAGCCGCTGGGGGCGCAGGGCCGGGGGCGCGGCCGCGTCATCGGCCTGGGCGCGCGGCCCGACGATGCGGTCCTGGATGGCGCCGGCCTCGGCGCGCTCCTCTGGCGGGGGTGTGGTCATGACTCTACCTATACGGCGTCGGCCGCGACTCCCCTCCGCGTCGGCTACCGGGCCGGGCCGATCTGGCTGTGGGAGCAGACGCGGTTGCGCCCCGCCGCCTTGGCGTGGTAGAGCGCCGCGTCGGCTGCTTCGATCAGACCGGTGAGGGTCACGGCCGACAGCGGGTAGGTCGCGCAGCCGATGCTGACGGTGATGCCCTCGGAGGCGCGCGCGTCTTCCCAGGCAACACGGTGGGCCTCGACCGCCGCCCGGATCCGCTCCGCGACCGAGAGGCACTCCGGCAGATCGCTCTCGGGGATGATCGCGCCGAACTCCTCGCCCCCGTACCGGAAGGGGGTGTCGCAGACGCGTACGGCTTCCCGGAGGATCTGGGCCGTCGCTTGGAGCACGCAGTCGCCGGCGAGGTGGCCGTGTCGGTCGTTGTACGGCTTGAAGTGGTCGACATCAAGCAGAAGGAACGACAGGGGGCGCTCGTAGCGCCGCGCCCGTTCGATCTCGAGGCGAAGCTGGTCCTCCATCTTGCCCCGGTTGGCGAGGCCGGTGAGGGGATCGGTCGCCGCGAGGCGGGCGAAGCGGGCGTTGGCCCGCTCCAACTCGGCCACGAGGTGGGCGTTGTCGTTGGCGAGACGCCGCACGAGCAGCGCGCGCTTCACGACGAACTCGAGCGGGTTGAACGCCGCGCCCATCGAGAAGGGCTTGGTGAGGTAGTCGTCGACCTGCAGATCCTCGATCGCGGTACGGAGCGAGTCGTCGGAGGGGCTGCCGGTCATCAGTACGATGCACTGCTCAGGGGCGAGGCGTCGGAGCGACCGGACGACCTCCAGGCCGTCGATCCCCGGAAGGGCCAGATCGACCAGCACGGCGGCGAAGCAGCCGGGGCCGAAGACGGCGACCCCTTCCTCGCCGGAGGCGGCAAGGAGGGTCGCGTACCCGGCGGCGGCGAGCGCGCGCTCGATCAGGCCGCCGGTGAGCGAATCGCCGGTGACGACGAGGATCTCGGGGCGCGGGAGGGGACCGCCCCGCGCGGGCGGAGGGGCGATGGGCGGGTCATTCACCGCGTGACCACCCCTTCCCGGTCGGTTGTTGCCAGCGTGGGCTCAAGCGCCACGGAAACGGATCCGCGCCAGCAGGTCGTCCAGCTCTGCCTGGAGACCGCCCGAGTCGACCAGCTCGAGGTGCTTGGGGTCGAGCAGCGCCCGCGACGTCGTGAAGCTCACGGCGAGCAGCTCCATGTAGCGCACGTTGTCGGGGTCGGCCTTGCCCGGCGGGATGTAGTCGCGCACGGCGAAGTCGAGGTCCTCCTGCGTGACGACATCACGCCCGGCGAGACCGGCCTGGCGGACCGCCTGGACGACCACCTCGCGGAGGTCGGCGCCGGAGTAGCCCGCCGTGGAGGCGACGGCGAAGTCGAAGCTCGAGACCGTGTGCGCGACGTGGAGGTTGCGGAACGTGACCTCGATGATGCTCCGGCGCGTGGCGTCATCGGGGAGGAAGTACGGGATCTTGAGATCGAACCGGCCGGCGCGAATCGTCGAGGCGTCCAGCAGGTCCGGGCGGTTGGTGGCGGCCCCGAAGAGGATCTTGCTCTGGTGGGCGTCGTCGGAGAGGAACGCGTTGAACATCGCGAAGACCCGGCGGCTCACCCCGCTGTCGGAGTCGGAGTCGACCCGGCGGCCGTACGTCTGGTCGAACTCGTCGATGAAGACGAAGACCGGCGAGAGGGCCTCGAGGTAGTGGAAGAGCTTCTCGAGGTTGGCCTCGGTGGCGCCCACGTACTTCGAGAAGATGTTCTTGAGCTGGAGGAACGGGATGCCGCAGTCGTGGGCGAAGCAGCTCATCGAGAACGTCTTGCCGCAGCCGGGCGGGCCGAGGAGCATGATCCCCTTGGGCGCGATTCCGCGCTGGCCCTTGGCCATCGCTCGTGCGACGTCCAGGAGGAGCTTCTTCTGGCGGTCCATCCCGCCGAGCGCCTCGAGGCCGACGCTCGGCTGGGCGAACTCCACCAGCTCCCCCAGCTCGGCCTCGATCGAGCGCTTCTTCCAGCTCGTGACGAGGGGGAGGGCGACCGGCGTGCCTGCCGATCGGGCCTGACGCAGGCAGTCCGCGATCTGGACCCGGGTCAGGCCGTTCGTCGACTGGGCGAGCAGCCGCGCGTCCATCTCCGCCGCCAGCAGGCCGGCGCCCGCCGCGGCGCCCGGGAAGTCCTCCGGCGCGAGCTGGAGGAGTCGCTCGATGTAGCGCAGGCGTTCGTCCTCATCGGGCATGGGGACCGAGATCAGGCGCACCCGGGAGGAGGTCTTGTAGACCTCCTCATGCACCTCGGCGAGCGAGTCGGCGATCAGGAAGACGCAGTTGTTACGGGCGGTCACCCGGGGGTCGGTGGCCCACCGGCGGAGCGAGATCAGCGTGCGCTTCTCGTCGGGCGTGAGGAAGGCGCCGGGCTTCTGCGGCACGAGCTTCTCGACGTAGTCGAGGATCAAGACCGTGCTGGCCCGGGTGAGCAGCCACTCCTCGACCATTGGGAGCGCCTCGCGGGGGTCGAGCGGCAGCGGGCCTCCCGTGCCCTGCGCCTGTCGGAGGTAGACCTGGGCGAAGCGCTTGAACTCGGCCTCGTCCTCCGGGGAGGGGAACGAGAAGCCCTCCCCCAGGTTGTAGTAGACGACCCGCTTCCCGGCGCAGAACGCGCGGTAGAGGAACTCTCGGATCGGCAGCCACTGGCCGGCGAACTGGGCGAGGTCGCGCTCGCCGTGCAGGAGGAAGAGAACGGAGGCCGCGGCCTGGTACGCGACACGGATCTCCTGGGCCCACTCGGGCAGATCGACGGCGGGTGCCGGGGCCTCGGCCGGGGGGCCGTCCGCTTCCGGGGTGGGGCCGGCCTCCGGTCCCTGTGCGCCTGCCATGCTCACTCCTTCCATTCGCGGGGCGGCGGCGACGGCCGCGCCCCCCACGTGCCGAACGCGGCCCCGCCGGCGAGCCCGCGGAGCCGCGCTGTGCACCGATCTCGAGGGAACGCTACTGCTGGGTCGTCTCCTCGGTCTGGGGCGGCGTCTGCGCCGGCGGGGTCTCGGCCTGGATCGGGTC
>CAZRDB010000237.1:0-352 GCA_964598695.1 uncultured Armatimonadia bacterium
CGGGAGCACGACCGCCTCGCCGCCGTCCCGCGCACGCGGCATAATGGGAGAGCGACAGGAGGCGAACCGCCCCGGTGACGCGCCCGGTGGATCTTCGACAATCCCGCGAACGCACCCTGATGAAGACGACCCAGCCCTACGCGCCCGACCTCGACCTGCGCGTCGATGTCGTGATGGTCTTCGGCTACGACGACACCCTCGGCGAGCGAATCCGGTCGTGGCGCGAAGCGGGCTAAATCTACCCCTTCGGCGTGTTTTTGGGCGGGGGCCCAAAAAAAAAAAAAAAAAAGGGAATTGGGACGGCATTGGAAAACCCCCCAAAAAACAATAAACACCAAGTGCCCCCCAAAAC
>CAZRDB010000237.1:362-6814 GCA_964598695.1 uncultured Armatimonadia bacterium
AAGCGGGCTACATCGTCCACTTCGGCCTGGGAGTGGGCTGGGGCGCCTACAACGACTACCTCTACGGTCAGTGGGACGGCGAGGAGCACACCCGCGAGATCCAGAGCGACCGCGAGGGCCGCCGCATCGCCCGGGAGGGCGAGACCTACTACCTCTCCCCCTCCCCCGGCCTCGCCCGCTACCTGGCCGACAAGGCCTGGGAGGCGATCCGGCACGGCGCCGTCGCGGTCCACTTCCACGAGCCCGAGTTCTGGGCCCGCGCCGGCTACTGCGACAGCTTCCGGGCCGAGTGGGAGCAACGGTTCGAGACGCCGTGGGCCGAGCCCCACACGACGGCCGACGCCCGATACCGGGCCTCCAAGCTCATGTACCTGCTGTCGCAGGAGTGTCTTCGCAAGGCCATGGCGGACGTCCGGGCCCGCTGCGCCGACGCCGGGCTCGAGGCGCGGCTCTACGTCGGCACCCACTCCGTGCTCAACTACGCGCACTGGCGCCTCATCAGCCCCGAGAGTTCGCTGACCCAGATCGAGGAGTGCGACGGCTACGTCGGACAGGTGTGGGCAGGCAGCGCGCGCGCCCCCGTCGTCTGCCGGGGCGAGCTGGCCGAGCGCACCTTCGAGTCGGCCTTCCTCGAGTACTCCTCGCTCGCGGCGCTCGCGCGCACGAGCGGCCAGCGCATGTGGTTCATGGTCGACCCGGTCGAGGACGATCCGCACCGCGCGTGGGAGGACTACGCTCGCAACTGGCGCGCCACGACGCTGGCCGCGCTGCTGTGCCCGGAGGTCTTCCGCTACGAGGTCGCGCCCTGGCCCGAACGGTTCCTCCGTGGCGCACACCCGACCGGCGGCGATGGCCAGTGGTCGGGAATCCCGCGCTCCTACGCGACGCAGTTCCTGACGATCTCCCACGCGTTCGACGAGATGCAGCAGAACAGCCACCAGGTCGTCTGGGAGAACGCCGGACCCTCGTTCGGGATCCTCGTCTCGGACACCGTGATGTTCCAGCGCGAAGATCCCTCGCCGAGCGACGAGCACCTCGGCTTCCTGTACGGCTTCGGGATTCCCCTGCTGCGCGCCGGGATCCCCGTCCGACCCGTCCAGATGGAGTTCGCCGGCCACCCGGGCTACCTCGCCGAGTTCGACGTGCTCTTGCTCACCTACGAGGGCCAGAAGCCGCCGAACCCCGAGGTGCACGAGCACCTGCGCGAGTGGGTCCACGGCGGCGGCGTCCTGATCTACGTCGGCGACGACGCCGACCCCTACCACGGGGTGCTCGAGTGGTGGAACACGGGCGAGCTGCGCTATGCCTCGCCCCGCGAGCACCTCTTCGAGCGCCTCGGGCTCCACCCCGACGCCCACCCCGGCTACCAACCGGGCACCCACCGGCTCCGGACGGGCGGAGCGGTCGTCTACCGCCGGAACCCGGTCGACATCGCCCAGAGCCCGGACGGCCCCGAGCTGGTCCTGCGGCTCGCGCAGTACGCCTGCCGGCGGCGGAACTACCGCTACGAGCTGTCCGACCACTTCATCCTCCGCCGGGGTCCCTACGTGCTCGCCGTGGGGCTGGAGGCGCGCGAGGCCCTCGAGCCGACGCGGATCGAGGGCAAGCTGGTCGATCTCCTCTCCCCCGAGATGGCCGTGCTCGACCAGGTCGAGGTCCGGCCGGGCGACCTCCACGTGCTGGTCGATGTCGATGCCTACGAGGGGCCGAAGGACCGCGTGCTGGCTTCGGCCGGCTGCGTCCACGACCAGCGCCGCGAGGGCGATCGGTTCTCGTTCACGATCACCGGCCCGCTCGGCACCGAAGGGCTCACCCGCGTGCGCCTGACGGGCCGCCCCACCGAGATCGTTCTGCCGGGCAGCCACGACGGCCACCGGGCCCACTGGCACGCTCCGAGTGGCACGCTGCTCCTGCGCTACCCGAACCGCCCGGACGGCCAGCGGGTGCGGATTCGCCTCGGCTGAGACCGGCGGCGACTCCCGCGCGCGCGCCCTATCTGCTAGAGTGTTGCGGGGGAGACGCGACATTCGGAGCGAGGACGTATGCTACTGGTCAAGCTGACGACCCTGGAGGACGGCTCGATCCGCGCCGAGAGTCCCAACCGCGTTCTCGGCTACTTCGACGACATGACGGCGGCCGAGGTGCGCGACTACCTGATCGCCCAGGCCATGCAGGTCGAGGAGCGGATCGTCTTCGTCGACGAGTTCGAACAGACGGAGGAGCGCCTGAACCTCCGCCAGCTCATGAAGGGCAAGAAGTAGAAGTAGCGACGGCCGCGGCCGAACGGGCGGGCCCCCCCGCCTGGGGCCGCGCATACGACCCCTCGCGCCGCCCCCGCCACCGGAGGCCGCCGGCGCGAGCGAACGGGCGGTGACGGGGAGCCATGGAGACGCGACGAGCCGGAACGGTAACGCTGCGCCACGCCGGTCGGACGCCCCTCCGCATCCTCTACGGGCGCCCCGGCGCCGAGCCCCCGCTCCGGGACGCCCCGGGATCCGACGACTGGGACGGCGCCTGGCTCGCGCCACCGTGCGGCGAGGTCAGCGAGCGGGAGCTGGGCTGGATCGACGACCACATCGCGCTCGGGAAGCCGGCCGTGGTCGTCCTCGACGAGCGGGACGACGGACCGGTCACCGACCGCCTCCTCCGACGGCTCGCCGCGCCCGCGGTCGCCGACGGCGGCGCACCCCGCTACTCCGCCCGCCCGGCCGTGCTCCGTGGCCCGGGCGTCGAGGGGGAGCACCTCGTCCTCGCGGGGTGGGCGCGGATCTCAGTCACTGCGGGCGAGCCGTGGGTCTGGGTGGATGAGGACGGGGCCCGGTTCGATATCGCTCGGCGTTTCCCGGCCTCCGAGGGCCGCGGCGAGGTCATCGTCTTCTACCAGTCGCGATTCTGGAGGACGGAGTTCGGAGGCGGGACCGACGGACCCGCCGACCCCCGCGAGCACGACGCCTGGGAACTCCAGTGGCTCGCGCTCGACCATCTCTGCGGCGCATCGCTCCTCCCCCCGACCCCGGCGCCGGTGGGCGCCTAGACCGTGGCGCTCGAGATCCTCCCCTACGACGGCGACGCCGAGGGCGTTCTTCGGCTCTACGCCGACGCCACCGCCTCTGTCCCCCACAGCTTCCCGGCCTCGCTGCCGGAGGTGGCCGCCTGGCTCGAGGGACGGAGCGCGCGGCTCGAGAGCGAGTCCATCGCCATCGCCCGCGAGGGGGGGGAGATCGTCGGACTGGCCCGCTACGGCCGTGGCGGGCCGGACGCGAGACCGGAGTCCTGGTTCACCGTGGGTCCCGGCGAGGGCATCCTCGAGACCTTGCTCGTGCGCCCGGGCGACCGCGAGGCGGCGGAGCTGCTGCTCACTCGGGCCGATGCCGACCTGCGCGCCCCCGCGAGCGAGGTGACCTGGGCGTTCGAGGACGAACTCGGCCCTCCCTTCTCCCACGGCGGCTTCGGGCAGATCTCGGCCACGATGGCCACCCCGCTGGAGTGCCTCTGCCGCCACGGCTTCACGGCCCATGCCGGAGAGCTGCACCTGGTGCTCGATCGGCTGGCCGCGCCCCCACCAGGCCGAGCCCCCGCCGGGATCTCGGTGACCACCCACCGCCTCGACGCCGGGGAGTGGGCGCTCGAAGCCCATGGACCGGACGGCGCGCACGCGTCCCAGTGCGTCTGGGCGCCGGTCTCGCTCAAGAGCCGCTGCCCCGTGGCGCGTCGGGTGGGCTACGTCTGGTGGCTCGGCGTCGACGACGGGTTCCGTGGCCGCGGCCTCGGGCGCCACATGATGCGGTGCGCGTTCCAGCACATGCGCGACAACGGCATCACCGCGGTCTGGCTGACTACCGGCGCCGCGAACTACGTCGCGCAGTCGCTCTACCTGAGCCTGGGGTTCCGGGTCGTCGACTACTCCCTGACCCTCGTCCGGCGCGGCCCGCAGAAAAAACATGCGGAAACGAAGCCCTCCCCCAAAACGATGTGATTGTCCCCCGGTGACGTGGAAGAACTGTCTGTGGAGGCGCAGAGAGCAGGCGCCCCACCAGACGAAGACAGACATCGCCCGCATCGCGGGCTCGAGATGAAGTCCCCGGGAGGGAACCGAAGATGAGGAAGAACAAGGGTTTCACGCTCATTGAGATGATGATCGTAATCCTGGTCATCGCGGTGTTGGCCCTGATCGTCGGTCTCGCCGTCCGCAACGCGGGCCAGAGAGCGAAGTCGGCGCGTAAGGCCGAGGACGTCCGCGCGATCAACGAGGCCTGCTGGCTGTATGAGAACGACACCGGCGCGGTTGCGACCCAGGTCACCGACCTGACCCAGGACCCGGCCGGCGCGCCCACTGGCTACAACGGCCCCTACCTCCGCGGCAACCCGACCGATCCGTTCGGCGCCGGCGACTACGTGATCACCGACGGCACGGTGACGGGCCCCGGAGATGTCGTCAGCTTCGCCAACTAGCGGCCCAACCTGACAGCGATCCCGCGAACCGCGCTCCCCTCGGGCAGCGCGGTTCGCTGTTGTACGTGCCCCGAGGTCATCGGCCGCGGGGCGCGAACATACGGCCAGCGCGGTCGCCGCTCCTGGAGCCGGCCGCCCAATCCCGTGCAGGACCTGGAGGCGTAGTGCCGTGTCGAAGATCAAGACCTTGGTGTTCTCGGGCGGGGAGATCCACGACTGGAAGAGCTGCGGCGATGAGATCGAGCGGGTGCTCCGGGCCGATCCACGGTTCGACGTGACCCGCGTCAACGAGGATCTCTCGATCCTCGAGGCCCCCCACCTCGACCCGTACGACGTGCTCGTCTTCTACTACACGATCGGCGAGATCACCACCGCGCAGCAGAACGGCCTGCTCCAGTGGGTCGCGCGCGGCAAGGGCTTCGTCCCCGTGCACTCGGGCGCCGATTCCTTTCGCGGGTGCCCCGAGTACCGGGCGATGGTCGGCGGCTGGTTCGTCACCCACCCGGCCTACCGGCAGTACCAGGTCAGCGTTGTCGATCCCGGCCACCCCATCACCGAGGGAATCGACGAGTTCTTCGTGACCGATGAGATGTACGTCACCGACTACGACCCGCGCGTCGACGTGCTCGCCACCGCGCTGTGGAAGGGCGGCACGGTCCCCGTGGCATGGACCAAGGGCTGGGGGGAGGCCGGACGGGTCTTCTACCTCGCGCTCGGCCACGACGGGCCGGCTTGTCAGCACGAGATGTTCGGGCGGCTGCTGTGTGCGGGAACGGCCTGGGCGGCCACTCCCTAGCGGCCCCCTCGGGACGTACGCCGTCCGGCGTGGCGCATCTTCCGGCGCGCCGGACGGCCTTCGCCGCGGCTACGGGGCCGCGATGGCGACCTCGGTGCGGGGGCGCTGATCGGTGATCGACGCGGTGTTGACGCTCGTGCCCGCGACCACGCTGTAGTGGCCCCGGGGGACGTTGCGGAAGATGCCCGCGTACCGGCCGTCCTGCCGCTTCTTCAGCATCACGGTCTCCGAGCCGCCCCGGATCAGCTCCTCGGTGCCGAGCGCGGTGAGACGCACCTTGGTCGCCGCCTCGCCGGTCACCTCGATCGTCCCGTTCTTCGGATCTGCCGCGGGGACCGCGGAGCCGGGACGGACGACAACCCGGTCGCCCGTCTCCTGCTCCGGCACGAACTTGAACGTGAGCATGTCGCCCACCGGCTCGCCGGTCTTGGCGTTCAGCGCGAACTTGATCCGGAGGTACAGGCACAAGCCGTCGTCCTCCAGGAACATCGTGGCCGGACCCGGCTGGCCGCCGGTCGCGATCGGGCTGAGATTGGCATACTGGTCCTCGCCCGTCTCGAGGTCGCGGTGCGTGAGGTACTGCACCGTCGCCGGGGCGCTGGAGATCGTCTTCTCCCACATCCACAGGGCGTACTGGAAGGGCTCACCCGGGATCTCGGCGACCTTGACCGCCTGCGTCCCCGTCGCGGTCTCCACGGGCTTGCGCGCGCTCAGAGCCCACCGGACCCCGAATGCGACGAGCCCGATGACCAGCACCACCGAGGCTCCGACCGCGACGCCGGCCCAGAAGGAACCGCCCCCCGGAACCCCCGGCGGCTCGGTGCGGGAGAGCGCGGCCCGGGGCGACGACGGACCGAACAGGTCGGCCGTCTCCGGCGCCGGCTCCACCGCGGGCGCGTCGGGCGGTGTCTCGAGGCCCAGCCCCGGGAGATCCAGGGGCGGGGTCGGAAGCGGGGGCGGCGGCGCCAGGACCGGCCCCACGGCCGGCGCCGGGGTCGGCGGGACCTCCGCAGGGGCGCTCGGAGTGGGCGGAGCAGACGGCGGAACGGGCGCCGCGGGCGGCGGGGCCTCGACCGACGCCGGCTCCTCCGACCGGGGCAGCGGCATGGGGCGCTGGGCCCCGCGCTCGCCGGCGAGCCCCGCCGAGAGCGGGAACTCCTTGTCGAGCTCGGGGTCTTCCTGCACCGGAGGGCTGCCGACGTGG
>CAZRDB010000238.1:0-6730 GCA_964598695.1 uncultured Armatimonadia bacterium
CGGCGGGTGGCGTCGCGGCCGCCGCCGGGGCCTGCTGGCCGGCCGCCATCGACTGGGCCATGACCTGGCCGAGCGAGATGCCGGCGCCGAGACCCATGCCCGCGCCGGCCATGCCGCCCGGCTGCTGGGCGGCGTCGCGTAGTGCCTGGGCGGCCTGGAACTGGGTGAACTCGCCCATGTCGCCGATGACCGACATGCTGGTGCGCTGGTCGATCATCTTCTGGACTTCCTCGGGCGGCGTGATGGCGCCGATCGTGAAGTCGAGGACCTCGATGCCGTACTTCTGGAAGTCGCCGAGCACGCGGTTCTTCACCGCGATCGCGAGTTCGTCGTAGAACATCGGCAGGTCGAGGATCGACTTCTTCAGCTCGCCGAGGGTGTCGATGATCCGGGTGAGGATGAACTCCCGCATCCAGCCGTTGAGCGCCTCGCGCTCGTAGGTCCCCTGCGCGCCGCAGATCTCGCCGACGAAGGGGCGCGGGTCGGCCACGCGCATCGAGAACGTTCCGAAGGCGCGCAGGCGGACCATCTTCAGCTCGGGATCGCGGAAGATGACCGGCTGGGGCGTGCCCCACTTCATGTCCATGAAGGTGCGGGCGCTCGTGAAGTAGACCTCGGCCGTGAACGGCGTGTTGCCGCTCGTGGCGAGGTTGATCAAGCTCGCGAGGAGCGGGATGTTGGCCGTCTCGAGCGTGTACCGGCCCGGTCCGAAGACATCGAGCGCCCGGCCGTCGCGCATGAAGATCGCTTGCTGGCCCTCACGGACGATGAGCTGCGAGCCGAGTCGGAAGTCCCCGGCGCCGTACTGCGGAACGCGGTGGACGACCTCCGCCCCGGTATCGTCGGTCCACTCGATCACGTCGATGATCCGCATCGCGACTCTCCCTTTCACCCACCGGTCGGTCAGGAAGCTCCCTGGGAGCCATCCAGCACGTACTCGCGTGCCCGCACCGCGGCGTCGTAGGTGCTGAGCGTGGTCTCGAGGGCCCGCAGCGCGGCCGCGATCTCGTCGTCGACCGCGGCGCTCGCCTTGGCGGCGCTGTCGACGACCGACTCGGCTGCCTCGAGCAGCGAGAGGTCGTGGTCGTAGACCGCCGCGAGCTGCTGCTCGCCGATTCCGACCGCGTCGAACAGGCCGGAGAAGCCATAGTCGGCATGCTCGATCTTGCCTTGCGTGGTCCGCAGGCGGTTGACGAGTCGGTCGGCCTCGCCCAGGTGGTCGAGCTTCAGCTCGCGCGAGAGCCGTCCGGAGAGGTCGGTGAGTTGGGCGATCGCGTCTCCCAGGCGCTGGGCGATCCGATCGCGGAGGGCCTTGTCGGCGTTGCGGCGTGCGTCGCGGTCCATGTAGCCCTGGTAGCCGGGGATCTTGCCGGCGAGCCGGCGGAGGCGCTCCTGCAGGCTCTCGGGCTGCGGCAGATCGCTCATCGTGCAGCTCCTCTCAGTCATCCCGCGCCATCCCACGTCTCTTCAGACGAGGCGCCGGGCCAAAGGTCGCTCAGGGAGCGGCCGCGGCCGGCAGGAAGATCCGCGCCGAGACGCCCCGCTCGAGCCCGGGGCTGGCCAGTTCGAGCCTGCCGCCGCACCCCGTGGCGACTCTCTCGGCGATGAACAGGCCGACGCCGGGGCCGCCGCCGTCGGGCCACGAGCTGTGGAAGGGCAGGCAGGCCGACTCGAGCTGCTCGGCGGTCATGCCGATCCCCTCGTCGACGATCGCCAGGCAGACCTCGCCGCCCTCCACCGTCGCGGAGAGCGAGGCGCGTCCGTCGGGGGCCGTGGCGCGCAGGGCGTTGGCGAGGCAGGCGCGGATGGCGACCGGCGCCTGCTGCGGGTCGGCCATGACCCAGACGCCCTCGCCGCCGTCTACGTCGAGGCGCACGAGGTCGGCCTCGGGCAGCATCCGCACCGCGCCCTCGATCAGGTCGCTGAGGAGCGAGACGCTGGGCGCGACCGGCGCGCGTCGGTAGGTGTGCTGGTAGTGGCCGAGGAGCTGGTCGCAGGTGCGGACGGCCTCGACGATCCGGTTCGAGCGGTCCTCGGTCTCCTGGATGACCTCCGGCGGGATGCCCGGCGCCATGCTGAGCTTCCACGCCATCATCTGCGCCTGGCCGAGGACCTTGGTCAGGTGGTTGCGGATGTCGTGGACCAGGACCTGAACCGACCCTCCCACACGGCGGAGGAGTTCCTGCTCTTGCTCCGACAGGTCCCTCTCGGTCATCTCGGTACGTCCTCTCCGTGCCGGCGGCCGCGGCGCCTACCGCGCCGGGGGTTGCCCCGGGCGGGCCGCCGCGAGCACCTGGTAGCCGTCTTCCGTCTTCGCACAGGTCACCACCAGCACCGGCGCGCCGCCGGCGCTCAGGGTGACGGACGTGTCCTGCGCCGAAGCCTGCAGCTCGCCCTGGGCGGCCTTCATCGGGCCGACCAGCGCCTCCAGCTCGGTGGTCTTCTGCTCGCGCAGCTTCCCGACGATCTCGGAGCGCTGCCCCGGCGGGATCGAGCCCCAGTCCTCGTTCTGCGCCCTAGCCTCGGTGGTGTAGGCCCAGTACGCGGCCGCCACGTCCGGCTTGCCCTCCTGGAGAGCCTCGCCGAACTGCAACGCGGTCTCCTGCGGAGTGCTGCCCGTCGCCTGCTTGGGCGTCTTCGCGCCGCATCCGACCACGAGACAGGCGGCGACACACGCCGCGACTGCGAGCCCGATCGAAGGCCTCGGCTTCACGCGCCACGTCCTTTCCTGTCACTCACAACTTCCGAGCCACGAAATGCGTTCGGGTGGATCGTGCGGTTGCACGGGCGAAGCTGTAGGCGTCGTAGGCGGCCTCGGTGCGGAAGCCGGCCTCGCGGAGGGCGGTGAGCACCTCTTCCTCGGTGTGGCCGCGCTGGACGTGGACCTCGCGGAAGGTCTGCGGGGGGTCGCAGTCGCGCCAGAGGAACTCCATCTCGATCGTGCTGAGGCGCGTCTCCGGGTCCCAGTGCGAGACCCAGTGGTAGTGAAGCAGCTCCGACGGCGCGATGCGGCTCTGCGTGAACAGCTCCTCCTCGAGCGCGCGGATCGTGTTGAGGTCGAAGATGAACCAGCCGCCCGGGACGAGGGCGCGGTGGGCCGAGCGGAACGCGGCGAGGAGGCCCCCATCCCATGTGATGTTGTTGAGGCTGTCGAAGACGGAGACGACGGCGTCGAACCCGCCGTCGAACGGGAGCGCGCAGGCGTCCGCCACGATCACGGGGTAGTCGATCAGTGCCTCGGCCGCGTTGGCGACGGCGCCCCGGACCATCGCCTCCGAGAGGTCGGCGCCCACCATCGTGTAGCCCTTGCGGGCCAGCTCGAGCCCGAAGCGGCCGGTGCCGCAGCACAGATCGAGGACCAGCTCCGGCTCGGTGCGGCAGCGGAGGAACAGGCGGTCGACGTAGTCGGCCCAATGGCGGTAGGGGACGGAACGCATGAGGTAGTCGTAGTAGGGAGCGACCGAGACGAACGCGTCCGCCTCAGGGCGCCCCCCGCCTACCGAGGACGCCTCGCACACGCGATGCCGCACCAACCTTCCTGCTCCTCCACCAGGAGAAGCTCGAGGTCGGCGTTCGCCCGAAGCGGATCGAGGACCTCGTGCCGGCGCTCGGCGAGGATCCCGCTGCCGAGGAACACGCCGCCGTCACGGAGCGCGCCCGCGAAGCTCGGGAGCATCCGGGCCAGGATCGGGGGGGTGATGTTCGCCACGATCACGTCGAACCCCCCTGCGGGCGGCTCGGGCACGCCGTCGTGGACCCGGGCGGCCACCCGGTCGGCGACGCCGTTGTCGGTGGCGTTGCGCTCCGTCGCCTCGATGGCCTGCGGGTCGATGTCGACGGCGTCGACCCGGCCGGCCCCGAGCAGCGCCGACGCGATCGAGAGGATCCCGGAGCCGCAGCCGACATCGGCGACGCGGCCGCCGGGTTCGACGTGGCGCTCGAGCAGCTCGAGCGCGAGCCGGGTCGAGACGTGGCTGCCGGTGCCGAAGGCGAGCCCCGGGTCGAGGTGGACGATCACGAGCGAGGGGTCGGCAGGCGCCTCGTGGCCCGAGGGGAGGATCAGGAGCCGCCGGCCCACGTGGATCGGCTGGGCGTGCTGGCGCCAGATCTCGGCCCAGTTCTGCTCCTCGATCCACTCGTCCCGCGCCAACGCGACCTCGGCCGGCGCTTCGACGTCGGCGAGGAACTCGGCCAGCTCCGCGCCCAGCCCGGCCACATCGAGGGCCTTGTCCTCGCAGTAGAAGGTCAGCCAGGCCGCGCCGTCGCGCAGCTCGGTCGACAAGCCGGTCTCCATTCGCTCGAACAGCCAGTTGCCGCCCACGTCGGCGGCGAGCGGGTCGACGCGGAAAGTCACGCAACGCCACTGGCGGGGGGGCTCAGCCACGGCCGTGTCCGCTCTCCGTGCCTGCCTCCGACTCCGAGGCGGCCTCCATGCCCGGCTGGAACCGGCCCACGCTCCGAGGGAACGCCTCGTCCGCGCTCTGGCGCTGCGGCTCCATCGCGGAGCGACCCGTCCGGTCGTCGGGCGAGGGGCGCCGGAGACCGTCGGCGACCTCGCCGGGGCGGTGCGACAGCACCGGGCGCCTCTCGCCGCGGTTGGTGATCCGGATCGCCGCGGTGGGCTCGATCGGGCACTCGCGCTCGCACGAGCCGCAGCCGACGCAGAACTGCTCCATCACGAAGGGCCGCTGCATGCCATCGACCACGGGGGAGGCGATGGCGTCGTAGGGGCACTGCTCATCGCAGACACTGCACTTCTGGTTCTTGTACCAGGCCCGGCAGGTGTTGCGGTCGATCGTCGCGACGCCGATGAGCGCGGGGTTGTCGGTCAGGCGCGGGTTCTTGTCCTCGATCCGGATCGGCTGGATCGCGCCGGTCGGGCAGACCTCGGAGCAGGCGACGCACTTCTCGCGACACTCGGCGATCCGGGGCACCACGATGGGTGTGAACAGGCCCTCGGCGCCGGCCTCGAAGAGCGCCGGCTGCAGGGTGTTGGTGGGGCAGACCTTCACGCACTCGTCGCAGCGCGTGCACAGCTCGAGGAACTGCTTCTCCGGCAGCGCGCCGGGCGGGCGCAGGCAGAAGGGGTGCTTCCAGCGGTCGTGCTTGCCGCCCATACGGCCGCTCCACGAGGCCTTCTGGGTCATGTACCAGGCGGCGCCGACGGTCAGCCCGCCCAGCACTCGCCGGCGGGAGAGCTGGTGGGTGCGGTCCATGCCGGGCTTCGTGACGCGCAGCGCGTGGCCGATCGGGAAGGAGACGACCTGTGGCGGGCAGCAGACCTCGCACTCGTAGCAGTCGATGCACTCACGAACGCGGTAGCGCCCGCCCTGGTCGTGGATGCAGCCCATCTTGCACTGGCGCTCGCAGCGGCCGCAGTGGGTGCAGCCGTCGGCGACGCGACGCCGGAGCAGCGGCGCGCGGGAGACGAGGCCGAGCAGCGCGCCGAGGGGACACAGGTAGCGGCACCAGAAGCGGCGCTGGAGAACGCTCAGGCCGAGGACGGTGACCAGCATCGCGAGGACGAGGCCGCCGCGCAGGGCGGTGCGGCGGTCGGTCGGCACGTCGATCCGAACCTTGGCGTGCTTGAGCAGCGGCTTGTACAGCGCCCCCTGCGCGTCTTTGACCGTGGTCTCGATCGGCGCGCCGACCCCGACGGTCGCGGAGCGATGGAGGAGGCTGATCGGGTCGAGCATCAACAACGGCTGGTAGGTGAACAGGGCGCTGCCGAGCACCACGGCCAGGAGGAGGTACTTCACGGCGCGGAGCTTGTCGCTCTGCTCCTGGGGCCAGGTCCGGGGCGGCTTGCGGCGGTGGAGGAGCTTCTCGACGAGGTCGATGAGCGTGCCCATCGGGCAGAACCATCCGCAGTAGGCGCGTCCGAGGAGGATGGTCAGCAGCAGGACGACGGCGGCCGGCGCCACGACGGTCCAGACGACGGTCCGGCTCGCGAGCATCGTGGCCGAGGCGATCAGCGGGCTCGTCCGGAGGAAGAGGTCGGACGGGACCTGCGGCAGCACCGGGAACCCGGAGACCGTGCCGATGAAGAGCGCGACGAAGAGCGCGAAGCTCGCGAGCTGTACCAGTCGGCGCACGCCACGCGTGGTGAACGCACGCTTCCTTCCGAGAGGGATGCGCATGGGGGGGAACCGTCTCCTGCTGTCTCCGTGCTAGGCAGAGATCTCCTCGTAGCGGGCGAGGGCCTTGGTGTCCATCGTGCCGTACCCGAGTTGGGACGCCAGCGCGATGTGCGGGACCTTCCGCTCGATGTCGCCGTCGCTCATGCCGAAGATCCGGGCGGCCTGGGCGTCGCACGCGACCATGTCGGTGCCGGCGACCACCTGCATCACCTTGTCGCCGTCGTCCTCGTCGCGGCCGCGCGGGCCCGCGTCGCTGCGCATGACATAGCTCGCGTCGACGATCGTGAGCTTGATGCGGTCGCGGAGCAGCAGGCCGAGATCGGCGATCGCCTGGTCGAGGATCTGGGCCTTGTGGGTCGCCACGTCGGTCATCTCGCCCGAGCCCCCGCCGTGGTACCGGCGGCGGTCCCAGATGACGCCCATCAGGTTCTTGAGCCCGACGGAGAGGCCGGTGGCGCTGTGGGTCTTGAGGACCGGCATGTTGATGCAGACGTCGGACTGCAGGAAGTCGTAGGCGACCTTCTCCTTGGGCCCCATGCCCTGGAGCGCCCGCAGGCCCGGGACGAAGTCGATCTCCTCGAACATGTCGC
>CAZRDB010000239.1:0-1227 GCA_964598695.1 uncultured Armatimonadia bacterium
CCCTGAGGGTGCTTGGCCCCGGCGGGCCAAGCACGTCACGAAGGGCGCCCGGGGGATCGCGTGCAGGGGACTGGGCCCTCGCACAGAACCTCCTGCCGGAGAGACCACCGAGAGGATGAGCCCTTTGGCGAAGAAGGTCCGCGCTGCCGTGATCGGCCTCGGGATGGGCCGGTACCATGTTCGCAACTTCGCGAGCTGCCCCGACTGCGAGCTGGTCGCCGTCTGCGATGTCGACAAGGCGAAGCTCGAGAGTGTGAAGAGCGAGTTCGGCGTTGCCCGCACCGTCACCAAGTGGGAGGACATCCTCGCGATGGACGACATCGACGCCGTTGCCGTCGTCCTCCCGAACATCCTCCACAAGCCCGTCACCATCGCGGCGTTCGGAACGGGCAAGCACGTGCTCTGCGAGAAGCCGCTCGCGATGGATGCCGGCGAGGCGAAGGAGATGGTCGCCGCCGGGCGCAAGGCCGGCCGCTTCCTCATGGTCCACTTCAACCAGCGGTTCTCGCCCGAGACGCAGTGGATCAAGCGGTTCGTCGAGGAGGGTCGGCTCGGCGAGATCTACTACGCCAAGACCGGCTGGGTCCGCCGGCGCGGCCTCCCGGGCCTCGGCGGCTGGTTCACCACGATGCAGAAGTCGGGTGGCGGCGCACTGATCGACATCGGCGTCCACGCGCTCGACCTCGCCCTGTGGTACCTCGGCTTCCCGAAGATGAAGGAAGTCATGGGCTCGGTCTACGCCAAGTTCGGCCCCGAGGCCGGCAAGCGCGAGAGGAAGACCTTCGACGTCGATGACCTCGCCGCCGCGCTGATCAAGTTCGACAACGGAACGACCCTCGCGCTCGAGGCGAGCTGGGCCTCGAACATCAAGGGCGAGGAGATCTACACCGAGCTGCTCGGCACCCAGGCCGGCGTCCGCCGCAGCTCGAGCGATGGGGTCGCGATCTTCGGCGAGGACGCGGGCGGGCTGACCGACGCGCGCCCGGCGCACTTCACCGTCCCGTGCGAGAACCCGCAGGCCCACTTCGTCCGCTCGATCCTCACGGGCAAGGAGCCCATCGCGACGGGCGAGCAGGGCCTCGAGGTCATGCGGATCCTCGACGCGATCTACGCCTCGGCCGGCGGCCGCACGAGCGTCGCGACGAAGACGAAGGCTGCGAAGAAGAAGTAGAGCGCCTCACCCGCCGGGCCCCGAGAGGCACACTCGCTGCACCCCTCTCATCTCGG
>CAZRDB010000239.1:1327-6721 GCA_964598695.1 uncultured Armatimonadia bacterium
CCGAAGGCCGAAGGGGGAGGGGTGGCGCGTAGCGCCGGGGAGGGGCGGGCTTGGCGGGGTTCCGCCACGCCTCACCCCCCGGCCCCCTCTCATCTCGGCCGAAGGCCGAAGGGGGAGGGGTGGCGCGTAGCGCCGGGGAGGGGCGGGCTTGGCTCGGAGGCCACCCCCCTCTCCCTGCGTCGCTTCGCTCGCGAGGAGAGGGGGGAAGCAGCGCTCACACGAACAGGTTCACGCTGCCGGCCTCGGCGGTATCGAGGTAGCTGGCGACGCCGCCGTACTCCACACCGTCGATCAGCTCCTCCGGCTTGATGCCCATCAGGTCCATCGACATGGTGCAGGCGACGAGCCGGACGCCCGCGGCCTTGGCGGACTCGATCAGCTCGGGCAGCGAGGCCACGCCCTTCTTCCGCATGATCCCCTTGATCATGGCGAGCCCCATGCCGCCCATGTGCATCTGCGAGAGCTTGAGCCGGCTGGCTCCGCGCGGCATCATCCAGCCGAACATCGTCTCGATCAGCGTCTTGCGGACCGGAGCGCCCTCCGGCCTTCGGAGCGCGTTGAGGCCCCAGAAGGTGAAGAAGAGGGTCACGCGGCTGCCCATCGAGGCGGCGCCGTTGGCGATGATGAACGCGGCCGTAACCTTGTCGAAGTCGCCACTGAAGACGACGATGCTCTTCGTCTTGGTGCTGACGGCGCCGGCTGCGGCCGGTGCGGGCGCCGCACCCTTGCGGACGATCGCGCGGACCTCCCGGCCGCCGTTCGTGAGGTCATGCAGCGTGTTGCCCGTGCCGTGACACCAGGCGGGGATGTCGCGGGCGAACGCCGGGTCATCGGAGACCACCTCGATGCACTCCCCCTCCGCGATCCCCTGGAGCGCGGCCGCAACCTGCATGATCGGCCCCGGGCACTGGAGGCCGCGGGCATCGACCGTGCGCACGACCGTGGCGCACGGCTTGGGCGCCTGACCGGGGCTCGGCGCGAGCCCGGCGCCCGAGTCGTCGGTCATCTCCGCCGGCGCCCTGGGCCCGGCCGTCGGCGCCACGAGCTGCGGCGTCGCGGCGCGCGCGACCATGCCGTAGGTGCGGTACCCGCCCGTGAGGTTCCGGCAGCGGAAGCCGTGCTGTCCGAGCAGCCGGCAGGCGGTGTACCCCCGCAGGCCGACCTGGCAGAAGACGTGCAGCTCGCGATCCGCCGGCAGCTCGCCGAGCCGCTCACGCAGCTCCTGCAGCGGGATGTTGACGGCCCCGGGGATCGTCCCCGCCGCGACCTCCTCGGGCCTCCGGACATCGAGCAGGAAGCGGTCGTCGCCCCCATCGAGCAGCTCTTCGGCCTGGAAGTTTGCCACGTCGCCGCGGAGCGCGTTGGCCGCGACGAAGCCGGCGTAGTTCACGGGGTCCTTCGCCGAGCCGTAGGGAGGGGCGTAGGCCAGCTCGAGGTGCTCCAGGTCGAAGACCGTGAGGCCCGCGCGCAGGGCGACGGCGAGGACGTCGATCCGCTTGTCGACTCCCTCGCGTCCGACGACCTGGGCGCCGAGGATCCGGCCGGTCTCCGGCGCGTAGAGCAGCTTGAGCGCCATCTGCATCGCGCCGGGGTAGTAGCTCGCATGGTTCGCCGGGTGGACGAAGACCTTCTCATGCGGCACGCCTGCCGCGTCGAGCTGCTTCTCGCTGCAGCCCGTCGTGGCGGCCGTGAGATCGAAGACCTTGCAGATCGCCGTCCCCTGGCTGCCGCGGTAGACCGTGTCGCGCCCGAGCGCGTTGTCGGCCGCGGCCCGCCCCTGGCGGTTGGCCGGGCCGGCGAGCGGCAGCAACACCGACTGCCCGTTGACCACGTGTCGCACCTCGATGGCATCGCCGACGGCCAGGATGTCGGGGTCGCTCGTGCGGAGCCGATCGTCGACCGCGATGCCCCCACGCGGCCCCAGCTCGAGGCCAGACTCCCGCGCGAGCTTGCTCTCCGGCCGGACGCCGATCGCCAGTACGGCGAAGGCGCACGCCACCTCCTCGCCGGTGCTGAGATGGGCGCGCAGGCCATCCTCGGCCGCGTCGAACCGAGTCACCGAGGTTCCGAGCCGCAGGTCGACTCCGTGCTCCCGCAGGTGCTCGGTGAGCGGCTCGACCATCTCCGGGTCCATCACGCCCATCACCTGCGGCAGCAGCTCGACGAGCGTGACCTCGAGACCCCGCTCGCGGAACGCCTCGGTCAGCTCGAGACCGATGTAGCCGGCGCCGACCACGAGCGCCCGGTGCGAGCCCGCCGCGCGGGCGGCCTCGACGATCCCGTCCATGTCGGCGAGCGATCGGAGTGTGTGGACCCGCCGATCGTCGGCGCCGGGCATCGGCGGGCGGACCGGCTCGGCGCCGGGGCTCAGGATCAGCTTGTCGTAGGGCAGCGCCTGCTCCGCGCCATCGGGCAGCTCGCGGACGATGACTTGCTTGCGCTCGCGGTCGATCCGCAGCGCCTCGGTCCGCACGCGAACGTCGATCCCGTAGGTCGCCCGCAGGCCGGCCGGGCTCTGGACGAGGAGCCGCTCCCGGTCGGGGATCGCCCCGCCGATGTGGTACGGGAGGCCGCAGTTGGCGTAGGAGATGTCCGGACCGCGCTCCACGAGCGTGATCTGGGCAGCCTCACTGAGTCGCCGCGCTCGCGTCGCGGCCGAGGCGCCGCCGGCGACGCCGCCGATGATGACGATCCTGGGTCCGTTGGTCATGGCGCAAGCCCTCTCTCCTGTGCAATCGCTCCAGCTTTACGTGAGCATATTGGCATACGGTTATATGCTCCGTCAATGGAGAGTTGCACCGGAGAGAGGAGGGTGGCCTGGCTGCCGTCACCTCGCCCCTGGCGCGGTCAGGTCCCGCGCGGTTCGCAGCGCCTCGCGGAGCTGCGCCTCGAATCCCTCGTCGGCCTCCTCGGGCGCCCGGATCAGACGGTGCCACCAGAAGCGCCACTCGCTGCCATCCTCGCGGTGGAGCAGTGGCGTGTGGACGGTCACGCGGAACGAGACGCCGCTGAAGGAGGCCGCGGCGACCGCCTTCCCCGCTCGGCCCCGCAGCCCCGACGGACCCCACTCGAGCGTCCAGCCCTCCTCCTCCGCGAGCCGCACGAGGACCGCCAGCCCTCGCTCTACGGTCGGCCGGATCGCCTCCTTGGCGCGGCTCACCGTGAACGCCATCCCGTACTCGGCGGGCGGCTCGGTCTCGTAGTAGGCGGGGAGCAGGTCGCCGCTCGCGGGCGGCGCATCGCGCCCCCGCCGGCCCCGCGCAGGCCAGACCATCGCCCCACTGCCATCGAGCCGGAAGCCGCGTTGCCACAGCAGGCCCGCGACCGGGCTCAAGTCGATCGGGACTCCGTTCCACCGTGCGAACGCGAGTTCCACCTCGGCCCCGCTCGGCGCGCGCTTCAGCCGGTGGAGACACTCGGTGAGCCGGCCGCGCGTGAGCGGCGCGAGCTGCGTCTCCCCGAAGAGCAGCGGCTGGCCCGCCTGCAGCGCGCAGCGAATCGTCGTGTTGCCGCCGCGCACCTTGGGCCGGAACCGCTCGCCGCGCGCGTCGATCAGCTCGAGCGAGGAGGCGTAGAGGTTGGCGGGCTCGTGGTTGGTCACCACGAAGACGGGTTCTCCCTCGAGCCAGCCCAGCTCCGCGCCCCCACCGCGCCGCGCCCGGCACTCCCGGAGCAGCTCGACGGCCTCGGGAAGCGCGTACTGCTCGCCGGGATGGCTCGCGAGGAAGTAGCCACGCAGCACCTTGCCCAGCAGCTCGAGGCGCTTCAGCTCGGGCAGCACCTCGCTCCAGGCGGGCGCACACACCTCCTCGTTGAGCGTCGCGCGGCTCACGACACCCCAGCGAGCGAGCAGCAGCCCGGCCCAGCGGCGCGCGATCTCCGCCGGTGCACGCGGGGCGCCGGGCGGCGCGAGGCGCTCGGTCGCGGCCCACCGGCCCACCCGCGGGTCCATCCGCCTCTTGCGGAGCCGCTCGACCGGCCGGTCGGCCGGCACGCGCCCTTCCACGATCTTCCGGGGCGTGCTGTCGAGGTCGTAGCAGGCCGAGAGCGTCGTCGAGAGGCCGGCGTGGCGGAGGCACTCGTAGCTGTCGCAGGTCAGCTCGCCGCACCAAGCGAGATACCAGACCGCGCGGAGCGCCGGTCCCTCGGCGATCCCCGTCTCGCGCAGGAGCTGGTCGAAGAAGGCCGTGCGTTGCTCCGCGAAGTAGCGCCGCACCGCCAGGATCTCGGGCACGATGTCGCAGTCGGCCTCCCCCTCGACCGCGAACTCGACGGCGGCCCCGCTCGCGACCCAGTCCATGTCCTGCCGCAGGCAGAAGGTGATCGCGCCACGCCGCACCTTCCCGACGCCCGCGCGCCGCCAACAGACCTCGCCGCTGCCGACCAGCCGGTCGAGCAGCTCCGGCCGGTAGTCCGCGACGCGGGCCGGGAGGATCTCCGCCTCCCAGGCCGCCTGGACCGCCTCGACGCCCTGGAGCTGGCCGATCGCCTCGCGGAGCCCCTCGATCCCCTCCAGGCGGTGGCTCGGGTGGATGTGCTGCCAGCGGGTGAGGAAGTCCATCACCTCGTACGGGGCACAGGCCTCGAGCTCGCGCTGAAGCGAGCGCAGGGTCAGCCGGTGGATCTCCTCGAGGTTGCCGCGATCGATCCACTGCGGGTGCGGCTTGCCGGTCGTGTAGACGCCGCGCGCCGCACGACCCTCGCCGGCCAGGCGCTCGAGCGCGGCCCGGACGGAGCCGATCGGCCAGCCCGTGTCGTTCATCACCTCGTACTCGGTGACCGGCCCCCGCGCGCGGAGGTAGCGGCCGACGACCTCGTACTGCGCCTCGAGCCGGTCGAAGGGGTGGAGCCAGCGCTGGGCGATCCGCCCCCCGGCGGGCGCCGCGTCGAAACCGGCGACCTCACCCCGCTCGATGCGCGGGACCAGCACGGTGAGCGCCGCGGAGCGGCGGCCGTGCTCGGCGCAGGCATCGTGGTACTGCCGCCACAGGTCGGGCGGGACGAGCCGCACGGGGTCCTCCTCGCAGTCGGGGACCCGAACGGCGACGACCCGTCCCTCGCGGATCAGCTCCGCGAGCAGCGGGCCGGCGGGCACGGAGCAGCGCTCCTGGACCGCCTCCATCCGGGCCGGCAGCTCGCCCAGCTCGTGCAGGATCGCGGCCAGCTCGTCGCGGTCGCGCGCGCGCCGGTCCTCCGACCGTCTTGCGGCCCGCGCCTCCAGCCGGGCGATGGCCCGCGGGTCGAGCAGGCCGGCCATCTCCTCCTCGGAGAGCACCTGCTGGAGCACCTCGCGGTGCAATCGCAGGAGCTGGGCCCGGCGCTCGCGCGTCATCCGGCCATCGCCCTGCAGGAGTTCCTGCGCCAGCAGGCTCTGCGCGAACGGCGAGGGGGAGT
>CAZRDB010000240.1:0-310 GCA_964598695.1 uncultured Armatimonadia bacterium
GACGGCCGGCATGTAGTTGAAGGTGGGGCCCGCCCCGCGCCGCCACTCCGCGTAGTCGCCCTCGAAGCGCACGGCCTCCCGCAGCTCGAGGCGTGGGTCGGTGCTGATCCGCAGGAAGCGGAGGAGGTCGAAGAAGGCCGCATGCTCGCTCGAGTGAGCCGAGGGGATCGCGAGGTGGGTGACGCGATGGTTGCGCAGGAACTCGGCCACCCGGTCGGTGCGCTGGTACTCGACGAAGTCCGCGTCCACGAGGCCGCCGAGGTCGGTGATCGGCTTGCCGGAGCCCCACCGGAGCGCCCCGATGTCAAAT
>CAZRDB010000240.1:320-6667 GCA_964598695.1 uncultured Armatimonadia bacterium
CGCGCGCCGGCGCCTCACGGATCCACGCGGCCGCCTCCTGGCGCACCCCGGCCATGTGGGCCTGGTTGGCGGCGTAGGTCCCGCGCCAGAAGCAGACATTGGCGGCGAGCAGCAGGCCCATCGCGCCGGCGGCCACGAGACGGAGGTTCGGGCGACGGAGCGCGCCCGCGCCCAGCACGGGGAGCAGCCACAGGAGGATGTGGTTCACGGCCTGGTAGCGCGAGGTCGTGCCAAGGCTCGGGAAGAGCGCCGCGTAGGCGCAGTTGTGGAGCACGGCCCAGACGAGGAAGGCGACGAGGCTGCGGCCGTCGGCGTGGGCGAGGATCCCGCGCCGGCCGCGCCACAGCACGCCGACACCCGCCAGGGAGAGCGGCAGGACGAGGACGACGAACAGCCCCGCGGCCACGAGCCAGACGTCGATTCCGCCGCCGCCGACCTGCTGGCCGACGGCGGTCGAGGGAGGCCAGCCGTAGCCGACGCCCCACACCCAGCTCAAGGCGTAGCTCAGCCACAGGACGAGGAAGACGAGGGGCTTCGCGTCCAACAGCAGCACGCCCCACTCGCCGAGCCGAGAGAAGCCCTCGGTCGTCGCCGCGAGCTGCACCGCCTTCTTGCCGCCGAACGAGGTGGGGAGCCAGTGGCCGAGCTTCGCGTGAACGTAGTAGAGCCAGGGGAAGACCTCGGCCACGAGCAGCAAGGCCGGCGCCAGGAGCCGCGCGAGCGGGAAGGGCCGGCCCCGGCCGCTGGCGGCGATCTGCGTGCCGAGCAGCGCCAGGACCAGGGCGCCGCCCTCGAGGCGCGTGAGAGCGGCGAGGCCCGCACTGAGGCCGACGCCCCACCAGCAGTCGCGGGCGTACAGCTCGAGCGTGAGCAGCGCGAGGCCCAGGAAGAGCATGGTCTCCATCCCGCTCAGGCCGAACCAGACGAGGTTGCCGGAGAAGGCGCAGGCGAGACCGGCGAGCCAGGGCAGCCAGTGGGGCGCGCGCGGCAGCAAACGCGGCGTCCAGCGCTGGATGAGCAGCATCGTGCAGATCGCGGTCAGCTCGAGCGAGGCGACGCTCAACACCCGGATCGCCATGAGCCCGGTGAGGCCGAGCTTCACGAGGCCGGCGATCAGCAGCACCCAGAGGATGCTCGTCGAGCCGATGCCGGCGAACTCACCGATGTTGAACTCGAGCCGCCCGGTCTGCGCGAGGTTCTCGCCGTAGACGAGGTGGATGTACGAGTCGTCCATCGGCAGAAGCTCGGGCCGCGGCAGCAGGAAGACGGCGGCGAGCGAGACGGCGACGGCGAGCGGCGCCAGCCAGATCAGCGAGCGGGGGGCGTCCTGGTTCCTCATGCCGCCCAGTGTAGCACGGAGGCCGGGCCGCTCAGGAGCGCTCCGCGAACGCCCGGTACGTCGCGAGGGCGCCGTCGAGCGCGTCGCGCAGGAGGCTCGTGTCGTCGCCGAGGAAGAGGAGCTGGCAGCCCAGCTCGACGGCCTCGGCGAGCCTCGCGGGGCTGTTCCAGGGGCTGCCGGTGGCGACGCCCGCCGCGCGGGCGACCCGGTAGATCTGCCGTAGGCAGCGCCACAGCTCCTCGTTCTCGAGATCGAGCAGACAGCCGAGTGAGCCGGACATGTCGGTCGGCCCGAGCAGGATCCAGTCGACGCCGGGCACGCACACGATCTCCTCGATGCACTCGGCGGCCCGGTAGTCCTCGAGCTGGATCGCGCAGATGACGCTCTCGTTCGCGCGCGCGGCGTACTCGGCCGTGTGGCGGAAGTAGCCCGAGGCCCTCCGCGGCCCGAACCCGCGCTCGCCGGTGGGCGGGTAGCGGCAGGCGCGAACGGCCCGCTCCGCCTCCTCCGGCGTGTTGACCTGAGGGAGCACGACGCCCTCCCACCCCATGTCGAGCGCCTGCTTGACCATCACCGGATCGTTCCATGGCAGCCGCACGAGCGGCACGGTGGGGCTCCCTCGGAAGGCGAGCAGGATGTGCAGCAGCGTCTCGGGGTTGTAGGGCATGTGCTCGGCGTCGACGATGATCCAGTCGAAGCCCGCGTCGGCCGCGATCTCGCAGGCGACCGGCGAGGGGATCGTCAGCCAGACCCCGGAGGCGCGCCCTCCGGCGCGGAGACGCTCCTTCAGGGCGTGGGCTCGCGTAAGGGGCATGGGGCGTCCGTCCTCTCGGGTCGTGCCGTGAGCGTTCCGAGGTCCCGGTTCCGCGCGCGACGCCCATCGGCCTGCGCAGGCGAGACCGGCGGCGAGAGCGAACTGCCGGCGCGCAGGCGGAGAGGGGAGTTCCACGGATGATCGAGCTACCGGAGGCGCTGACCATCGGGCGCCAGGCCGACGAGGCGCTCACGGGCAAGCGCATCGCCCTCGTGAACCAAGGCAACAGCCCCCATGCCTGGGCGTGGTACAGCGGGAGCAGCGCGGAGTACGAGGAGCGGCTGGTCGGGCAGCGGGTCGAGGGCGCCGGCGGCGCGCTGAAGTTCGTGTGCCTGCGGATGTCCAACGGCTACGAGCTGACCGTGGGCGACATGGGAGGCCGCATCCTCTACCACGCCGACGAGTCGTCGCTGCCCGCGAAGCGCCATCTGCTGGTCGGGTTCGAGGACGGCTCGTACCTCTCGGTCGCGATCCAGGGCTGGGGCGGGATGTTCCTCTGGAGCCGGGAAGAAGCCGCGGCGCAGCGTGCGAAGGCGGGCATCGACCCGTTGAGCCCCGAACTGACCGTCGCCCGCCTCGCCGCGCTGATGGCCGAGTACGACGAGAACGGGAAGGCGAGCGCAAAGGCGTTCCTCGTGCAGCACCCGCCGGTCGGGGGCATCGGCAACGGGTGCCTCCAGGACATCCTCTTCCACGCGCGGATCCACCCGACGCGGAAGCTCTCGACGCTCGGCAAGGCCGAGGTCAAGGCGCTCCACAGCGCGGTCCGGGCCACGCTGCGAGCGATGGTTGACGGGGGTGGACGCGACACCGAGCGCGACCTGCACGGAGCGCCCGGAGGCCACACGCCGCTACTCGACAAGCGCGCCCTCGGCAGGCCCTGCCCGGCCTGCGGCGCCGCGATCGAGAAGAGGGCCTACCTGGGGGGCGCGATCTACTACTGCGCGCGGTGCCAGGCGTAGCCGGAGAGCCGACGGGGGAAGGACGCGGGCCGCAGCGGCCGTATCCCGAGGTGTCCTCGGGCAACCGGAGGTACGGACAAGGAGGCGACGATGTCGCTGCTCTACCTCGGGTTCGTGAGCTGTCTTCTCGCGGGAGCCGAGACTCCCCCGATGCCGTCCATTCTCATCGCCAAGGCCGAGTGCCGGCTCTACCTCGCGCAGGGCGACGAACTGATCAAGGTCTACCCGGTCGCGACCGGACGGGGCATGTGCTCGCCCGCCGGCCTGTTCGCGATCGAGAACAAGGAGCCGAACACGGGCTGGGACTACCGAGGCGGCCAGTGGGTGTGGCGGGGCGGCGGCAACCGCGCCTCCGCGTTCGGAGCCTGGTGGCTCGGCCTCACCGCACGCAACGCCCGCGGCTACCCGTACGGGATCCACGGGACCAGCGACCCCTCCAGCATCGGCCGCCTCGCCTCGGCCGGATGCATTCGGCTGCAGAACCTCTCGGTCGACGAGCTGTACGGTCTCGTGCCCGTGGGGACGCCGGTCCGCATCGTCAACCACCTCAGTGAGGCCGTCGACCAGCTCCGCGCGCTGCACTCGTGGCCGCTCGTCTACGCCTCCGACGCCCGCGGGAGCTATGACCTCTACACGATCGGGAGCGACGGCCAGGGCGCCCGGCGGCTGACCCAACTCAAGGGCGACGAGCGCACGCCGTGCTTCTCGCCGGCCGGCGATCGGATCGCGTTCGTCCGCGACGCGGCCAAGGCGCCGGTGCTCTGCACGATCGCGGCCGATGGCGGCGACCTCCGCGAGTTGCCCGCGGCCGATGCGACCGAGTGCCTCGGGTGGGACACGCGCGGGATCGTGATCCGGCGGGCCGACGGGAGTGTCGTGGCCCACACGCCCGAGACGGGCGCTGAAGCGCCCCTCGAGGCGCCGGCCATGCCGCGGGTGGACGACGACGGCGAGTCGGTGCTGGTCGTCCGCGGCCTCGCGCCGCCCGCGCAGGTGCGCGCGGAGTCGATCCGCCCGCGCCCGATCGGCCCGGCGCGGATCGAAGGACCCGCCCTGTCGCACGACGGGGCGCGACTGGCCTTCTCGGCGATGGTGCGGGGCAAGCGCGACCTCTTCCTCTGCACGGCCGAGGGTGAGCTGCTGCGCAACGTGACCGACTCGCCGGCGAACGAGGTCGACCCCGCGTGGTCGCCCGTTCCGCACGAGGGCTCGGCCGTAGCGATCGTGCGGGTGGTCACCCGCCCGGCGGGGCTTCCCGTGTACCTCCGGCGTGCGGGCACGAACACTGGCGAGCTGCAGGGCGAGGCGCCGCTCGATGTGATCGTGGCGCCGCCCACGGGCACCCCGGTCCGCTACGAGATCAGCACGCGGGCGCCGGGCAAACGGACCGGACCGGCCACCGTGCTCGCATTGGCCCCGGGGCAGTCGGCGGAGGTCGCGCTGGAGGTCGAGGGCGCCGCGCCCGTCGAGGCGGCCGAGCGCTCGACGCCGGCCGAGGTGGTTCTCCGCCCCAGCGCCGGCGCTCCGAATGTGGTCGTGAACCCCAAGGACGGCTCCAAGCTGATCCTCATCCCGGAGGGTGAGTTCACTGCGGGAAGCCGTCGCGAGAACGAGGGCGGCGCGGCGTTCCGCGTGGCGCTCCCCGCCTACTACCTCGCCGAGACGACCGTCACGAACGCGCAGTACAAGCGGTTCATCGAGGCGACCGGCCACCACCCGCCCGACCGCGCCGATCTCTCCGACAAGCCGGTCTGGACAGGGACGGAGTTCCCGCCCGAGCTGGCCGACCACCCCGTCGTGTGCGTGAGCTGGCGCGACGCCCTCGCGTACTGCGAGTGGGCCGGGCTGCGGCTTCCGACGGAGTTGGAGTGGGAGAAGGGCGCGCGAGGCGTCGACGGCCGCCGCTACCCCTGGGGTCCGAACTGGGACAACGGCCGCCGTTGCCGGTGGCGCGAGAACCGAGGGGACGGGCGGACCTGCGCCGTGACCGACCATCCGGACGGCGCGAGCCCCTACGGCCTGCTCCACATGGCGGGCAACGTGTGGCAGTGGTGCGCGGACTCGTGCGAGGACCAGGCCTACAGCCGCTACCGGGCCGGCGACCGGACGCCGCCGCCGGTCGACAAGCTCCACCCGACCCGCGGGGGCTCGTGGGAGGAGTACACGGAGGACTGCTTCGAGTCGAGCTTCCGCTACTTCGACTGCTTCAACGAGGAAGACAACTGCCTCGACAACATCGGCTTCCGCGTCGCGCGGGATCTGTGAGCCGGCGCCCCCCGTCGGGCCTGCCGCAGAGACCGAGCAGGCCCGCGGACCTGTATGGGCTACGCCGCCCGTCGCCTCCGACGGACGACCACCACGGTGCCGGCGAGGAGCAGCAGAAGGGCCACCGCGCCGGCACCGAGGGGGAGCCAGGGACCAAGACGCGAGTTCGCCGCAACACGACGCGAGGCGGGAGCTACGGCGCCCGTCGGGTTGACCGACAGGACATCCCCGGTCTCTGCGGACACGACAGCCTGCCACTCGGGGCTGGATGCGGGGCCTAGGGATACGATCCAGGTGACCCCTTGCCAGCCCTGGAAGAGGTACGGCGGGCTGCTTGCCGGCAGCCCATGGGGCGTCACTGCTCCCTGCGCCGCAGCAATCGCCTGGTCGCCTGTCACCCGTACCGGCAGTGGGCGTTCACCAGGGCCTGGGAGGTGCTGCCTGTAGGACGTCATCATCCCGTCATCACCGAATGCAGCGACGAACTCCGGAGACAGACCGTGGCGCGGAGGGTCGCCGACAAGCGGACCCTCGCCGGTCACCTCCCAGCCCCGTCCGCGCGCATGGGCGCGCCACGTTGCGCTCTCTGCCGCTGCACCGGCCAAGCGGATCGCTTCCTCCTTGGCCTGCGCGATCGCGCTGTCACGGCTGAGCGCCACGCCATCGCCGCCGGAACTCGAGGGGTCGCGACTGCGGACCCAGTACTTCAGCGCGCCTGTCTCGCCATCAACGCAGTAGCTGACGACCGTGCCCCCGTCATCCGTAGCGTCGACGAGGAACTTGGTGTACTCGGCCTCGAGGACCTGCCTGACCTGCGCGCCAACAAGCGGCCGCCCCGCGTACCGCTCGGCTGCCGCGCGCGCCTCGTCGATGGTGATCTCAGCCCAGGCGCCGGAGACGAGAGCGAGCAGCAGAACCGACGCGATCCCGACACGGCCCATGCGCGTCACCTCCACCGAGATGATAT
>CAZRDB010000241.1:0-6610 GCA_964598695.1 uncultured Armatimonadia bacterium
AGCACGGGAGTACGGAGGTTCCGTCTACCCGACCGAGCCGGGCGCCGAGCCGATGCCCTTCTTCCTGATGATCGACATCAAGACCGACCCCGCGGCGACCTTCGCGGCGCTGCTCGCAGCGCTCGCGCCGTACCGCGACATGCTGACCACCTACGACGCCGACGGCGCCCACCCCAGCGCCGTGACGGTGCTCGTCTGCCGGCCGGACCCGGCGCAGGCGCTCGCGACCTCGCCTCGGCTCGTCGCGATCGACGGCAACCTCGCCGACCTCGACGGCGGAGCCCCGGTCGACCTGATCCCGCAGGTCAGCGAGAGTTGGCGCGGCCTCTTCCGGTGGACCGGCGAGGGGCCGATGCCCGAGGATGAGCTAAGGGTGCTGCGCGAGACCGTCGCGCGCGCCCACGAGCAGGGCCGGCGGATCCGCTTCTGGGGGCTCCCGCGCGGCGAGGCGGTCTGGCGCGTCCTCTACGACGAAGGCGTCGACCTGCTCAACCTCGACGACCTCGAGCGCGGCCGCGACTTCCTCCTCACCGCGGCGGCGGGGGCCTAGCGCCCTGTCGGCAGGCCCTCGGCTGCCGCGCGCGAAACCTGCGCCACAGTCGGAAGGCGGTGGCCCATGCTGGACCCGATCGTACGAGAGCGCATCGAGACCGCACTCCATCACCGGGAGCCCGACCGCGTCCCCATCTGGGACTTCATCGACTCCCGCGCCGCCTACGACCACTTCGCGCCCGGGGTGGCCGACCTCGTCGAGGCCAGCGTCCGGGTCTTCCACGGCCTCGGGATCGACCTGTGCCGCGGCTTCGTCCCCACCTGGACCGAGGCCGACACCACCCACCTCGCCGAGGCCGACGATCCCTCCGTGTCGACGGTCTCCGGTCGGACGAACTGGGCGAAGTGGACCGTGCGCAGCCTCGAGCAGCTCCGCGCGACCCGGTTGCCCGAGCCCGACGCGGCCTACTACGCCGGCCCGTGGATCGACGAGCACCGCCGGCTCAAGGCAGCCTTCGAGCCCCACACGCTGTGGGTGCCCGGCGCAGGCGTCGGCTTCCACGCCGCCTACGGGATGATGGGCGTCGAGCGGTTCTCGCTCGCCACCTACGACGCGCGCGACGAGATCGAGCGACTCCTGTGGGAGCACACCGCCCACAGCGTGGCCGCCTGCGAGGCCGCCGCCGCCAACCCCGACCTCGGGCCGATCTTCTTCCTCGGCGACGACATCGCGTACAAGGGCGCGCTCCTGTACTCGCCCGCCTTCCTCCGCGAGACGTTCATCCCCCAGCTCGCGGCCTGCTGCGCGCCACTCAACCGCGCCGGCTACAAGGTCATCTTCCACTCCGACGGCTACGTGATGGAGCTGCTCGATGACATGGTCGAGGCCGGGATCGCCGGCCTCAACCCCATCGAGCCGATCGCCGGCATGGACATCGGCCTCGTCAAGCGCCGCTACGGCAAGCGCCTGGTGCTCGTGGGCAACGTCGACTGCTCGCAGGTGCTGCCCCTCGGCTCGCAGGCCCACGTGGTGCAGGCGGTGAAGCAGTGCCTGCGCGAGGCGGCGCCCGGCGGGGGCCACTTCATCGGCAGCTCGAGCGAGATCGTCCCCGCGACGCCCCTCGCCAACATCCTCACGTTCTACGACGCCTGCCGCGAGTTCGGGCGCTACCCGATCCGCGTCTGAGGAGGAACCACGGTGAACCGGGTCTTCGCACCGCTGATGCTCGGCTGTCTGCTCGTCGCCCGGGCCGAGGCGCAGGAGCCGCTCAAGCTCCGGCCGGCCGCGCCGTGCGGCGTCTTCCACCTCGGCGAGCGTCTCCGCTTCGAGCCCTCGACCGCGGCGGCGCCGCCACAGAGCCTGACGGTGGTCGACGAGACCGAGGCGGTCGTCTGGACCGGCCGTGCCGAGACTCTCCCGGTCACACTCCCTCCCCTCCCCCGCGGCTGGTACGAGCTGCGCTGGACCGGCGAGGGCGATGTCGCCGGCAGCGCCGCGTTCGCCATCGTCTCGCCCCTGCCCGATGAGGATCCCGCCGACGGCCCCGTCGGCGTCGATACGGCGATGGACTGGCTCTCGAAGCCGGAGGAGTGGACCCCGATCGCCCGCATGCTCCGGCGCATCGGCGTCGGCACCGCCCGCGAGCGGCTCTCATGGGGCGAGGTCGCCCGCGAGCCGGACTCGCTCGCCTGGGGCCGCTACGAGACGGTCGCCGAGGCGCTCGCCAATGCCGGCGTGCGGAACTACCAGATCTTCCACGACAGCCCGGGATGGAGCCACCCGGGCGCCGAGACCAAGGCGCCGGACGACCTCCGCACGGTCTACCGGTTCGTCAAGGAGGCCGCCGCGCACTTCCTCGGCCGCGTCATCGCCTGGGAGCCCTGGAACGAGCCCGACATCGGCTTCTTCGACCAGCCCGGCGACCGCATGGCCGGGATCCAGAAGGCGGCGTACCTCGGCGCGAAGGCGGGCAACCCGGAGGTGTTGCTCCTCCAGGTCTCCCTCTGCGCCGGGCGCAGCAACTTCGCCGACAACCTCTACGAGTGCGGGATCGCCGACTACGTCGATGCGTTCAACTTCCACACCTACGACGACATCCGCGCGTATGCCGAGACCATCGAGCGCTGGATCGCCATGCCCGAGGCCTACGGCATCGGCGCCCTGCCCATCTGGCTCACCGAGGCCGGCATCCGGCTCCCCGCGACCAGGGACGGCCGCGAGCTGACCCTCGAGCAGGAGCGCATCCAGGCCCAGTTCCTCCCGAAGTCGTACGCCATCAGCCTCGCGGGCGGCGTCGACAAGCACTTCTTCTTCGTGCTGCCGTGGTACCTCGAGAACGGCGTGCAGTTCGGCGCGCTGCGCGAGGGCCTCGAGCCCCGGCCCGCGATCGCCGCCCTCGCGACCACCGCGCGCCTGCTCGGCCAGGGTCGCTACCTCGGACGCCTGCCCGTCGAGGGTCCGGGCGCGCGGGCGCTCCTGTTCGACAGCGGCAAGGGCCTCGTCGCCGTCGTCTGGGCCGAGGAGGAGACCGATGCGGCGCTCGAGGCGGGCGCCGACCTGGTCACCGTGACCGACTACCTCGGCCGCGAGAGCTACGTCCGCGCCGGCGGAGAGGCCGCCTCGCTCCACCTCGGGCCGGTGCCGCAGTTCGTGAGCGGGCTCGGCGCCTCGGTCCGCGAACTGGTGACGGAAGGCCCCCGGCGCGCGCCCGGCGCCACGCGCGCCTCGACCCCCAGCCCCGTGGTGCTCTGCGGGCGATTCGGCGGTTTGCCCGTCGACAAGGCGGGCAACTACTACCGGGTCCCCCTCGATCGGCCCAGCCCGTTCGAGGTCGAGGTCGTGAACCTCGACGAGACGGCGCCCGCCAAGGGCACGGTCCGTCTCACGCTCCCCGAGGGGTGGACCGCCGACCGCACCGAGGCTGAGGTCGACCTGACGCCCATGGGTCGGGAGCTGCTCCGCTTCGCGGTCACGCCCCGCTCCCAAGGGCCGCTCCGCCGCCAGCGCATCGGCGTCGAGGGCGAGTTCGAGGGCACGAGTCCGGCTCCGTCGGTCTCCCACGCGAGCCCCGATGTCTCGACCGCCCAACCGACGCGGAGCCTGTCGCTCGAGGTCGAGGCGCCCGACCGGTGGCGCGCCAACGTCTCGGGCAACGGCTCGATGGAGATCGAGGCCGGGCCGGAGGGCGGCGTGCGGTTCGCGATCCGCTTCACGGCCCCGGGCGACCGCTGGGCCTATCCGGTCCTCGACAGCCCCGCCGCGGGCGACTGGAGCGGACTCGACGCCCTCCGCTTCGAGTACCGCACCGACACCGGCGCCGAGGACACCACGGTTCGAGTGCAGCTCGCCGAGGAGAGCGGCTCCCTCTACTGCTCGAGCCAGCTCCCCGCGAGCACCGAGTGGCGCAAGGCCACCGTGGCGTTCCAGGACCTCGCCTGGGGCAGCTACTCCCCGGCCGACGCCAACGGCAGGCTCGATACCGACGCGATCCGCTCCCTCCTGATCGGCCTCAACACGCCGAGGGACGCGGTCTCACTGGAGGTCCGAGCGCTGGAGGTCGTGGGGTTCCGGGGGAAATGACGCCTTCGCGGTAGGATTCGCGCGCTCCCCGGCGAACTCGTACGTATACGTACGAAGTGGAGGAGTGCCCATGGCGAACGGCCACCAGATCGCGATGGCCCTCCGCGACGCCTACTGGGCGATGCATCGTGCCACCGACGCTTGCCTCCGACCCCTCGGCGTCACCGCCAACCAGTACGTGCTTCTCACCCTCCTCGCCGAGGAGGACGCCGTCAGTCAGCGCGACCTCGTCGAGAGGGCCGCCTCCGACCCCAACACCGTTCGCGCGATGCTCCTCGCCCTCGAGGCACGGGGGCTCCTCACGCGCGGCCGGCTACCCCATGACCGGCGCGTACGCAGCGTGGCCCTCACCGAGGAAGGCCACCGCGCCTGTGAGGCGTTCCGGCGCGCGAGCGAGGCCACCCGCCTGCGGCTCGTGGAGGCGGTGCGGGCCGACCACGCCGACACCCTGATCGAAACGCTCGAACGAGTCTGCACGGCGATGAACGACGACGAACGTCGAGAGAGACGAGGATGATGATGGGTATGCGTCTGCTCTGCGCTCAGCTCACGCTCGCTGCCGCACTGGCCACCGCCGTCGTGACGTCGCGCTCGGAGGCCCAGGCTCCTCCCGCCCAACCGGAGCGTCCCCCGCAGGTGACCTCGCCCGAGGTCCACGCCGATGGCTCGGTCACCTTCCGCATTCACGCCCCCCGGGCCGAGGCCGTGCTCGTCGCGGGCGGCGACATCCCCGGGCTCGGGCGCGGCGCGACGATGGCCAAGGCCGACAACGGCGTCTGTGAGGCCACAGTGGGGCCGCTCCCGCCCGGCGCCTACCGCTACAACCTCAGCGTCGACGGGGTCGCGACGATCGATCCCACCAACCCGGCCACCAGCGAGTCGAACGCGAACACCTGGAGCCTCGTCCACGTGCCCGGAGCGGCGTTCATGGACACCCGCGACGTCCCCCACGGCGCCGTGGCCGAGGTCACGTACCAGTCCACGGCGCTCGGGCGGCCCCGGCGGATGCACGTCTACACCCCGCCCGGCTACGAGCGGGGCGAGGGGAGCTTCCCCGTCCTCTACCTCCTCCACGGAGCCTTCGACTGCGATGACTCGTGGACGACGGTCGGGCGGGCCGGGTTCATCCTCGACAACCTCCTCGCCGAGGGCAAGGCCGTCCCGATGATCGTCGTGATGCCGGCCGGCCACACCGGCCCGTTCAACTTCGGCGGCCCCACCTTCGGCGGACAGGGGCGCGACGAGTTCGCCGAGGACTTCGCGACCGACCTCCGTCCCTACATCGAGAGCCACTACCGCGTCGTCGCCGACCGCGACCACCGCGCGATCGCCGGCCTCTCGATGGGCGGCGCCCAAACGCTCAACCTCGCGTTCGCCCAACTCACCGACTACGGCTATGTCGGCGTCTTCAGCTCCGGCATCTTCGGGATCGCGGGCGGCATGCCCGGCGCTCCCCAGGGCCCCTCTTGGGGGGAGCGCCACCAGGCGGTGCTGGACGACCCGGAACTGCGGGAGGGGCTCCGGCTGCTGTGGTTCGCGACGGGCCGTGACGACTTCCTCGTCGAGACCACCCGCGCATCCGTGGCGATGCTCCGCAGCCACGGCCTCGCGGTGGAGTACGCGGAGACCGGCGGCGCCCACACCTGGGCGAACTGGCGCGAGTACCTCCGCGCCTTCGCCCCAGCCCTCTTCGGTGGCCCGGGCCTCGCGGAGGTCCAGGAGACCCCGGTACCGACCCGCGCCCCAGAGGCCCCGGCCGCCGCGATCCCGCCCGATGCCGAACAGGCCCCCGCCGGGTACGACGCCGTCCGCGCGGAGGCGCCCAGGGGCAGCGTCGAGACGGTCGAGTACGACTCGAAGAGCGTCGGCGAGCCCCGCAAGCTGGTCATCTACACCCCGCCCGGCTACAGCGCCGACCGGCGCTACCCGGTGCTGTATCTCCTCCACGGGATCGGCGACAACGAGGATGTCTGGTGGCGCTTCGGCCAGGCGAACGTGATCCTCGACAACCTGATCGCCGACGGCAAGGCCAAGCCGATGATCGTCGTGATGCCCAATGGCCGGGCCAAGAAGGGGGTGACGGCGCAGTCGGCCTGGGACGAGCAGCCGGCCGCGTTCGAGGCATTCGAGAGAGACCTGCTCGAGGATGTCATCCCCTACGTCGAGGCCCACTACGCGACCGCGCCGGGGGCGGAGTCCCGCGCGATCGCCGGCCTCTCGATGGGCGGCGGCCAGTCGCTCAACTTCGGCCTGGCGCACCCCGATGTCTTCGCCTGGGTCGGGCCCTTCTCGGCCGCGCCGAACACGAAGCCGATGGCCGAGGTCGTCAAGGACCCGGCCGCGGCCAAGGCCGCGCTGAAGCTCGTCTGGATCACCTGCGGCAACCTCGACGGGCTCATGTCCTTCTCGACGCGGGCGAGGGACGAACTCGAGCGCATGGGCATCCCCGTCACCTGGCACGTCGGCGATGGCAACCACGAGTGGAAGGTCTGGAAGAGCGACCTCTACCTCTTCAGCCAACTGGTGTTCAAGCCGTAG
>CAZRDB010000242.1:0-6570 GCA_964598695.1 uncultured Armatimonadia bacterium
CCTCGGCCATCTTCACGACCGCATTGCCCGCGCTCACCTCCCCGCCGCCGTTCTGGACATAGCCCGCCGTGATCCCCGAGGCCAGGGCGAACGAGACGTTCAGGCTGTAGGGATCGACGCCGGCCGCCACGGAACTCGCGCCGGCGCCCAGGATGCTCGCCATCCGGGCCGCGACCAGCCCGGGCAGGACGGTCTTGCCCGAAGCGTCGATCACCCGCGCGCCCTCGGGGACGGCGACCGTCGGGCCGATCGCCGCGATCTTGCCATCCTCGATCAGCAGCGTGCCGCCGCGGACAACCCCGCTCGAGATCGTGTAGAGGTCGCCCCCACGGATCGCGATGACCTCCGCGCGGGCGGCCGGGAGGGCGCCCGCGCCGAACAGCAAGGCGGTGGCCAGGATCGGCCCGAGGGAGTGGCAGCGTCGCGTCATCGGAGTCCTCCCCACGCCGCGTCGTAGACGGTCTCGCCCTCCTGCAGAACCCGCAGCACGTTGGCCGTCGGGTTGAGGATGTCGCCGTCCAGGATCAGCAGGTTCGCGTCGCGGCCCACCTCGAGCGTGCCGAGACGGTAGTCGAGCCCCAGCATCTCGGCCGGCGCGCTCGTGATCGCCCGCACCGCCGCATCGCGGTCGAGGCCGCCGCGCACCAGCTCGGCCATCGACGCCCGTAGGGTCGAGAAGCCCGAGGGGTTGTCGCGCGTCGGGATACAGGCGACCGTCGCCCCCGCCTCGGTCAGGATCCGCGGGAGGTTGAGCCGCGTGCGGGTCATCCGTCGGGTGGTGAGCGCGGCCGGGAGCACGACGCGGGCCTTCCGCGCGCCGAGCTGCTCGGCAACGAGGTACACGTCGCTCGACCAGCAGACCAGCACCGGCCGGACCTTCTCGTAGGGCTCGAGCAGCTTCAGTACGCGCAGCACGTCGCCGGCGCTCGCGCAGTGGACCACCAGCGGGATCTCCCCGCGGAGCGCCCACCGGACCGGCAGGTTGCGGCCCTCGTCGCCCCCACCGTCGAGCAGGCCCTTCACCTGGTCGGGGACGGGCGCACCCACGCGGTAGTTGACGACCAGGGGCCCGCGGTCCGAGACCAGCATCGCCTCGGACGAAGCCGCGCGGGGCCGCACCAACGCGGCCTGTCCGGCGATCCCGCCCGTGCGGCTGCCGAGGCACAGCGTTGTGAAGCCCGCCCGCGCCGCGTGCTCGTAGACCTCCTGGAACGGGTAGAGCGCGTCGGCAACACGGAGCTGGACCCCGCCGGCCGGGCTACCCGGGTCGGTGAGGCCGAGCTGCGAGAAGGCGTTCACGAGCCCCGGGTAGATACGCGCGCCGGGGAGGTCGAGGACGGCCGCTCCCGACGGCGTCTCAACCTCGCCACCGATCGCGGCGATCCGCCCGTCGACGATGAGGATCGCCCCCCCCTCGATGGGCGGGCCAGCGAGCGGCTCGATGCGACCCGCCCGTACGACCACCGTCCCGGGGGCCGCCCACGCGGCCTGGCAGGCGAGGATCAGCGCCAAGACCGCCGCCCCACGGAGGGCCACTCCTCGCACGAGAACACCGTCACTCATGGCTTCCGCCCTTCGGGTCGAACCGGTAGGCGAGGCGGCCGTTCACAAAGACCATCTCTACCGGAGTCGCCGGGTCCAGCAGGCTCGTCCGCTTGATGACCAGATCGGCATCTTTGCCTACCTCGATGCTGCCCAGACGATCGTCGAGCAGGAGCGCCCGGGCGGCGTTGATCGTGACCAGTTCCAGGGCCCGGCGGTCATCGAGGCCCAGCCGGGCCGCGACCGCGGCCTTGTCGGCGAGGTAGACCTGGCCGATGCCGAACTGGTCGGTGTTGACCGTCACGTCGGCCCCGCCCTCCGCGAAAGCGACCACCTCGCTCGCGAAGTGGCCGTCGCCGCCCCGGCGCGTGTCCAGCACGTTGGGGCCGATGTTGATCCGGAAGCCCGGGTCGGCCACCGCCTCGGCCACCGTCCAGGCGCCGTAAGCGCAATGGGTCGCGATGCACTTCAGCTTGTACCGGTCGCGGAACATCGACCGGGACATCTGCACGCCCCACGATTCGTAGGTGTGGATCAGGGCCGGGATCTCGCCATTCAGGGCCTTCCGCGCCAGCTCGAGCGAGCGGTCCCAGGCGGGCGGAGATCCCGTCTCGCCCCGCTCCCAGGCGTTCCAGGCCTCGTTGTAGCGCGCGGCCGCGTCCATGTGCTGGCGCAGGAGCCAGGCCATGCCCATGCGCGTCGCGCCAATGTCGCCGGCGCGCCGCTCAGGGTTGTAGGCCTGCGTGAGCTTGATGATGCTCACGCGGCGCACGATGCGGTCGGCCTTGGTCGGGCCGGCGGTCTTGAAGATGACGCCGAAACCGGCGTGGTTGCTGCCACTGCCCGGCACGGTCTGGACCGTGGTGATCCCCGCCCGCAGCACCGCCCGGGTCGTCGGATCCTCGGGATCGGTTCCATCGCCGATCGCGTTGCCGGGGTTGATCTGGCAGACCGAGTCGTTCAGGCCGCCCTCGGTCCCCGTGTGCGAGTGGACCTCGATCATGCCCGGCATGACCCACTGGCGGGTCGCCTCGATGACCGTGTAGCCCGGCGGGATCGTCACCGCGCTCGCCGGGCCGACGGCCTCGATCTTGCCGCCGGAGATCAGGATCACCCCGTTGTCGATCGGCTCGCCCGTGACCGTGACGACCTTGCCGGCGCGGATCGCGTAGCGCGGCGCCTCCTCGGCGGAGCAGGCGCGGGCGAGCACCGCCCACGAGACCACGAGCGCGACACCCATGGCGCGGAGCAGGGCCGTCCTCATCGCGTCTCGGCCTCCCTGCGGTAGGCGATCCGTCCGTCGACCAGCACCATCTCGACCGGCGTCGTGGGGTCGAGGAGGCTCGAGGCCTTCACGACGAGGTCGGCATCCTTGCCCGCCTCGATGCTGCCGAGCCGATCCTCGAGCTGGAGGGCCCGCGCGGCGTTGATCGTCACCATCCGGAGCGCCGCCGCCTCGTCCATCCCGAACCGAGCCCCCATCGCGGCCTTGTCGGCCAGCAGCGTCTGCGGGAGATCCCAGGCGTCGGTGTTGACCGACAGGTCCCGCACGCCGGCCTCGTCATACGCGGCAGCGACGCCGACGAACCGGGCGTCGCCGCGCCCGTACGGGTCGACCACGCGCGGGCCCACGTTCACGACCAGGTCGTGGCCGGCGATCACGTCCGAGACCAGGTGGCCCGCGCCCTCCGTGTGCGAGGACATCGCGCGTAGACCAAACTCGTCGTAGAACATCCGCGTGGTCATCGACATCCCCCACACCTGCCAGGTGTGGACCAGAATGGGGATCTTGCGCGCCACGGCGAGCCGGCCGTACTCGAGCGAGAGGTCCCGTGCGGGCCGCGGCAGCTCGCCCCGCTCGTAGGCCGCCCAGGCCTCGTCGTAGGCGCGGAGACGGAGCAGCAGGTCGCGCAGGAGCCACGTCATGCCCAGTCGCGAGGCGCCGATATCGCCGGCGCTCCGTTCCGGGTTGTAGGCCTGCGCGATCTTCATTGTCCCCACGCGTCGGACGACCCGATCGGCCTTCGTGGCGCCCCAGGTCTTGAAGACCACCCCGAAGCCCGCATGGTTCGTCCCGCTGCCCGGGATCGTGTTCAGCGTGGTGATGCCGGCCTCCAGTGCCTTGCGGGAGATCCTCGACTCCGGATCGACGCCGTCACCGATCGCCATCCCCGGGTTGGTCTGGCAGACCATGTCGTTCAGGTCACCCTCGATCCCGGCATGGGAGTGCGCCTCGATCATCCCGGGCATGACCCACTTGCCCGAGGCGTCGATCACCGCGTAGCCCTCGGGGATCGCGAGCGAGGCACGCGGCCCAACAGCCTCGATCTTGCCGTCGGCGATGAGGATCACGCCGTTGTCGATGACGCCCCGGGTCACCGTCACAACCTTGCTCGCGCACAGTGCGTACCGAGGGCTCGGCTCGCACCAGGCGCGCGGGGCCCAACACGCCGCGAGGAGGAGCGCCGCCAGCGTTGCGCGTCCGGTTCCGGGGGAGGGCCGACGGTTCGGGGTCACTGGCTCGCCTCCGCATCGAAGACCACGCGCCCGTCGATGTAGGTGCGAACCACACGGCTGGTCAGCTCCAGAGGATCACCCGTCAGCACCACGAGATCGGCATCGCGGCCCGTTTCGAGCGAACCCAGCCGGTGGCCCAGCCCGAGCAGGCGAGCCGGGGTGGCGGTCAGCGCGCGGAGAGCGTCGGCGTGCGGCAGCCCGTTGCGCATCGCCTCGGCCGCCGTCGCCCGGAGGTAGAGGCTCCCCGTCGAGCTCCCCGATGGGAACGCCACCGGAACGCCGGCGCTCGCGGCCGCGGCCGGGATACACGTCTCGCGCCCCTTCTCGCGGTAGAGCACCTCGCTCCCGAGCGCGCAACCGACCTGGGCTTCGCGCAGCTCTGGCGCGAGGCGGAAGGAGTCGCGGGCGCCCAGCAGCACCAGGTTCAGCCCGTACTCCTGCCGGAAGACCTCGATGGCCTGCCGCATCACGGGCGCGTGGTCGGCCGCCACGATCGCGGGGGCGCCGTCGCGGAACAGCCCTCGCAGCAACTCGAGCTGGCTGTCGCGGCCCGGGCGGTCGGGCACGGCGGGCTCGGCCTCGGGATCGGCCGCACAGCGCCGCTCGTACTCGGCCCACCGCGCGTCGAACGCCTCCCACGCGGCGTCGTACTGCTTCGCCCGACCGAGCAGCTCGCGCATCGACCACGCCGCACGCATGGCCGTGCCGAGATCGCCCATCGAGAACTTCAACGCCACGACGGGCGCCACGAGCCGCTGCTCCCAGCTCCCGCCCGCCGTCTTGACGGCTGCGACCGCCCCGCAGAACTCGCCGGACGTCCCCGGCGCCACGGCGACGCAGGTGACGCCGGCACGGGCTGCCTCGACGAAGGCCGGGTCGGTCGGGTCGAGGGCGGCGGCGATGGACACGGCGCGCGCGGCGCCGCTCGGGTCGGTGAGGACGGAACCGGGGTTGAGCGTCGGATCGTCGCTCTCCCAGTGCAGCCCGAGGTGGGAGTGCATATCAACCATCCCCGGCATCAGCACACGGTCGCCGAGGTCGACGACCTCCACCCCCGGGGGCGTCGCGCCCCGCGGGCCCACCGAGAGGATCGTCCCGTCGCGGATCCGCACCTCGCCGCCCGAGATCGCGCCGCCCGCGCCGGTGTGGATCGTTGCAGCGCGGAGGATGAGTGTCGGCACGGCCTCGGGCGAGGCCACCGCGTCGGTCGCGTCGTAGGCCACCACTCCACCGGCGACCGTCGCCAGCACGCGGGTGGTCGAGGCAAACGGCTCGCCCGAGAGGACGACCAGATCGCCCTCCTTGCCGCTCTCGAGGGTGCCCACGGCTCCCCCGACACCGAGGATCTCCGCGGCTCCCGAGGTCAGACTCCGGAGAGCATCCTCGGGCGTGAGTCCCTGGCCGACGAGCCAGGCGCCGTACCCGAGCAGATGCCTGAGCGACGCGGGCTCGGTCGAGATGGCTACGTGAACGCCCGCACGGGAGAGAACCGCCGCCGTATCGGGCCGCTCCTCGCCGCGCACGCCGGAGAGGTCCGTCTCCTCGCGCGTGCGCGCATGGAGGCTCGGGATCAGCACGACCGGGATCCCGCGTCGGGCGAGTTCGTCGGCGACGCGGTACGACTCGGTGGCGCCTTCGAGCACCAGACGCAGGCCGTAGGCGTCGGCGAGCGCGACCGCGTTGCGGATGTCCTCGAGCCGGTCGGCCTGGACGCGGACGGTGAGCTTGCCCTCGCGCGCGGCCTGGACGGCCGGGCTCGCGGACTCCTCGACCTGGCCCGCGAACAGACGGCCGAGCAGCGCCAGCTCACCGGCGCGCGTGGTCGGGAGCTGCCGCACCGGCGGCGATGTGGGGTGGTCGGCCGTGGGCGGCAGGGGCGGGTCCCAGAGCACCGGCGGGTTCTTGGGCGTCTCGCCCAGAACGACCCGCAGCGGCCCCTCGCCCGCGACGATCGCACCGGAGGGGCTGCCGATCCCCAGCCGCGCGACCGCGCCTCGGCCCGGCACGATGCGGCCGCTCGGCGGCGAGAGATAGACCGTCGTCACGCCGCCCTCGAGAAGCGGCCGCCAGTCGGCCATGGTGTCGAAGCTCTCGGACGAGGAGAGATCGGGCGTCAGCGATCTCTCCGTATCGCGCGTGCCCTCGGCGAGCGTGGTGTGCGCGGCGACGAGTCCGGGGATCACGACGGCCTCGGGCAGGTCGAGCACGCGAGCGCCCTCGGGCGCGTCGACCGTGCCGCCCACGGCCGCGATCTTGCCGTCGCGGAGCAGCACGGCGCCGGGCGCGAGCACCTTGCCGTTGCCGACAATGACCCTGCCCGCGCGGACGACCAGCGCGCTGGGGGCCTGCGCCAACACGGGCATGACCAGGCAGAGAGCGACTGCAGCGCCTGCCCACACCGGAGGTCGACTCGCGCGCGGAGTCGCGCGGTGTCCCGTCATTGCGCTCCTCCGCCCTCCGGCGCCGGCGGCGTCTCGGCCGGCGGGGCTTCCGCCTCCGGCTTGGGCTTCT
>CAZRDB010000243.1:0-3932 GCA_964598695.1 uncultured Armatimonadia bacterium
CGATCGACGGCAACCGCACTAAGTACGAGATCAACAAGATCGGCCACCAGTCGATCCCGCACTACCTGGAGTTCGGGCTCAAGAGCCGTGCCGACTGGCACGAGTTCGCCGATCGGCTCGATCCCGACACGCCCGGGCGCTACCCCGAGAACTGGGATGAGCTGGCGGCGCGGTACCGCCGCCGCGACTACCCGCTCGCGGTGCCGATCGGCTCGCTGATCGGCGTGCCCCGCAACTGGATCGGCTTCGAGAACATCGCGATGATGTGCTACGACGATCCGGCGCTGGTCGAGGAGATCATCGAGAAGCTGTGCGCGAGCATCTGTCGCACGCTCGAGCGGGCGCTGCGGGACGTCGAGTTCGACTTCGGGGCGGGCTGGGAGGACATCTGCTTCAACTCCGGCCCGATCATCTCGCCCTCGTTCTTCGACGAGTGGCTCGTGCCCCGGTACAAGCGGATCACCGACCTGCTCCACAAGCACGGCTGCCACGTCGCCTGGACCGACTGCGATGGCAACATCCTGCCGGTCACCCGGCAGTTCCTCGACGGCGGCATCAACTGCATGTTCCCGGTCGAGGTGGCGGGCGGCTCCGACCCGGTGCTGCTGCGGGAGACCTTCGGCACGGAACTCCTGATGGCGGGCGGCGTCTGCAAGCACCAGCTCGCGCAGGGCCGCGCCGCGATCGAGGCCGAGCTGACGCGGATCCAGCCCGTCGTGGAGGAGGGCGGCTTCATCCCCTTCGTCGACCACCGCGTGCCGGCGAACATGCCCTATGAGGACTACCGCTTCTACCTGAAGCTCAAGCGCGAGATGTTCGGCTGCGGCAAGCTCGAACCGCAGTACGACGAGTCGAAGGTCTAGCCGGCGGGTCGGCGCGCGAGCAGGGATGCTCACGCACCCCGGAGAACCGCCTCCCATCGAACGACGGAGGAGGATACCGTGAAAACGTCACTATCGGTCTACTTTCGGCTCGGCGCGATGATGTTTCTCCAGTACGCCGTCTGGGGCGCATGGACGACGGTCATCGGAGACTACCTGGTCAAGGATTTGCACTTCACGGACAGCCAGGTGGGATGGGCGTTCGCCGCGCTGTACATCGCGTGCATCCTGGGGCCGTTCACGGGCGGTCAGATCGCCGACCGGTGGGTGCCCAGTCAGTGGTTCCTCGCCGTGGCGCACATTCTCGGCGCCGTGGCGCTGTTCCTGATGGCCTCGGCCCGTGACTTCGGCCCCTTCATGATCCTGATGGGCGTCTACTCGCTGCTGTATGCGCCGACCCTGTCGATCACCAACTCGGTCGCCTTCCAGCACATCAAGAACCGCGAGCGCGAGTTCGGCCTGATCCGCGTGCTGGGAACCGTCGGCTGGATCGTCGCCGGCGTCCTGCTCACGACGGTCCGCAAGATGGACATCAGCCTGGGCGACCGTGCCGACCTGCTGACTCTCGCGGCCGGCTGGTCGGTCCTCATGGGCGTCATCTGCCTGACGCTGCCCAACACGCCGCCCAAGCGCGAGGCGCAGAACCCCTTCGCCTTCGTTGAGGCGTTCCGGATGCTGAAGGATCCGTTCTTCCTGACCTTCATCGTCATCTCGTTCGTGGTCACGACCGAGCTGCAGTTCTACTACATCCCCACGGCCGAGTACCTCCGCACCCAGATCGGCATCGCCGAGGCTGACGTGCCCGCCGTGATGACGATCGCCCAGGTCTGCGAACTCGTGGGCATGGCGGTGCTGCTGCCGCTCCTGCTGCCCAAGATCGGGATCCGGAAGGCGCTCGCGATCGGCGTCATCGCCTGGCCGCTCCGGTACATCGTCTTCGCCTTCGGCACGCCGGAGCTGAAGCCGCTCGTGCTCGCCTCGCTCGGCCTCCACGGCATCGGCTACACGTTCTTCTTCGTGGTCTCGTTCATCTACGTCGACAAGGTCGCCCACGACGACATCCGCGCCTCGGCGCAGGCGCTCGTCACGCTCGCGACTCTCGGCCTCGGCAACTTCCTCGGCACGCGCTTCACGGGGTTCATCATGGAGCACTTCCGCCAGCCGAGCGGGGTCAACTGGCAGGGCGTCTTCCTCGTGCCCTGCGCCCTGACCGTCGCGTGCGCGCTCGCGTTCCTGATCTTCTTCCGCGACCCGCGCGCCGAGCCCGACAAGTCCGCGCCGGCCGCTGAGGCCGCTTAGCCCGGACGCCAACGATCACGGATCTCCCCGGAGGGTCGGCCGCGGCCGGCCCTCCGGCCTTGTACGGCGCCACGTCGGCTACGGAGGAGCCGCCGCGTTGGCGCTGAACACGAGGCAGACAGTGGCGCCACGCGAGACGGCCCGGTGAGAGGAGCCCGCCCGATGTCTTATCCGCCCCGGTACTTCGAGCCGCGTCCCCGTAACCGCACGTGCCTGGTCATCGGCTGCATCGCGGCCCTCGCGATTGGGGTCCCCCTCGTCGTCTGCTGCCTCGCCCCGGCCGGCCTCGGCTTCTTCGCGGCCAAGACCGGCAGCACGCCCGCCTACGACTGGCTCCGCAGCGTCAGCGCGGGCCAGCTCGACGCGGCAGGCGAGCTGACCGTGGGCGGCGTCGACCGGGCCCGCGAGCTGGCGCGCAAGGTCGAGGGCGAGGTCGGCCGGCTCGACGCGCCCGGCTCGTTCGAGATCAACACCTCAGTGAGCTACACCAACGGCGTCGGCCGGATCACGCTCCCGATCTCCGGCGACAAGGGACGCGCCACCGCGATCTTCCAGATGGAGAAACACGGCGACGAGTGGCAGGTGAAGGACATCACGCTCGGTCCGGCCGATATGCCGCTGACGGAGTCGTAGGGCCGGCGGACAGCGACCGGCGTATCCCCATCGCACCACAGGAGGCTTCCATGCTGCCCATCGCCACACCGCCCGAGCAGGCACTCGCCGATCAGTGGCTCGCCGCGCACCTCTCGCCCCCCGCACTGGTCGCGGACGCCGAGGCGCCGTTCTCGTTTCGCTACGGCGGCAGGCCGTCGTCCGAGCTGCTCCCCGGCTGGGAATGCTCCCTCGAGGAGGGCTCGGAGGAGGACGCCGCGACCCGCACGCTGACCTTCCGCGACCCGGAGACCGGCCTCGAGATCCGCGTCGAGGCGCGGCGCTTCCGCGACTTCCCGGCCGTCGATTGGGTCCTGCACCTCCGCAACACGGGCACGGCCGACACGCCGATCCTCGAGGATATCCGCGCGCTCGATACCGCGTTCGAGCAGCCGGGCGAGCGGGGCGTGAGGGTCCACCACGCCCGCGGCAGCAACTGCCGGATCGACGACTTCGAGCCACTGGTCGACCGGCTCAACCCCGATGGCCAGGCGCCGCAAGGCGGGTGGGTCGGCGCCAGCAACCCGCTCGTGGTGCAGTCGCGCGAGGGGCGATCATCCGATGGCGCGCTGCCGTTCTTCCGGATCGAGCGCGACGGCGCCCCGGGCGTGATCGGCGCTGTCGGCTGGACTGGCGATGTCGTGATGCGCTTCTGGCGGGGTGAGGGCGGTCGCGTGCAGGTGCAGGGGGGGATGGGCCGCACCCATCTCACGCTCCACCCCGGGGAGGAGATCCGCTCTCCCCGCATCCTCCTGCTGTTCTTCGAGGGCGGCCCGGTGCGCGGCCACAACCTGTGGCGGCGGCTGATCCTCGCCCACTTCGCGGCCCACCACGAGGGCAGGCTGCTCGAGCCGCCGATCTCGCTCGCCACCTGGGGCGAGAACCGGGCCGCGCGCCAGATCGGCAAGATCGAGTGGCTCCGGGACAACGGCATCGCGATCGACAACTACTGGGTCGACGCCGGCTGGCACGGTGACGCCCCGTACCAGGACAACTCCAACGTGTTCAACAGCGCATGGGGCGGTCAGGTCGGCAACTGGTGGCCGAACAAGACCTCCTACCCGGACGGCATGGCGCCGGTCGGCGCGGCCGCGAAGGCCG
>CAZRDB010000243.1:3942-4473 GCA_964598695.1 uncultured Armatimonadia bacterium
GCCTTCACGCTGTGGTTCGAGCCCGAGCGGGTCTGCGACGGCACCGGGCTCGTGCGGGAGCACCGGGAGTACCTCCTCGGGCCCATCGGGGGCAACTACCTGTACAACCTGGGCGATCCCGATGCCCGCCGGTACCTCACCGACCTCATCTCCGGCGTCCTCGCCGAGGGGCAGGTCACCGTCTACCGGCAGGATTTCAACACCGATCCGGCGCCCTTCTGGCGCGCCGCCGACACCGAGGACCGCGTCGGGATGGCCGAGATCCGCCACGTCGAGGGCCTCTACGCCTTCTGGGACGAGCTGCGCGCCCGTCACCCGGGCCTGCTGATCGACAACTGCTCGAGCGGGGGGCGCCGGATCGACATCGAGACCCTCTCGCGCAGCATTCCCCTGTGGCAGAGCGACTTCCAGTGCTTCCCCGGCTTCGATGAGGCGGGCGTCCAGGGCCAGACCCAGGGGCTCTCGCCCTGGGTCCCGCTCCACACCGGCGCGTGCGACCGCCCCGACTGGTACGCCATGCGGAGCGCGATG
>CAZRDB010000243.1:4483-6506 GCA_964598695.1 uncultured Armatimonadia bacterium
TGCCGGGGGTACCGGTCACACCGGGGGGTTGGTACCGCCCGGAATGGTATCCAATGGGTGGGGGTTTGGGCCCCGCCAAATATTAACCGCCCCCGTGAACCCGACCGGCTCACCCGAGGGCTACCACACGCCGTGGGATGCCTTCCCGCTCGAGTGGTTCCGGGCCGCGGCGGCCGAGCAGGCGGCGGTACGGCCCTACTTCCAGGGCGACTTCTACCCGCTGCTGAGCTACTCGCTCGCCGCCGACGCCTGGGCCGCCTGGCAGTGCGACCGGCCGGACCTCGGCGAGGGCTGCGTCGTCGCGCTGCGGCGGCCGGAGAGCCCCTTCCGGACGATGACGCCCGCGCTCCACGCGCTCGAGCCTGAGGCCACCTACGAGCTACGCGACGCCGACAGCGGCGACCGGTGGAGCGTCTCCGGCAAGGAACTCACCGAGACGGGACTCACGCTCGAGATCGCCGAGCCGCGCGGCTCGCGGCTCATCATCTACCGGCGGGTGGGGGAGTAGCGTTGGCAACGCCTACTCCGCGGCCAGCTCCCTGACCCGGATGTCGCGGAGCGCTCCGGTCGTGCGCCAGGTGGCGAAGCCGAGGGGCTTGCAGCGGTCCATCTCCCAGCGGGTGGAGAAGCGGCGCTTGTCGGCCGCGAGGTCGATGATCTGCTTGCCGTCGAGCCAGCAGGTGAGCCGGCTCTCGGTCACGCGTACGCGAACCCGGTACCAGCGCTGCTCCTCGAAACGGATGGTCTGGGAGGTCTCGTTCTGCGAGGCGTCCATGCCCTCGAGGCTCGAGACCCCCACGACCTGCCCGCCCCAGCCGCCGAGGATCAGCGACGCGTAGCTCTCGCCGATGGGGAAGGTGAGGCCGCAGAAGAAGTCGCCGCCCGCGACGCGCCGGGCCTGGAGACTCACCTCGTAGCCGGTGCGCGGCACGTCGCCCTCGCGGACGATGCCGCTCATGTCCTTGCCCGTGGGGACGAGGAGCGCGCCGTCCTCGATGACGGCCGGCTGCTCGCCGAACAGCCCCGCCTGCCGCCAGCCGGCGAGGGTGGCGCCGTCGAACCAACTCACCCAGCCGGAGGCGGGGAGAGCGACCGCGCCGACGTCGGTGGTCTCGCCGGCCGTGACCGCCACGCCCTCCACCGTCGACCAGGCATGGACGGAGCCGGGCTTGCGGATGTCGAGTGCGACCTTGCCCGGCGCGAGCCCCTCGAGCGTGAAGGAGCCGTCGTCGCCGGCGGTGGTCTCGGCGTAGCAGGAGAGCGCGCCGATCGCCCGGCCGGCGAGCGTCTCGGCGCCTTGGGTGGCGGTCTGGACTGCCACGACGCAGCCCGCGCCCTCCGCGCCGAGGGCGCCGCGCACGGCGCCGGCCTCGGGGAGGCTCACGGGGAGCGTCTGCTCTCCTGCGCCGGGCTCGACGGCCAGGCCGTGTCGGAGGGCGGCCGCGAGGTCGCCGCCGGTGGGGGGCGCGACCCACAAGTCGTAGCGGCCGCAGGGGAGCGGGCCGCAGGCGGCGCGGCCGTCCTCGTCGCTCACCGCCTCCGTCATGGCGCCGTCCGGGCGGTCGGCCCGGAGGCAAACGCGGAGGCCCGCGCCGGCAGGGGCGCCGTCGGCGCGCTGGAGCAGCACCGAGACCGCCTCGCGCGTGGGCGCCTGGCCGAGGGCGGGCAGAGCCGCGGGGAGGCACAGCAGCATCGCGACGGCGGTCGCGCGTAGAGCGGTCATGGGGACCATCCTCACAACGTCGGAGCCTCCCCCCCGGACGGTTCGCCATCGGGCTCCCGAGAGCCTTGGATCGCGGGGCTCCGATTCCCGGGCAAGGGCGCCGAAGACGCCCCCCGTGGACGCGGTGGAGGGCCACGGGGGCGACCCTCAGCGACCAGCTCCAGTACCTTCGGAGCTAGCTTGTCTGGCTTCGGCCTCTGCCCTGGGCGTCTCCCGAGGACCTGCCCCTTCGCCTTCGCGGCCGCCATGCCGGAGCGGATGCGCTCTCGGGTGAGGTCGCGCTCGAACTCAGCCAGCGCC